>NZ_KV815302.1:0-178337 GCF_001814205.1 Rothia sp. HMSC036D11
ACTATACACACCCACACCCACCACCGCAACCCGAGGAGTAATGATATAGAACACTCACAAAAATACTAGTCAGATATCTATAAATTCTACAGTGCTGGTTGGGGGGCGAAAGACCCCCGAAACTACGCAGCTCTTCACTGTTCTTGAAAAGCGCGTATTCCCGTCATGTCACCTCAAAAACTCGAATCGCTAAGATATTCTTTTCCCTCTAGACCACCATACTGAAGATATAGATGAAGGGTTTCCATACATCGAACCGTATAGAAACCCTTCAAGATCCTGTGGTAAACGGGAATAGTAAACCCTATACTACGGTAATCGCGCCCTGGTTTTTCTTGCCCCGACGCACGATTGCATACTTACCGTGCACAAGCTGCTCAGATGAGATCAGGGCATCTTCACCTTGAACCTTCACACCATTGACAGATGCGCCGCCTTCTTTCAGGATGCGTCGCGCCTCAGACTTGGAAGAGGCAAAACCAAGCTCCGTAAGCGCAGTAATCAGATCCAGCCGATCCGAAGAAAGCTCAACCGAAGGCAGCTCATCCATTACAGCCTGAAGAGTGCTCTCGTCCAAGGCCGCAAAATCTCCCTTGCCAAAAAGGGCTTCCGAAGCCGCTATGGCCTGTTCCGTAGGTTCAACACCGTGAACAAGGGCCGTAACCTCATAAGCAAGCCGTTTCTGTGCTTCACGCTTGTACGCTTCGGCTTCGACCTTATGCTCGTATTCGCCAATCTCCGCACGAGTCAAGAAAGTAAAGACCTTCAAACGATCTATTACATCCGCATCAGCGGTATTAAGCCAGAACTGGTAAAAGGCATATGGAGAACACATCTCGGGGTTCAGCCAAATTGCGTTGCCTTCGCTCTTACCAAACTTCGTACCATCAGAGTTTGTAATCAGAGGGGTTCCAATAGCATGAACGGTTTTTCCCTCGACCTTGCGAATCAGCTCGGTGCCGCTGGTGAGATTACCCCACTGGTCAGAACCACCGGTTTGTAAAGTGCATCCGTACTGACGGTTAAGCTCAAGATAATCCAAGCCCTGCAAGATTTGGTACGAGAACTCGGTGTAAGAAATTCCTTCTTCAGAGTTTAGGCGTTTAGCAACAATTTCCTTCTTGACCATCGTGCCCACACGAAAATGCTTACCAATATCGCGCAAGAAATCGATAGCCGAAAGCTGCCCGCCCCAATCCAAATTATTCACCATACGAGCCGCATTATCACCCTCAAACGAAAGAAAACGCTCAATCTGAGACTGTAGAGATTGAACCCATTCAGCAACGACTTCTCGGGAATTAAGTACGCGCTCCGATGTCTGCCGGGGGTCTCCGATTAGGCCAGTAAAACCGCCCACCAGACCTAGGGGGTAGTGCCCGGCAAGTTGCAGACGACGCATTACCAAAAGCTGCACAAGGTGCCCCAAATGTAAGGATGCGGCGGTAGGATCGTACCCGGTATAGAATGTAAGCTTTTCATCGCTCAATGCTTTTTCGAGTGCCTCTTCGTCAGTACTCACATGCACGAGTCCGCGCCATTTGAGCTCCTGCCAAATGTTCTCGAACGTGTCGTCATTGTGCTGCGCATTAAGGATGTCGGCAGACATGGTTCTCTATGTTCTCCGTTCCATGACATACGGTGTAGAAATATTTGATTTGCAGAACACAGCCTGCACATAGTAAGTACACCCAGGATTGATAGTTATAGCCTAGCACTACGTCGCTACCTGCGATACATGCCAACACTACTTACAGGTCCACTTTACGACTGGGCAGATCCGGTTCTTCAGCATCTAGACCTGCGGGCATTGAGGTTCCTACCAGATGAAGCCGCTGTGTGGGGCGAGTCATTGATACATATAGATCACCTACAGCACCTTGTGCATCGTCAAGAAGCTGCTGCGGTTCCACGATGATGACAACATCAAACTCAAGCCCTTTAGCTTCCCAAGGAGTCAAGACAAGAACCTGATTTTCGACGGCGTCCTCAGCGGTTCCTGTACGATCCGCATGTGTTTCCATAACTGCACGCGCCACCTGTGTGTACTGGGCAGGGGAACAGACTACTCCGATAAGAGCCCCATCTCCCAGGGCAACCTCATCACTCACGCGCTGGACAGTCTCAGCAACCACGTGTTCCTGGGGTACCCGATGGATAAAAGGTGCCCATTGTCCTTCACGCACAGCACGAGGTGCTGACACTTCATACCCGGCTTCGCGTGCAACGGCGACTGCGGCATCCGCAATTTGCGCCGGGGTACGGTAGTTAATCGTCAATTCTTCAAGGGTAAACCGCTCCCCTACAAAAGGTTCAAGAGCCTGAGACCACGATGAAGCGGCAGAGGCTGAAGATGCCTGCGCAATATCTCCCACTACCGTAAACGATTTCATGGGGCATCGTCGCATCAGCAAGCGCCATTGCATAGGCGAAAGCTCTTGCGCTTCATCCACAACAATATGCCCATAGGCCCAGGTGCGATCCGCCTGTGCCGCAGCTGCAGCAGTCATACGATTGATACCTACCTCGTTGAGAGCGGCGATCTGCTCGGCCGTAACAACGCCGTCTGCGCCAATATCGGCGAGTGTCTGATGCACATTCTCAAGTGCTTTTGAAGCATTCTCAAGGTTAGCTCGATGCTCAGCCTCTGCGCGCGCTGCTGCTGCCGCACCCGTGACCCGGGAGAAATCACCGAGAAGCTCCGCAGCTTCATCCAGTAAGGGAACATCAGCCTCAGTCAAAGGAGCATCGGCAGGGCGTTTGAGAAGCTCCCTTTCTGCCTCAGTAAAATTCTGAGTTGCGGACTCTAGATATTGCTGTTTCGAGAACAGGGAACGCACCAGCGTTTCAGGTGAAAGCGGCATCCAGGCAAGGTTAAGAGCACGTCGTACATCCAAAGAAGCACGCACATCATCTTGTAAATAAGGGCGGTCCACAATGCGACCGGCGGCTTTATTAAGCTGATCGTCCAGCACGCTCGTCAGTTCCTTAAGCAAAATTTTGACGAACGTCTCGCGAGCTTCATTATGTGGTTTTCCAGTAGCACGAGCCCGAGAACGTGCTGAACGTACCATCTGTGGAGTAAGAACAACATCAGTGCCCTCAACGTTGAGGCGCTGTTCCCGCTCAGGAACTTTTTGGCGATCTTCAACTGCTTTCTTGATTACCTCTACCATGCGCAAATCACCCTTAAGCGCAGCGATACGACGATCGTGCTCTGGTACAGCGCGAAGCCCAGGGTACAGTGTTGCCAAGGAAGCCATGACCACTCCGGTTTCCCCCAGAGAAGGCAGAACACGCTCAATGTACCACATGAATGAATGCGACGGTCCTACCACTAATACACCCGCTTTAGCGAGGCGTTCTCGATTTGTATACAGCAAATATGCCGCACGATGCAGAGCAACTGCAGTTTTACCGGTACCTGGCCCGCCCTGAACAACCCGAACGCCGGGCAGTTCGGAACGAATAATCGCATCCTGCTCGGCTTGGATGGTTGCGACGATATCATTCATCCGCCCGGTACGTTTCTTATTTAAAGCCGCGAGAAGCGCACCTTCACCATGCAAAGTGTCGCTATCCTGAAGTAATTCGGAGTCGAACACCTCATCTTCGATGTTGGTGACGGTACGTCCCTCCAGCATCAGATGCCGCCGACGCCGAACCCCTAACGGATTAAACGCCGTAGCCTGATAGAACGTGCCGGCCTCGGGGGCACGCCAATCCATCAAAAGCCGCTTCTGGTCGCTATCCATAATTCCTAAACGGCCGATATACCGAACCTCATCGGCTCCGTCTTTTGTAAGGTCAAGACGGCCAAAAACAAGCCGCGCATCCACTGCGTTAAGCTGGGCCAGGCGATCTTCGTAATGAGTGGCAAAAGAGTCCCGTTCGGAACGGTTTTGATGCCCACCAACCGCCTGATTCTTGCGAACATCCGCGAGTTTTTGTGAGGTTTCTTCCCGTAAATCATCTAGTCGTGCATAGATTTTTGCAACATGTTCGCGTTCTTGGGCAAGCTGCTGCGCAAAGACACGTGTAGCAACATTCTCGGAAACATTCTTAGATGTTTCTGCGGGCATAAAAACTCCTTTAACGGCATAACGCCGATTAACTCACGATTTACGGCGATGCCGAAAACAGAGTACCTATTTTACAGGGTTATATGCACGCTCAAAAGCTATGTCTATGTGCTTTGAGGCAGGACGTTACTCAGAAACTACACTTAAAGTTTCTACTCGGTATTGCGCCAGAGCTTCACGCCCGCCCAAACCTTTGAGCTCCAAGAGAGTGCCAATTCCTGCTACTTTCAGCTCCGCACGTTCAATAAGCTTCGCGGCAGCCACCAGCGTGCCACCGGTTGCCAAGATATCGTCGAGTAGAAGCACGCGGGTTCCCGGTGCGAAATCATGACAGTGAATCTCGATAGCTGCAGTACCATACTCAAGCTCATATTCTTCGCGGTATGTTTCACGGGGCAGCTTACCAGCCTTACGTACCGTCATAATGCCTTTGCCGGAGGCATAAGCAAGCGCTGAAGCCATAAGAAAACCACGGGCTTCTACACCAGCGACAACGTCATAAGTACCTTCAAAAAGCCGTGCTATCTCGTCAATAGATGCTTTAAAAACCTCAGCGTTTGCAAAGAGAGTGGTGACGTCGTAGAACAGGATTCCCTGATGTGGGTAATCCTGAATGGTTGCGCATGCCGCCGGAATAAGCTCTTGCATGGATGCGAGCGCAGAAACGTTCATTACTCTCTCTTTCGGAGGTCAGCGGGTTTGGGATCAGTCGATGTATGTTCGCCGCAGAATTAATGCGACACGGTGGCTTTGACAGCCTCAAGAATTCTACCTTTTTTCGATAAACATGGCACGTAGTTCATGTTTAAGGATTTTTCCAGTGGGCCCCAACGGCATGGAATCTACAATTCGATAATGGCGCGGATACTTATAGGCAGCGAGTTTCTCACGCGCGAGAGTATCTAATTCTTGAATCAGCGATTCATCATCCTTCTGCCCGCGAGAGACGACAACAGCTGTAATCTCCTCGCCAACGAGTGCATCATCAAAACCAATAACGGCAACGGCTCGAACCTGCGGATGCGCTTGAAGAACATCCTCTATTTCACGAGGATAAACGGAATACCCATTACGCAGCACCATGTCTTTAATGCGGTCCACAATATAAATATTGCCGTTGTTATCCAGACGAGCTATATCTCCGGTGGCAAACCATGTACCGTCGAAAACCTCGTCCGTAGCCTGAGGGTTATTCCAGTATCCCGCCATGATATTTTCGCCCGAAACCCAAAGCTGCCCATGAGTTCCTGCAGGTAAAGACCGACCTTCATCGTCACGTATCTGCACCTGCACTCCCGGAAGCACACGTCCGACGGAGCCAGTTACGTGCCCAAACTGGGCCTGATTAAAACTGACAACTGGTGAGGTTTCGCTCAGCCCATACCCTTCATATATAGGACAGGAAATTAACGCATCAAATGCACTGTGCGCAGATGCGGGCAGTGGTGAGCCTCCAGAAATACCAAATCGGATGCGTCCTTTCAGCTGGCGAGCGTTAGACGGGTTTTCTTCGAGTGCGGCTATAAGCGCCACATACATACTGGGTACTGCTGCAAGAACCGTCACATCGGCTTGGTCGATGAGTTTGATTGCCTCTTCGGGGGTGAACCTTGGCAAAAGAGCGATGGTTGAGCCAGCAGCGCATGCCGCGTTGAGGGTGACTGTTTGCCCAAAAGCATGAAAAAGAGGTAAGCCACCAAAAATAATATCTTCAGCGGTAAATCCGAACACTTGAGCACAGCTTTGGGCATTGCTCAGAATATTAGCGTGCGTTAGGGTTGCGCCCTTGGGCTTTCCCGTAGTTCCCGAGGTATAGAGAATAAGCGCCGGATCCGCCGGGCTTACGGGGCATAATTTGAGTTCTGGTTCAGACGGATGGTCTATTCCAAAGGGAGCTAATGAAGATTGAGGGTCTGCACTGGTGCCGCCTAATATCTCAAGATGCACAGTTCCGTCACACACGAGGGGCACTTGGTGTGCTTCAGCCGCTAGGCGGGTTCCTTCCCAGGCAAAGAGCATGGTAGCGCCGCTATCCTGCAGATGATGTTCAAGCTCGGCACCACTCAGCAGAGGGTTTAACGGAACACAGAGAGCACCGCTTGCCAGAATGCCATAGTATAGAGCGGGCATCAGGGGAACATTAGGCAAAGAGAGCGCTACTCGATCGCCTTCCTTCACACCACATTTTCGCAGATGTGTCTGTACCCGAGCCGCCGCCTGCCCCAGTTTTCGATATGTCACCGTAGCGATATTCGAGGAGGCTGAAAATACTAGCGCTGGAGTGTTCTCGTGTATGCGGCTTGCGAGCAGACGTGCAATATTGTGCGATGTTGCCGGTTCAGGGGCGGAGGCATTCTCAACAGTAACGGGCATCGTTTCTTTATTCCTGTTGTATGTTCTTGCGTAGCATGAAAAAGCTCTAACTCGGTAGTGCTAACAGCACAATATGGCGTTTGTTTAGCCTTCTCCATTCTAAACCCGTCAATCTCAGGCAAAGTTTACAGCATACCTATAAACCGAGCTTTTTACCGGTCACATTTATTCAACAAATTTGTATTCTGATAAATTCGTAATAGTATTTATGAATGAATCAAAATAAACGATAATCTCCTATGCAGGAAGCCTCCATGACCGATAACTTTTCAACATCATCTCAAGTCTCCCCCGAGCTAAAAGACCAAGAGCTCGAATTCCTCAATTCGATCTTTGACCTTGCCCGCAATAATAAGCCTATTGCGCTCCAGTCGCTCCTCGATCAAGGCATACCGGTAAATCTCACAAACTCCCACGGAGACACCCTCCTCATCCTTGCCGCTTACCATGAGCATGAAGAAATCGTGCGCGTTCTTCTCAAAGCGGGTGCAGACCTAGATCGTCTCAATGACCGTGGGCAAACGGCGTTAGTCTGCGCGGTATTCCGCGATAACCTCACTATCTCTCAGTTACTTCTTGATGCTGGCGCCAATGCGTCTTTAGGTACACAAACCCCCGCAGATGTTGCCCGGTTCTTCGACCTACCGAGTATGCAAGAACTTCTCGCTGCGGCAGCATCAACCGCTGAATAGCACAGAGGCAGCGGGAACAAACCATCACGTCTCAATTTTGCGCCCACCGCCTCATGCAAACCATAGCTTTACACGGCATTCACCGTATCTGAATATTCAATAAAGTCTTTTATTAGTTTGTAGACCATGCCAAGAAACTAGCTGCAAGTTCCTGTCCACCAGCAGGATCGCGGGATATTACCATTACGGTATCGTCTCCAGCTATTGTGCCAAGAATTGCCTCTAAGCCGCTCTGATCGATAGAGGACGCTAGGAATTGCGCGGCACCGGGTGGGGTACGCAAAACCGTAATATTGCCCGAGCCTTCCGCCGTGATAAGCAGCTCTTTAAAGAGCGAAATCATGCGTGCATCGGGAGCTGCCCCTCCCCCACGACGCGCAGGATAGTTTGGAACAGCATATATGAGACCAGCACCCTCATCACGAATACGTTCAGCACCAATTTCTACAAGATCACGTGAGAGCGTAGCCTGAGTAACTTTCATACCGTCATCGGTAAGATATTGCGCCAGCTCAGCCTGAGAACGTACACGGCGGGTCTGCAACAATTCCACGATACGTGCCTGACGCGCGATTTTTGTCGAGGGGAAAGGCATTTTGTCTTCTACTTCCTTCGGTTCCAACCACAGGTTGAGTCTAGTCACGGACCCCACGAGGTACCGCACCGCTCTCAATACTCAAAGATAATACATATACACATAATTATGCGACCTAAATATCGATTATGCGCAACTTTATTTGAAAACTTTTACGTTCCTAGCATACTTTGTGGACTTTATATCCTCTATTCCCGCATACAAAAGCGGAACCTGACCTCGCATATTCTACAAGGTCAGGTTCAGCCTACTACTGTGCTACTTTTGCCGCGACTCTACATCGTCCTGTGAAGATTCTTCCTCAACGATGTAGCCCTCATCGTCCTCTTCATAGTCGTCAGATTCCTCGAATCCGTCGACATCTACATAATCAACACGAGAGCGGCGATTAGACCATATACCGAAGGCGCATCCACCGATCAACACAACAAGAGCTAGCGCAAAACTACCCCAGCCAACGAGATACTGCTGACCTACACTGCCCTGCTCAATCGCTTTAACGCTTCCTTTTTCACCGGTACGCACAACCTCAATCTGGTGGTCAGAGGTCTCTGCGACTAAAGCACTTACCTCACGGGGGAAATCCTGCGCATAGGTTCCAGTCTGCGTACCACGGAAATCGATATTTTCACCCGCATGGACCTCATAGGTGTCCTTCAGGTTTGAGCGATATTTCATGCCGTCGATGCGGTTATCCTTCGGCAGATTACCCTTATATTGCGCTACATTCGAGTCTGTTTCTAAATCGGGGGTCAAATCAACATAACTGCCTTCAATAACCCAGCTTTTGCCCTCGTATTCCGCGTCCTGATTCGCGGAGAAAAGCGCACGAACACCCACAACGCACAGAACGATTGCAACCACGATAGCCAGAAGTACGCTAAATACCGATACCCAGTTGATGTGGGGTCGTTCTTCGTAGTATTCATCGTCGGCATCGCTCATGCCGAAAAAATCATCCCTGGATTCTTCAGTACCCTCGTAATCGACGTCTTCGTATTCGTCATCACGCTGTGTCATGCGCTCTCCTTATCGTGTTTCCTGTACTAGGGTACCGGTGCCTTAGCCTTACGGAAAGTTAAGACGTGATAGAACCTTCACAGAGTGACGATTTTCTAACGCTCACCTACAACTTGGCAAGTACATGATTCGTATGAACACATAGCTAGCGCCCCTTCTGATCCACGTAACGGGCGAAGGGGCGCTAGTGATGAACTATGCCATAGTGCGTCTACACACGCGCCACAGCCCCAAAGCGTTCCGCGGCAACAGCAACCGCTGCCTCACGCGAAGCGCTTGCTTCTTCAGCAGTGAGCGTGCGATCAGGTGCGCGGAAGCGCATAGCAAACGCCAATGATTTTTTACCGCTCTCGACGCCCTGACCACGATAATCATCGAAGACTCGCAAATCTTCGAGCAATTCCCCAGCGCCATCACGAAGAGCCTGAGCTACCTCAGAAGCAGGAATATCCTCATCGACCACAAGAGCAACATCCTGAGTAGCTGCCGGATAACCGTAAATAGGCGATGCCTGAGGCACACCCGAGCGGGAAGCAAACAGTTCAGTAAAGTTCACCTCAAAAGCACAGGTACGTTCAGGGAGATTCTCGGTCTGCAGGAGCTTCGGATGCAGCTCGCCAGCATAACCAATAGTTTGTCCGTCCTGCGTGCGGAGCTGCGCGGTTCGTCCAGGATGGAATGCCTGATGGGTTCCTTGGGCAATCACAATCTCAACACCTAAAACATCCGCTATGAGGCGTGCCGCATCCAGCGCATCGCGCCAGTCATAGGCACGAGCCTGAGTGCCAGGCATTGGCTCGTGCTCGGCGCCAGCAAATAGGCCACTAAAATACACAGGCTGCTCGGGGATACCCGCATTCAAATCCGCAAGAACCTCATCACTGGGCCGTTCACCCAAAGGAGGGATACTAGCGGAGCCCTGTCGTTCACCAGGAATAAAAACGCGGCCAGCTTCAAAAATCTTCAAGTTTTTGAAACCGCGCGAGAGATTCCGCTGCAAAACCTCTGTTAAACCGGGCAGGAGCGAGCGACGCAGCCATCCCTCAGCAGAAGAAATTGGGTTCGCTAACCGTACCGAGTTCACTTTTTCGCCAGCGGTTGGCGAAGACCAAAGATTATTCGCTTCCTCCGAGACGAAGGGGTAAGCGAAAACCTCGGTCAACCCAGCTGCCGCGAGCGCATTAGCAGCTCGCCGACGGGCGGCTTGTTCCGGAGTATATCCGTGACCTGCGGGAGCGACGGGTAGAGTGTACGGAATATTCTCGTATCCATCCAAACGAGCAATTTCTTCCGCTAGATCTTCCGGAGCCAGCAAATCATTACGCCACGAAGGAGCTTTTACGGTGTATCCCGTCGCGGTCGCCTCAACCTCACATCCTATTTCTGTGAGAGTATTGACGATCTGTTCGGGTGAGTACTCCACCCCGATGCGGTTCTTCACGTAATCCCGGGGAAGGTCGATGACCACTGGATCGCGAGAAATCACGACATCGGTCACCCCCGCATCTGCAACTCCTGCTGCGAGCTCGACAAGTAGCTCAACTGCACGCTGGGCAGCCGCTGGCTGAAGTTTCGTATCTACCCCGCGTTCAAAACGCTTAGACGCTTCAGAGATAAGCTTATGACGGCGCGCGGTACGCGCAATGGAAACTTCATCAAAGCGTGCCGCCTCAATCAGAATATTCTTTGTCTCGGTCGTGACCTCGGTAGAAGCACCACCCATGACACCAGCAAGGCCGATAACGCCAGAATCATCGGTAATCACAATGTCCTCTGGATGCAAGTCGCGTTCAACGCCGTCCAAAGTCGTCAGCTTCTCCCCTGCGACTGCTCGGCGCACCACGATTTCTCCCTGTACCTTATCGGCATCATAGAAGTGCAGCGGCTGACCAGTCTCAAGCATCACGTAATTGGAAATATCAACCGGCAGCGAGATAGAACGCACACCCGCTAAGCGCAAGCGTGAAGCCATCCACGTGGGTACTGGCGCGGTTGCATCCACACCATTAACCTGGCGCATGGTGAAGCGTACAGTTGCCGGGTTATCGTGAATTGGCGTGGAATCCTCTAGACGTACCGAGATGCCTTCAGAGTTAGCCTTGGGGGCGCGAGCGTCGTATTCCAGAACGAAGTCGTTAAAAGAGGTTCCGGTCGCATGCGCATATTCACGGGCAATACCGCGAATCGAAAACGCATATCCGCGATCGGGGGTCACATTAACCTCTGCTGCTTCGTCATGCAGACCCAAAAGTTCCAATGCATCGGAACCAAGTTCCGGGTCAAGACCCAGCGTAGAGAGCACCAAAATACCACCGTGATCTTCACCAATCCCCAGCTCTCGGGTAGAAGCAATCATACCGGCAGACTTATGTCCATAGGTTTTGCGGGCGGTAATGGCGAAGTTTCCGGGCAGTACGGCGCCGGGAAGAGTTACTACGACTTTGTCGCCGACCTTGAAGTTGTGGGCACCGCAGATAATACCCTGCACGCCGGATTCTTCAATGCCTTTGCCGGTGAGAGTCTGTGTTTGTCCTTCGGGAACTACGCGCACCTGGCACCAATTCACGGTCTTGCCGTTGGAGTGAGTTTCGGGCTCCAGTGAAAGCACCTGACCGACCACGATGGGACCGGAAATCTCATCGGTAGGACGATGCACATCCTCTTCCTCTAGACCTACCTTCACGAGAGTTGCAAGAACGTCCTCAGCCGAAGCATCCTCGGGGACAGGCGCAAATTCGCGCAGCCATGATAGGGGTATACGCATAGTGTCTAAATCTCCATCCCGAACTGTTCAGAGAAACGGATATCGCCCTCAATCATGTCGTGCATATCAAGGACATTATTACGGAACATGAGGGTACGCTCAATACCCATGCCGAACGCAAAACCCGAATATACATTGGGGTCAATGCCTGCGGCACGTAAAACATTGGGATGCACCATGCCGCAACCGCCCCACTCAATCCACTGGGGCCCGCCTTTCGCGTGGGGGTGCCATAGGTCGAGCTCTGCAGAAGGTTCCGTGAAGGGGAAGAAGTTCGGACGCAGACGAATCTTCGCTTCTTCACCGAACATTGCACGCGCCATATATTCGAGAGTTCCCTTCAGATCAGCCATGGTCAGTCCCTTATCGACTGCCAAGCCTTCAATCTGATGGAATACCGGGGTATGCGTAGCGTCAAGCTCATCTGTGCGATAAACCTGACCAGGGCACACAATGTACAGTGGCAGCTCACGGGTAAGCATGGAACGCATCTGTACCGGGGAGGTATGGGTACGTAAAAGAAGATGCGTTTCTTTAGGCTCTACATAGAAAGTATCCTGCATCTCGCGTGCCGGATGATCTGGCTTAATATTCAGGGCATCAAAGTTGTACCACTCGGACTCTAGTTCCGGTCCATCGGCAACTTCCCAGCCCATACCCACGAAAATATCGGTAAGTTTTTCCTGCATCAACGCAACAGGGTGACGCCCACCCAATGAATGGCGTGCTGTGGCAGCGGTTACATCTACCGCTTCTTCCGCAAGGATGCGCGCCTCGCGCTCTGCTTCAAGTTCTGCGGTACGGGCCTCAATAGCCTCGGTGAGTACCGCACGCGCCTGTCCTAAAAGTTTACCGACCGGCCCCTTATGCTGGTTTTCAAGGTCACGCATCTGCCGGTTGGCAAGGCTTAAGCTGCCTTTATCGCCAAAGAACCCAAGACGTACTTCCTTGAGCGAGTCAAAGTCTTGCGCGTGCTCACGCAGAGCTTTCTGCGCGCGTTCACGTTCTGCCTCGAAGGCTTCTCGAACGGTTTCTAAACCGTTCTCAGGGTTCTCTTTTAAAACCTGTGCAATACGGGCAAGAATGTGCGCTGATTCGGGCGCGTTCTCATGTTCCTGCACGGAATCGGTCATAACTACTCTTCTCTGCATTTGTGCATTGTTCTCACCAGGCGGGCGCGCCGCAGGGCACGCAGACACGCGCTATCTTTCTAGTTTAGTGCAGTTGGAGTCTTCTTTCACGATAGCTTGTGTCTATAGGCCCTAGGCATGAAAAACTACAGAACATTCTCCCGATCAGAGTAGCCGAAAGCCTTCCACAAAATCTCAGCGCAACCAGCGTTAAATTTAAATAGATCCTGGCCGCATCACCTCTGTGAATGCAGCCAGGAATTATGTCGTCATTTATGTATTTAGACGAGGAGCTCTTTAACAGCGGGGTCAAAAGCGGAACGAATCCATAGGACGTTCGTGATAAACCAGCCAGCATAGATGGGAACAAGACCGTAATGCTGGGAGTTAAGAATATTGCCGATCATCGACATAATAGCGATAAAAGCGCCCAAAATCGCAAATATCAGTCCAAAAGTAAGACCGATGCGTTTACCTTTCTGAATGGTGAAATAAACCCATAGATAAACGACCGCTGCCACGGCTAGAAGCACAAGACCGCCCCAAACCCCAAATTCCGGAAGGCCTTCAAGCGGTTTAAAGTTGTTTGGCGCAAAAGCTGAGATAACACCATGAAGAAAGCACAAAAGCGCCGATACAATCATAATTTCTTGAAGACGGAAAATTTTAGGGTGTTTCGATGGTAAATTAAATAGGCTGTCGTGCGATTCGCCGCCTTCTTGGATGTAAATCGCTTGAGTATCCGACGGGGCTGAATCACGTCTAAAAGTGTTCGGATCGTACTGAGGTGCTGGAGTAGTCATCATTGTCTCCCACGATGTATATGTGATTTCTAGCTCAATAGTACCCTGAGGGCTTACGGAAACAAATTAAATTTCCACAATATGACGCATAGCGGCTGGCCAACGTCCGCTATATGAACGTAGACCAGCCGCTAAAGGTTGAATACGGAGCTTAGTTAAAAAGTTTTGATGCTATAAAATCGTTCTCGTCTTTAACTCCTGCCGGAATAGCGAAGACCGCGCTCCCGGTATGCCGCAGATACTCACTCATAGCGTCCGATGCCGTCATGGTACTGAGCAAAGGAATAAAATGCGTGCGAGGGTCACAGATAAAAGCGATAAAGAAGAGACCGGCATCCAGGTGCCCCAGCCCGTCAGAACCATCCGTGTAGTTATACCCACGACGAAGCATCTGCACCCCGTTGTTTTGGTCTGGATGCATCAGGCGCATATGCGAATCATCGGGAATAATGGGACCGTATTTGCCCTTCATATTAAAATCCGGAGCGGTAAATTCTTCACCGCCTGACAGCGGCGCGCCTGTTACTTTGGTGCGCCCCACGATTTCTTCTTGTTCCCGTAGCCGGGAGCGGTCCCATGTCTCGATAATCATGCGGATGCGGCGTGCCGCAAGGTAGGTGCCGCCGTCCATCCAATCGGGGTGCCCCTCCGAATTAGATTTTGAAGCCCAGACATGCTTTTCCAACAACTCTGGATTCTGAACCTTAATATTGTTGGTACCGTCTTTGAACCCGAAGAGGTTGCGCGGGGTATCCTGCGTACTTGACGTGGATGCGGTACGCCCAAATCCGAGCTGGCTCCACGCTACAACGGCACGACCCGCAGCAATACGCACTAGGTTTCGGATAGCGTGAAAAGCCACCTGGGGATCATCAGCACAGGCTTGAATACACAGATCGCCGCCGCTTCGTTCGGGTTCTATGACATCCCCCGCCATCTTGGGAATGTCTACCAAGGCGGGCGGAAGTTTATCTTTAAACCCGTACGTATCTTTGCCTTCTGAATCCACGAAAAACGATCGCCCCAAGCCAAAGGTGATAGTTAGATGCCCAGCAGAAAGATCCATAGCTTCGCCTGTATCTTTTGGAGGTGCTTCATAGGAGGAGTCCTCCCCCACGATTTCTCCCGCCATGAGTTTACGCGATGCTTCTGACCATTCTTTAAAAAGCTTCTTAATCTCATCCTTCGATGTGGTTTTAAGAGTGAGAGCCGCGAAATACATGCGGTCTTGGGCATCTGTCGAGATACCACTCTGATGCTCACCAAAGAAAGAATATGAGTCTTTAACAGCAGACTTACCCGAGGCCTCAGCATTTTTTTGGTCTTCTGCGGAACATCCAGCAAGAGCGCCTACAGTTGCCACAGAGGCAGCCGCTATACCTGCGCCCGTCATCAGAGTCCGTCGACTGGTACCACGAGATACGTCTGACTGGTCAGCAGTGTGGGATTGCTGAACCTGTGTCGTGGGTGTCTTTTCTTCACGCATGAGATATTCTCCCTAAATATTTTGGAGATTATATGACAACTGTGTGTCAGTTGAGTATTTGAGAACCGACCGCCCGCAAGTGTCTCTGTATCCGCGATTATCTCGCGAATGTAGAAACGCTCACGGACGGCTCAGCATCTAGGCAGCATCTCTCAACGCCATCAATCCCCTGTGTGATCAGGATCTGTACGTTGAAATGCTGATACGTTACTTAGCTGTTGCCGATGAGGTACCTGCCGCTGGCTCGGAAGCATCCTGCGAAGCTCCAGCGGAGGACTCAGATGACGCAGCCGGCTTCGAAGAAGAAGTATCATCGCTCTTGCCCTCAGCGGACTCACCGCCTGCCACGGTCTCAGTCATCTGCGAGACAGGCTCTGCGAGCGCAGTCACGGCATCGGAGAGCTCACGGACTTCTTCTTTGCTCAGCTCGTTATAGGGCTTGAAACCGTCGCCCTGCTTGTACTTATCCAGGATCTTCTGCACGGCGTCGAATTTCTCTTGCAGAGTCTTGGCAAGCTCAGGGTTCTTCTTCTGCAGAATCGGCAGAAGGTTTTCGTAGTCCACCTTCGCACCATCTACGTTACCCTGGAAATCGGAGAGGTCAGTGTGTGACCAGTTCTCTTCCTCACCGGTCAGTTTGGTGTTGACAACCTCGTCCAAGAGCTCTTTCGCACCATTGGAGATCTGGAAAGCATCAAGCTTAAACTTATCCGAATGCACGTAATCGTACAGCTCTTGGGTGTCCTTCACGAGCGTTTCGCTGACTTGTTTACGTTCTTCAGTGGTAAGCGGCTTGTATTCTTTTCCGCCGTTGGCGTCTGCCTTAGGCTGCCACAAGTCTTTCTCGATCTTGTGCCAACCGGTCCACTCCTGAATCTTACCTTCTTCGAGATCGGTTTCACGCGCATCCAGCTTGAGGTCTAGGGTCTCACCGTAGCTTTCCGCAATGGGCTCGATGCGCTCGTAATGTATACGGGCCGCCGCGTACTTAGCTTTTGCCTCCTCGTTCTTGCCTTCTTGGTAGAGCTTGGCGAACTCGTCAGTATCGGTTTTAAGCGCCTCGACCTGGTCTTTCACGTATGAAGAGTATTGCGTAACTGCGGTATCGCGCATAGCCTGCTCATCAGCAGAGATGGGCTGAGCGCTCTCGTTCTTGACAACTTTAAGATCACCCTTGATGCCGTCGCCAACCATACCGGGCTTGCAGGCTGTCTTATACGAGCCTTCAGGAAGTTCAACAGTGAGATCACGAGAAAGGTTGGGACCAATGTTTTCGACCTCAGAAATAATGCGCAGTCCGTCGGAGCCTAGGACGTAGAACTCGGTCACTTTCGAGCCTTCGTTCTTTACCTTGAAGGTGACTTTACCAGCTTTAACTTCAGTGGCAGAAAGCTTGCACTCGGTATCGGTTGAAGTAACCGAGATGGAACCGTCAGCGGTTCCGCCAGAACCACCTGAGGCGTTATTCGCGCTATTGGGCGTGCACCCGGTCAGCGCAATAGCGCCGACTGACAGCAGGGCACCTGCGGAGTATAGGGACTTTCGCATTGTGTTTTCCTTTGTTCGGGGACAGAGAAATATGAAAAATCAGTTATCCGGCATCGGAAGTAGGGGTCTTAATACCTGCAGAGTTGGAGGAAGAAGCAGTTTCACCAGTGATTTTATTAGCCACCTTCGATACGTGCACCATGCCAGATGCTTGAGACGCATCAGCAGCTTTACGCGAAGGGGTATGACCTCGCTTTTGTTTCCAGAAGAAGAGGGGCATAACGATACCCACGTACAGCACCCACGCTATAGCTTCGACCCACGTGGTAGTGGTTGAAAGGTTAAAGACTGCTTTCAGGATCGTGGCAAGGAAACCGCCCGGTTCGATAAAGTCTTGAGAAGCGAATGCTATATTGTTCAGTCCCGGCAGTATTCGTGCTTCCTGTAGATCGTGAATACCATAGGAGAGCACACCAGCAGCAATAATAATAAGGAAAGCACCGGTCCAGGTGAAGAACTTCGCAAGGTTGATCTTCATAACGCCGCGCATCATAGCCCACGCAATGAGTACTGCCGTCAAAATACCGACAATGGCACCAATGACAGGAAGCACCGTGCCTATCTCAGTGCCTTGAGTAGCGGCGCGAGTGGCAGACCAGATAAAGAGCGTGGTTTCAAGACCTTCACGCCCTACTGAGAGAGTCGCGAGAACTATCACGGCCCATGAGCTAGTTTGAACCGCATCAAGTTTTCCGTGAAGTTCCGCAGAGAGGGCGCGAGCGTTTTCCGCCATCCAGAACACCATCCAGGTGACAAATCCAACCGCAATAATCGAGAGGGAACCGCCGATGGCTTCTTGGGCTTCAAAGGTCAGCGTTTCAGGCCCAAAAGTCAGAATTGCTCCGAAGATGAGCGAAACAGCGATGGCGGCTGCAACGCCAATCCAAATAGGTGGGAGAAGGTGATTACGCTTGGTCTTGTGCACATAGGCAATAAGGATACCCACGACAAGCGCGGCTTCTAGCCCTTCCCGTAAACCGATGAGGAAGTTACCAATGAATATTCCCCATGATTGTGCATCAAGACCCATAATTCGTCACCACGTTAGATTAGACAAAATTTCTTTTCTTTAATTTAACTCTAAAGGTTCCCCGGGTTACAGACCCCATCAGGATCGTGTGAGACTTAGCACACCATAAGTGTAGTGTTGGGATAGGCATAGTTTACCTACAGAATGTCTGCATAATAACAAGGGACCCAACGCTTGTTCAGAAAGAAATATCCGTTAACCTTTCATTTTTTCCAGAAATAACGGATACTTATGCCTTTACACTCTGGAAATGCCTCACAAGACGCACCGTTATATTTCAGCTCTGATGGAGTATGCTCAGCAGCTCCCGCACTATAGGCAAGTCGGCGGGAATCCAGGGTAAATCAAGAATATCTTGACCGCTCTGCTTCTTCACTGAAACCCATCGAAGTTCACGATGATCTTGGAGTGGTAAAGGCTCACCCCTGCTAATCTCGGCAAGGAACACCCGCATAGCAGCCTTCTCGTTTAAGACCCAGCCTTGCGGATGATCTCCCTGTACCTCAGAACCAAGATGTACGCTCACACCAAGTTCTTCCATCAGTTCACGTTCCAGCGCCTGCTCGCAAGATTCCCCCGACTCAACCTTGCCACCCGGAAACTCCCATAAACCCGCAAGGGATTCGGGTGCAGACCGCTGCGCAACAAGCATCCAAGAGGGTGATTCAAGGCTGTCTACAATAGCAGCGCCCACCACTTGAACGGAATATTCCGACATCTGTTCCTTTCGAGAATAAGCATTCCAGCAGACCAAGAAGATCTATAAGTCCGAGATTTCTACCGGCTAATGGGATACGCTCGTGGAGTCCTGCGCTTCGGGACGGTAAACATCCGGTTCCAGATATATAACACGTGCCGCCGGTACCGCCTCACGAATACGTTCTTCAGTTTTGTCGATCTCATTCGCAACGGTAATTCCCGTATCAGCATCATGAATGCGGATCTTAGCCGCAACTAAAATCTCTTCAGGTCCCAGATGCACAGTCTTAATATGAATAACACGACCCTGATCCCCGTTTTCGATCGCGGCACGAATTTTCGCGAGATCCTCCGGGGAAGCGGCCTCTCCCAGAATCAAAGACTTCATCTCTGAGGCGAGGAATACGGCGATAAATACCAGAAGTACACCGATAGCCAGAGTACCGGCGGCATCCCACAGTCCGTTGCCAGTCAGCAAAGTCATCGACACACCGAAAAGAGCCAGGATTAGACCAAGGAGTGCGCCCGCATCCTCCAGCAGAAGTACCGGAAGCTCCGGATTCTTTGAGGTACGTAAGAAACGAAACCAGCTCTGCTGCCCCTTCATCTCGCGCGATTCTTTAATAGCAACGCGGAACGAGTTACCTTCCAGGAGAATAGAACCTACAAGTACCGCAACCGGTACCCACTGCCACTCCGTAATTCCGTGAGGGTCATGCCATTTCTCGTACCCCTCGTAGAGAGCGAAGAGACCGCCAAGCGCGAAGATAATAATAGATACGATGAAGGCATAGATATAGCGGTTACGCCCGTAACCAAAAGGATGCTCTTCGTCTGCTTCTTTTTGCGCTACTTTGCCGCCTATCAGCAGAAGTAACTGGTTACCCGAGTCTGCTACCGAGTGAATAGCCTCGGCCAACATTGAGGATGAACGGGTCAGAAGGTAGGCAATAAACTTAAGAACCGCAATGCCTAGGTTTGCGCCTAAAGCCGCAAAAATTGCGCCTGATCCGGTGTGACCAGAATGAGCGGACATTCTTTCTCCAATACATGTCTGTGTTTCAAAAGTTCTTATTTTATGTGAGCCGCCGAGTCAGGAAGCTACTGAGTCTGGTGTTGTGCCATTGCCGAAGCATAGAGGCATATCGCTGCAGCAGTACCCACATTCAGCGATTCAGCCGCACCATACACTGGAACTGCAATGCGCATCGTCGCCGCAGATTTCTCCTCGGCGCTAAGTCCCTGAGCTTCATTTCCAAAAAGCCACATAGTAGGGCGAGAAAGGTCAAAAGCACCTTTTACTTCCGCTGGGGTCTCACCGCTAAAACCTGCGCGAAGAACTGCCGCGTGGTCAATAAGGTCTTGAAGATTTACAGTACCGTACCCATCGGCGGCAAGCACAACGATTCCCTGAGATTTTACGTCCTCGGCAAATTCTTCCAGCTCAACACCTTGAATAATGGGAACGTGAAAGAGAGAACCTGCCGTTGAACGTACTGTCTTGGGGTTATAAAGATCAACCGACCCCTTCGTGGTGATAACGAGGTCGGCCCCTGCCGCATCCGCCACACGCAGAATAGTACCCGCATTCCCAGGGTCCTGAATCCTGGATAGTACAGCGATAAGTTTAGGGTTGAGGGCGTTTTCACCCCATAAGACAGAGAACGAAGTATCCACCATGAACGAAATGGCAATAATACCTTGCGGGGTTACGGAATCCGCCATAGCCGCCAAGACTTCATCGGTCACGACACGCATAAAGACACGGCGGCCTTCCTCAGGTGTAGGGGTACCGTGTGCTTGTTCCAGAAGTTCAGCAATATCGGGGTGACGCTCATAAGCACTTTCCGTAACGTACACGGCGTCTAACACCGGCGATTGCAGATGAGCTTTCAGCGCCTCACGCACGGCTTGGGGTCCTTCGACCATGAACTGTTTTTTCTTGGTACGACCACGACGAGTGCTCAGTTTGGCGATGTCACGTACACGATCAGCATGCGGATTCGACATCACGGTTGGGGAACTTATGCGTTCTAGAAAATTCACCCTTTAAGGGTACAGGCAAAAAAGGTAACCGATGCGCTCCCCCGCGCACACTGAAGTGGGGCTGCATGTACGGGATTTTCTATATCAGTAAGAAAACGGTCGCCGTCATGAGACACGGCGACCGTTTACGCTTTAATACCCGCACTGCTGCAGGCATTACCTGGCTCTCAGTTACGCTTTAGGAGCCGAGGTATCCTCAGGTAGGTTTTTCTTAGCTATCTCAACCAGAGCGTTGAAAGCTGCTGGCTCGTTCACAGCGAGCTCAGCCAGCATACGGCGATCAACCTCAACACCGGCAGCCTTAAGGCCCTGAATAAAGCGGTTGTAGGTCAATCCCTGCGCACGGGATGCAGCGTTAATACGCTGAATCCAGAGGCGACGGAAATCGCCCTTCTTCTTACGACGGTGGTCGTAACTGTATACGAGCGAGTGGGTGACCTGTTCCTTAGCCTTACGGTACAGGCGCGAACGCTGACCGCGGTAACCGGATGCACGATCGAGAATAGTACGGCGCTTCTTATGCGCGTTAACCGCGCGCTTCACACGTGCCACGTGTGTCTCCTTCGTCTTATGTCCTGAACGGCCATCATGTTATACCGTGCAGGAGCGAGTCTTGGTCTGTGATGCGGGTTTTCCCGCTTCTCTAGGCGAATTGTAAGCGTAGCTTACTTACCCAGCATCTTCTTAACAACCTTTGCCTGGCCACCGGTAACAATCTGGTCAGATGCCAGACGACGGGTCAGACGAGAGGACTTATGCTCCAGGTAGTGGCGGCGGTTCGCCTGCTGGCGCTTAACCTTGCCGCTACCGGTGAGCTTGAAGCGCTTCTTAGCACCAGAGTGGGTCTTCTGCTTCGGCATAGCTGCCGTTCTCCTTACATTCATCCCCGCACGAGCGGAGTAGCTTGAGGGGGAAGAGTGCCCTCCCCCAAGGACGAATTACGATCGGGGATTAACCCGCCGCACCGAACCCAAAGTTCAAGGACGCCACCTCCACGAGGGGCGCCCCCAAGCTGTGTTTCGGCTCTATTACTCGGCTGAAGCCTGAGCTTTCAACTCGGCAGGCATAGCATCTGCCAATGAGTTACTAACGGGCTTCGCCGTAGTCGTGTCGAGACGCTCGCGACCCTTGCGGTTGCCTGAGTTCTGTCCACGGCGCACTTCTGCTTTACCGCGAAGCGGTGCCAGAACCATCACCATGTTGCGTCCATCCTGACGAGGACGAGACTCAATGGTGCTCACCTCAGCCAGTTCTTCTGCCAAACGCTCAAGCAGACGCACACCCATCTCGGGGCGCTGCTGTTCACGACCTCGGAACTGAATCATGGCCTTGACTTTATCCCCACCGGTCAAGAAACGACGAGCGTGCCCAACCTTGGTTTCATAGTCATGGGTATCAATCTTCAGACGGAAACGGATTTCCTTCAGAACGGCGTTAACCTGTTTCTTGCGGGATTCACGAGCCTTGACCGCAGCTTCGTACTTGTACTTACCGTAGTCCATGAGCTTACAAACGGGCGGTTTCGCGTTCGGGGCAACCTCGACAAGGTCAAGTTCGGCATCCTCAGCAAGACGCAAGGCATCTTTAAGAGGAACAACGCCTACCTGCTCGCCACCGGGGCCAACAAGTCGGACCTCCGGAACGCGGATACGATCGTTTATGCGTGGTTCGCTAATGAGTAGCTCCTGTGCTCTGTGGGTTTCCCCGTGAATATTATCCGTGGCGAGCACTAAAAAAGCCCTCGCCGTTTACAAGCGAAGGCACACATCGAATACCGAAAATTCGGTTATCTAACCCGTCTGCCTCACACCATATGCGGGCGGATGCGGGTGGGAGTAGACTCCACTTGCAAACAGTACATTAGTCTACCGGGTTTACAGCTAATTCACAAGAAAATGCCAAGAACGATAACCTTCTTCGTCATATTCCCGTTTTATCCCTGTGAAGCCGGTCAGTCAGCCCAGTAAACCTGCCGTGAGGGGCAGCTACGATTATGCGCATTACGCTACCCCGCACAAGGCAAAATCTTATCTGAAAACCTGTGTAGCGAACATATGAAGATTTACATTCACGGATCGTTCAAGGTACTTCAGCACGCAGAATTAGTACACAGGACCGGTAAATTTCTCGCCAGGCCCTTGCCCCGGCTCATCTGGGATTGACGATGCTTCCCGAAACGCCAGCTGTAACGTCCGCAGCCCATCACGCAGCGGGGCGGCATGCTGCGAACCAATTTCCGGCGCCGCCGCCGTCACAAACCCCGCCAATGCAGTAATAAGTTTGCGTGCTTCATCCAAGTCCTGTAACTCCGCAGCATTATCTTCGGCAGCCAGACCGCATTTGACGGCTGCAGCGCTCATGAGATGGACAGCCGCAGCACCGATAATCTCAACGGCTGGCACATCAGCAATATCCCGCATCTGTTCACTAACGGCATGCACTTGCTCATCAGTTAGCTCTGTACCGCCGTGTACAGGTACAGATTCGTTTGATGATGCGCCAAATTGAAAACTATTCGTCGTGTTACTCATGGTTCTAGAATCTCACACTCTCTAAAGTTCACCAAGACATCATCAACAGAGACTACACAAATCTATGAAGCAGAAAGAAGCTTAATTTGCACAGAATCAACCGCCTGTGACATAAGGTCGCTGCTCGCCAGACTCCGCTGAAAATCCTGAATTACCATATTGAGCTGTTCGCGGGTGAGTCCGGGAAGAACAGCAAGTTTAATCGCAAGCTCAGGACCAGGTCCTCCGCCCCTTAGGATCTTCCCCGTGCCTGTGCGTGCCTGTACGCCGTCACCAACATCGCATTGAACATCCACCAAAGCGGGTTGTGTAGAGATAAGGCGCTTTAGTTCATTTAGTACCTCGTCGTTGAGATACGAAGGGATCCACGGTTTCCCCTGCGCCAAAGACCAAACAGCGGGGCGACGTACCACAAAGGTGAGGTTCTGACCAGGATTCACAACGATGAGTTGGTTATCATCTTCCACAGCACTCAATGCCGTTTTACGCATAGAGGCTGCAACCGGGCGAGCTTGCGGATGCCACTGCGTCAAAGCATCAACACTCGTAAAAACAGGAAGAGCTTTTCGACCATCTGGAGCCTGCAAGCTAACTAATGCCATATCAGCTTCTTTATCAGATACCAGACCATCATGGGTTATATGAGCTTGTGAAAGCTGAGCAACAATCGGAGCAAATATTCGCACTTCACTCAACGCTTCAACAACTGCTGCCTCATCAACTTCATCAGCTTCAAAAGAGGTCAGAACCCGGGCTAAATCTGGGTTCGTCAAGCCATCGTCTCCATAGTATTGATGGGTTTGTGACGTTCCCTCTCCTAGGTTCCTCCCTTTCCAGGGCTGTCCGCCAGTATCAGTTTGCCTCCCAGCGCTGCGCAATTGAGCCGCAATATGCTCTGGCAACGCGCGCCGTGCAGCTGCACGCTTTTGGGGTTCAGACAG
Source organism: Rothia sp. HMSC036D11 (assembly GCF_001814205.1). NCBI lineage: Bacteria > Bacillati > Actinomycetota > Actinomycetes > Micrococcales > Micrococcaceae > Rothia > Rothia sp. HMSC036D11. The sequence continues at coordinate 23,741 of NZ_KV815302.1, forward strand.
ATTCCGTTGTTCTTGTGGGTTATGAGGCATCATCATTAGCCGCCTTACGAGCCTCCTCAAAAGTAAAATTGCCGACGTACAGTGCCTTCCCTAGGACAAGACCTTCCAAGCCCTGATTCGTCAGCGCACGAAGAGTGCGAATATCTTCCAGGGAAGCAACACCTCCCGAAGCCACAACGGGATGCTCAGTGAGACTGAGAACTTCACGAAGCAGCTGTAGCCCAGGCCCTGAGAGAGCACCATCTCGGCTTACATCTGTCACAATATATCGGCATGCTTCCGCAGTTTGCAGCCACCGCACCGTGTTATGCACGGAATCGCCACACCATTCGGTCCCACGTGCTACAACGGTTCCATTGCGAGCGTCCAAACCCAGAGCTATCCGCTCACCATAGTGTCCTAGTGTTTTCTCTAACCATGCCGGATACTGCAGCGCCGCCGACGTCACATTGATGCGATCGGGTTCAAGACTCAAGGCGAATTCCAAAGAACGTTCATCTTTAACACCGCCACTGACCTGTATTTTGATAGGATTCTGAGCTGTCGCACGAACTCGATCAATAACCTCTCGAAGGATGCAGGTGTTGTTACCACGACCAAACGCCATATCCAGATCAACAAGGTGAATCCATCGTGCCCCCGCACGACACCACGATAGAGCCGCTTCCACTGGATCTGTACCCTCACTCTGTTGGGAGAGGCGACCGCCTACGGGACGCACTGCACGCCCCTGAGCAATATCGACTGCGGGAAGAAGTTCTAGAGTACCCATATTCTTATCCCTGTGACCCGTATACGAAAGTTACATATGCTCCGTAGCCGAAGAGGGCTAAAGCAATAATCCACAGCACAATCTGCGCGCCAAAAGATATGCCCTGTTTACGGAAAGATATACCCCCACCGGCAAAGAATGCCCCAACAGTCATAAGAATAAGTCCGGAGTATAGAGGTGACATATGATGCTCCTTCGCAGTTTTTCGTAAAATTTATGATGCTACAAACGGTTCATGACGGGAAGATGCGCAACCCAGCGGCGAAGAAATTCTTCACCTGCAGCACCCGAAGCTACCGGACAAAATTGAATTGCTGTGAGAGGACCATTCTCGACAGCTGCAATATAACGCGGATCTGCATCAGTCCAACTGACAGCAGGCGGCTCCATATAGTCTATACTCTGGTCAAAATCCCAAGTAAACACGCCATCCTCTGCCTTGAAGTTCAAGGGTTCAGGAAGATCCTGTAAAAATTTACTGGACGCAGCAGCCTCAACCCTATAGTGTCCTCGATGAGCCCCAGCGGTAGCCAGATCTTGTGCAGCACCCGGCCACTCTCCCAGTGCAGAAATATCAAGGTCTCCAAGATCTGGGTTCACGGTTCGGATAACTTCAAACAGCATCCCAAAACCAGCCCCGGCAACGAGGACAGGACGACCGCCTGCAACGCGCCTGCCAAGCACCCGATCACCGTGGAATTTCCGCACAGCCTCGTATGTTTCGAGAGATTTCTTATGGCCAGCAATCACCATACCATCAGCGTCTCGTAGAGAATTGAGATCTGTGGTAACGAACGCTTGGGCACCGACGCGCTCGCACGCTTGCTGGAGCTCGCCATATGTACCAAATTCGCCAAGTATAGCTACGGTGGGACGTGTGGGCATAGAGACTCCTTAGTTCCGCTCCCACCGGATTCCAGACGAGTAACCGGGCGAGCATACAAATGTCATGTATCTCTAGGGTACAAACTCCAAGGTTTCTGCCCCTAATCTCACGCTATCATTGCATACCGCATGTTACATCGCCTGTATTGAGCACCATATGTCCATAAAAGGGCCCTACGCGATACAGGTCCCTTCAAAGCCACCAGTCTCAAATTAGTCATGAGAACAAAGAATGCAGATAGTTATGATAAGCGCACATCCAGTCACGTTTTCTAGATAGCAACTATGACTGCTATCGCACATTTGGGACTTCTAGACGCTGCCCGACTTTGACAGTTGAACCCTGCAGATCATTAAGTTTACTGATCTGCACCATGGTGTCGCGTGGATCAGTCTTCGGGTCTACCTCTTGCGCAATATCCCAGAGCGTATCTCCAGATTGAACGGTCACGTACCGGGTTCCTGCACCTTGAGAATTATTTCCAGCGTTTGCTGTATGCGGCGATATAAGAATGAACGCCCCAAGAACGACAAGGGCCGCCAGCGTTATCAGCGGAATGCCAAAAACCCAATTTTTCAGAGCCCTAGAGCGATGCATAGCACGTGTGAAAAATGAGGGATTGCGCTTATTAACCACCGACACACCTTTAAGTTTTTCTGGAACCCGCCGCTGTCCGCTTGATGTTTTACCGGTTACGCTCTGCTGAGTCTGAGAGGAAGATGTGACGTTCACTTTCTGTGGTGCAGCTGAGAATGAAGTCTCGTATACAGCTTGTACTTGAGGAAAAGTCAGTCGAGGATGAGGATGAGGCACACGGGAACGGCTCGGTGAAGCATAGTGTGTACGTGCTCGATAAGAGCCCTGACGAACACGAGCCGGGTGAATGACGGTTAACCCCGCCGGAATCCGGGAGGAAGAAGCAGCCGTTGCCATAGTATTTTCCTTTCCTCTGGTGTGTGACAAGTTCATATCCTCGCCGTTACACACCATTCTCAATGCTCATAATGCGGTTGGTATGAGTTCATATTCCTGCAGAAAGCACATATTTTGCTTTCGGATTCTCTTAAGATGCTCTAGAAATACCGAAGTATTTCGAAGACCGATAATCCCTGCATAGCAAGAGCTTGAACTAGAACATCTCACCGAAAGACCTCAACTTTTATCGAATATGTCTTCCGTAGACACCAACTATATCGAATCTAGTTTCGATAGTCTAGTAGAAAGTTACTAAATATTTCTTCGATTATATTCGAGATTCATAGAATATTTGTTTGAAGTTTTCTCTCTGATGCTTTAGACTGAGAACGAGACGGTTCATCATTATGCTTACCTGGATCCAGTCAATACTCTAGGAACCATGGCGTGCGTAAATAGTTAGAAAGAAGGCTCCGCATGACACCCGAAGCTCAGCGCCCTCCGCTGACTCCGCGTCAGCAGAAAATTTTGGATGCGATTCGTACAGAAATCGAGCAGAAAGGGTACCCCCCTTCGATGCGTCAGATTGGCGATATCGTTGGATTGGCTTCACTTTCTTCGGTGACTCATCAGCTCGGTCGTCTTGAGAAGATGGGATATATTCGCCGCGATCCAAAACTACCGCGTGCCATCGAGATTCTTGACGATATAGAGTCTGAGGGCGCTTCAGCCCATTTTCCGGAGCTGCCTACATTTGAGGTGAGCGACGAGGATATGGTTCCCGTGCCCCTCGTAGGTCGCATTGCTGCTGGTGGTCCTATTACGGCTGAGCAATCCGTTGAGGATGTTCTCTCTCTCCCCCGCCAGCTCGTGGGCAGTGGGAAGCTTTTCATGCTTCGCGTCAAAGGGGATTCGATGATTGACGCCGCCATATGCGACGGTGACTGGGTTGTTGTACGTGAACAACACACCGCCGATAATGGAGATATTGTTGCGGCTCTTCTTGACGACGAAGCGACCGTCAAAGTATTCCGCCAAGTAGATGGTCATACTTGGCTGCTCCCCCGAAATTCCCAATATGAGCCCATACTCGGCGACCGCGCCACGGTGATGGGTAAAGTAGTTTCTGTTCTGCGAAGCATCTAACAGGGACCTTCTGAACTGCGCGCGTTTTTCTCAAAAGACACGCGCTAGAGGTTCCGTTCCTGCGTATTCAACCGTCTCATGTCCAGAAGGAACAACAGCACAATGATTGACCGTGAGATCGTTTTTATTGTCTATGTATCGGATATCGAGGCCTCAGTGTCCTTCTATACGAGCATTCTAAATCTTGAGGTCAGTTTTACCTCGCCACGCTATGTCACCATGGATTTAGCGCCGGGAGTCTCGCTAGCGTTGTGGACCGGAGCAAGCAATACTCTTCATGAAACTTCAACACGTACCTCTGAGGTATGTATAAATCTCAAGGGCTCCGATGCAGAAATCCTCACGCAGTACCAAGCCTGGGTGGAACAAGGGGTTGTCATATTGGAAGAGCCCCATCGTGATGTATTTGGGATGACTTTCGTAGCAAGTGATCTAGATGGGAACCGTATCCGAGTTGCCCCGATAGACTAACTAATTACTATAGGCAGCCATAAACGCACAATACATCAGGGAGGGTACCGTCGAACGGTACCCTCCCTTTCCCACATTACATCTATGGACGCTTCGCTACGTTTATGTCTCGGTACCAGTACCGGAATACAACGTGTATTAAACCCGCGTATCTTATTGCTTTTAGTCAATACTCTGATAGAGCCGTTCTAAAGCACCCAAAACAACATTCTTATCCTGGGTGGTCCAAAGGTTAGGCATCGCCCGCATCAGGTACCCACCGTATCGCTGAGTCGCCACCCTAGAGTCAAGGATCGCCACTACCCCGCGATCGTGGACGGAACGTATCAATCGCCCTGCTCCCTGAGACATGCGGATTGCCGCATGATATGCCGAAACAGCCATAAACCCATTCCCGCCTTTTTCTGCCACGGCACGGGTACGCGCTTGAGCGAGAGGATCGTCTGGGCGCGGGAACGGTATACGGTCCATCAGTACCAGACGACAGGAATCCCCGGGAACATCCACTCCCTGCCAAAGGCTCATGGTGCCGAAAAGACAAGCATTTATATCTTCAGTAAACTCCTCGACAAGAGCCCGCAATGAGGACTCTCCCTGCAAGAGAATATTCAAATCTGTGTGCTGACGTACATATTCAGCCGCCTGCTCGGCACCTCGCTTCGACGAGAATAACCCCAGAGCCCCACCACCAGAAGCTTCACATAATTCGCGTAATCGTTCGAGCTGCTGAGGATTCACGCCAAAGCTCGGTTTGGGCAAGTCGGAAGCCACGTATAGAATTCCCTGCCGTGGATAATCAAAAGGAGAGCCTACATCAAGACCTTCCCAGCGCGGAGCCTGCGGCCCAGCCAGCCCTAGGGAGCCGGCTACTGCATCAAAGGATTCACCCACGGTAAGGGTTGCACTCGTAAGAATAACGGTACGGTCCTCAAAAAGCCCCTCACGCAAACGGCTTCCGATGTTCAAAGGAGCAACGTGGAGTGTGGCGGGATCCTGATCGGAAGCTGCGGTATATCGTCCGTTTTCCCAACCACCCTGGCGCGATAACCACAGCACTTCGCGATGTTCGGCAGACTCCAGCATGCGCGTTGCGGCATCGTGTACCTCAGAAACACGTGAACGAGCCATCTGAAGCCCGGCATCCGCCTCTTTATTGTCACTCTTAGAGTCGGAAAGCGCCGCCCGTGCGGCATCGGCTACAGCCGCGAGTGCGTTCAGAAGTCGCCCTTCGAGCCTTTCTAGCAAGCCCTCAGAAACACCTTCACATGCGGTTTCTAAAGAACCGGCGGCTTGTTCAAGCGCGCTGGAGTCTGCTTTGGAGTTCTTGCGGATATCGCGAGCGGCACGCCTAATTAAGGAAGCAGAAAGGGAATCCGTCACCGCGCCGGTCACGCGGTCTGCAAGCTCATGCGCCTCGTCAATAATAGCGATATCGTGTTCGGGAAGTACACCTAAACCTTCAAAAGCGTTGATGGCAAGCAGCGCATGATTAGTAATCACAAGATCAGCTTCGTATGCTTCTTGGCGCGCCCGCTCACTAAAGCACTCCTCAACGAGGGGGCAGCGTTTTCCCAAACACTCTGAGGCGCTCACGGATACCTGCGCCCAGGCACGATCCGATACACCGGGTTTAAGTTCATCGCGGTCGCCGGTCTCGGTTTTTTCCGCCCAGGACCTTAACCGCAGTACTTCTTCACCGATGCGAGACATACTACGCTGAGGTATGTCGAAGAGGGTATCAGGTTCCTCTTCGGGGTATCCGCCGTCGAGTTTGTGCAGGCACAGGTAATTGTTCCTGCCCTTGAGGATTGCGACCTGAGCTTCAGATTCGGGCTCAGAAGAGAGCGCCTCCATAAGTTTTGGAAGGTCTCGTTTTACGATCTGTGCTTGGAGGGCCAGGGTTGCGGTCGCCACGATAATGGGTTTTGTACTTGCACCCGCATGGTGCAGGGCTGGCACCAAATACCCGAGGGATTTACCGGTTCCGGTGCCTGCCTGCACGAGGAGATGCCGCTCAAGGTCGAAAGCCTGCGCAACATGGGCTGCCATTCTACGTTGTCCGAAGCGTTTTTGTCCGCCCGTTTTTTCAATCACATGATCGAGCAAATCTAACACGGGTTTTGCACCGGGCAGAGTTTCAAGCTCCGCTCCGGTGGGCGCAGTAATATTATCGGTCATGGGGTGCTCACGCTCTCATCACGCGAGTTCACAGACGTTTTCGGGTTCAGAGGCAGAGTCTTGAAGCTCCAATTCAAGCACTTCAAGGAGCTCGCCGTCGATCACATAGTCAGAGAGTTCTGCGGCAACATCCTCACGCACCAAAGCGGTGACAAAGGTTCCATCTGAGACAAACGCAGTACTTTTAATCTCAGCGTCCCAAGCATGAAGACGGGAAATAACTTCACCGTGGTTATAGGGGATCAGTAATTTAACTTCAAGCGATGGCCGCGGAATTGTATCCGCAATCTTCTGCTTGAGTTCGTCAATGCCCTCCCCTGTGCGCGCCGAGACGATGACGTGGTTCGGTTCGCGCTGTCGCATGCGTTCGAGGATAAAGGGATCTGCCGCATCCGCTTTATTGAGCACAATAATCTCGGGTATACGGCGAGCATCTAAATCTGCGATAACCTCACGCACGGCGCGAATCTGCCCCTCAGGGTCTGGGTGAGATGCGTCTACCACATGCAGAATCACGTCTGCATCGGCTACCTCTTCGAGCGTGGAACGGAATGCTTCCACGAGCTGGGTGGGCAGCGAGCGCACGAATCCTACAGTGTCCGAAAGCGTATAGCCGATGCCGTCCGGAGTCTGTGCTTTACGCACGGTCGGATCCAGGGTTGCGAAGAGAGCATTCTCCACTAAGACACCAGCGTCGGTCAGACGATTCAGCAACGACGACTTACCTGCGTTCGTATACCCCGCGATAGCAACCGAGGGTACCCTGTTGCGTTTACGGCTTAGGCGTTTTGTCTCACGTGCGGGCGCCATAGCGGCTATTTCGCGCTTGAGCTTTGCCATGCGGGCACGCAGACGGCGGCGATCCATCTCGATTTTGGTTTCACCAGGTCCGCGTGAACCAATGCCTTCACCGGATGCTGCACGCCCGCCTGCCTGGCGTGACAGAGACGCGCCCCAGCCGCGCAGACGCGGAAGCATGTATTCGAGTTGGGCAAGTTCGACCTGTGCTTTGCCTTCACGAGATTTCGCGTGTTGAGCGAAGATGTCTAGAATCAGGGCTGTACGATCGATCACTTTGACTTTAACGATATCTTCGAGGGCTCGTCGTTGTGAGGGTGCTAATTCAGAATCGACGATCACGGTATCAGCACCGGTTGCCTCAACAATGTCTTTGAGTTCGAGGGCTTTTCCTGAGCCAAGAAAAGTTCCGGGGTCTGGTTTGAGGCGGCGCTGAACTAGCCCGTCCAGCACTTCAGATCCTGCGGTTTCGGCGAGTGCAGCGAGTTCTCGCAGGGAGTTTTCAGCATCTTCGACGGTCCCTTCGGTCCACAGCCCGGCGAGAACCACGCGTTCTAGGCGCAGCTGACGGTATTCAACTTCAGTCACATCATCGAGCTCGGTAGAAAGCCCGGCGACTCGGCGTAATGCGCGGCGTTCGGCGAGGTCTTCCTGCTCGCCGTCAAATTCTGAGTGTTCCCGCTGATTATCGGAAATTTCTCGGGCACGGGTATCGAGCACGCGGCGTTGTGCGGTGCTACCGGTGCTTTCGGGGTAGATAGTGGTCTGTGCCGCTGCATCTGCACGGCCTAAGACTCGTTCTACGGTTCGGCGTAGCTGCTCATCACTGGGCAGCTTTTCGCTGGAAAAAGAGGTATCTGTTAATTTCATATGTTCCTCTATTTTAGCGGTCGCATGCCGCAGTTGTCGCGGTTTTCGGTTATCTCTCGCTGTGGGCGCATCAGCGTAGCAGCGATGATGCGGGGTGCAGCCGGGTACACTGGATTCATGAGCGAACAGCATTATTTTTCCTCGTCTCCCGAGGCCGAGTTCAAACCTCGAACGGTTCAGGTTGAGTTGGCGGGGCGTGAGGTTTCCGTGACGACCGCGAACGGTATTTTTAGTCCTTCGGGAATAGACAAGGGAACTGCGGTTCTTTTAGCGCAAGTACCTGAGCCACACGGAAAATATATGCTCGATATTGGATGCGGCTGGGGACCCATCGCGTTATCTTTAGCTATGCTTGCTCCGCAATCTGAGGTTTATGGGATTGACGTCAATTCCCGGTCGCTTTCGCTCACGGAACAGAATGCCCGCGCTTTGGGGCTGCATAACGTCTCGGTGAGCACCCCCGATGAGATAGATCCCACATTACGTTTCGATACTATCTGGTCCAATCCTCCGATTCGCGTGGGTAAAGAGGTTCTGCACAATATTCTGCTCACGTGGCTTCCGCGGCTAGCCCCCGGCGGTGCTGCCTATCTGGTGGTTCAAAAGAATTTGGGTTCTGATTCCCTGCAAAAATGGCTGGATGCACAGCTCACCGAACGTTTTGGATCCGAGTTTTCGGTATCTCGATATGCCATGTCGAAGGGGTTCCGTATCTTGGAGGTTGTGCGTTCTTCCAAAGGTTCTTAAAGGCTTCAGGTGGATGCTCACGCGATAATGCCCGCCAGCTTCTCCGCCTCAGAAGAAGGCTGACGGGCATAAGTTCTCAAAACTCCTTCGTAGGTTAGTGGAGCTCAATCTTGGCAACCGTCTGAGCTGGCCCTGCTAGAACGACGTGTTCGAGGTCGTCGGGGCCTAGGACGAAGGTTACTGCAAGCGTGCCGCCGGGAACATGAACCAGCCATTCATCGGGCGCCTCTTCGCCGCCCCAAAAACGGGTTGCCGCCGCGGCCGCGCATGCACCAGTCCCGCAGGATAGAGTCTCACCCACGCCGCGTTCGTATACGCGCATCCTGATGGCTCCAACGTTTTTATTCTCGTCGGATGTTTCTAGATCAACCGGAACCACAAACTCAACGTTAGTTCCTTTTTCGGGGGCTGGATTTACCTGTGGTTGGCTGTTCAGATCGAGTCCGTCCAACTTGCCTTCCTGACCCAGCATCACCACAGTGTGGGGGTTACCCATCGAAATCGACAGACCGGCTCGGGGAGTCATCAGTCCACGCGCCGAAACATGCGAATCTTCACCACTTTCGCGTGCTGTGTCTCCATGGATAAAACTCCACGGACCCATATCAATGGCATATCCTTCTTCGGTGCGCGCCACGATTTTGACGCCGCCTCGCGTAGCAATCTTGACGGTCTCACCTACCTCAAGGTCAATCATTCCCTCAGTACGCAAGTAATCGACGAAAGCACGCACACCATTCCCGCACATTTCGGCGATCGAGCCGTCACCATTACGGTAATCCATAAACCAGATAGCGTCTGGATGTTCTTCCAGCATATTCTGCCCGGTCCTGAAATTTTCGGTATACGCTGCACGGATAAAGCCGTCGGCACCGATTCCAAAATGACGATCGCAGACACGCGCGATGAGGTCAGCATCGAGCGGGATCTCAGAGGCTGGATCGGTCAGAAATATAAAGTCATTACCCGTTCCATGCCCCTTTGTCAGAGTACGCCCGGCTAGTTCTCCCCACGTGGATACGCCATCGGTCATGCTCGTTCTCTACCCTTCGTTCTTCGTGACTAAATCTCTGTAAATTCTACCGGTTTACCGCAGAGGATGCGTCTTAAGCAGGTTTCGGTCCTTTACAGCCTTGGCTCGCCTGATGCACGACCTCAAGAGCTTGGCTAAGCAGGTTCTTCGATTCGGCGTCAAACCAGTGTACGCGGTCATCCCCGCGAAACCAGGTTATCTGACGACGCGCAAATTGTCGGGTTGCCGTCGCGGTGTCTTCGATCGCATCGTGCAGAGTATACGTCGCGCTCAACGCGGGGGTGGAGGCGGTAGTCTGCGCATCCAAAACCTCCAAAAACTGGGCGTACCCGATGGCACGTGAGGCGGTCTTTCCCTCGCGCAGACCATGCTGTTCCAGCGTTCGTACTTCATCTAAAAGCCCTGATTCCGCCATGTTCACCACCCGCCGGTACAGGCGTTCGTGGAGGCGTTCACGATCCATATCAAGCCCAATCTGTATGGCGGGTGAGATATATTCGCGTACTGGCATAAAGGCAGAAAAGGGACGCCCCGTCACCTCAAAAACTTCGAGGGCACGGATAACGCGCCGTTCGTCGTGAACACGCGCCGCAGAGTCAGGATCGACCTGAGCCAGGCGTGTGCGCAAAACACCGATCCCCTGCTGGGCGGCTTCCTGCTCCAGCCGAGTCCGTACTGCCGAATCCGTGCCGGGAAATTCGAGTTTATCGAGAGCCGCCCGAACATAGAGGCCGGATCCGCCCACCAGAATAGGGTACTTACCGCGCGCTCTAATATCCGCAAAGAGCTGCCGGGCTTGATGCTGAAATTCTGCTACCGAAGCTTCCTGCGTGATATCCAAAATATCGAGCAGATGGTGAGGAACCCCCTGCATTTCCTCAGCGGTAATCTTAGCAGTTCCGATATTCATACCGCGATAGAACTGCATAGAATCCGCGTTCACACATTCACCGCCAAGATGCCGGGCAAGAGCAATTGCGAGCGCACTCTTACCGGTACCGGTGGCACCGATAATAGCGATAATAGGAGGCTCTAAGGGGTACGTCATGGGTCTATTGTACGGGTCTACAGATAATATGAGACCGCGCGCACGCCCTACGGTATCTAGGATTTAGGCCCAATAGTGGGCATGCCAAGTCCCACAGGACCGCCCGAAACTTGGGTAGTTCCGGCGCCGCAGGATTCGGCCTGTGAACGGTCCCAGGCGTCCCCGGCTCGGGTGCGGCGAAGCTGATACTGCTCAGCGGTGGGATCTGAAATCAGATGGAATGACCCTGCCTCAGTGATAGGAACGGTTACCATGTCTCCAGGGCGAGGCTCTTCGCACCCGGCAGGTACTGAGAAATGTACGAGGCGCTGATCCGGTCCGCGGCCCGCCAGACGATGCGTCTGTTGCGCTTTACGCCCAGACTCGGCGATAACCATCAGCTCGACAGTCTTCCCCAGCTGTTTACGATTCTCTTCACCCGCGATACGGTCCTGCAGAGCCACTAAGCGTTCGTAGCGCTCTTGCACAACATCTTTTGGAATCTGGTTTTCCATAGTCGCCGCCGGGGTGCCGGGGCGAATTGAGTACTGGAAGGTAAATGCTGACGAGAACCGCGCCTGCTCCACCACGCGTAGCGTATCCTGGAAGTCTTCTTCGCTCTCACCGGGGAACCCCACGATAATATCGGTGGTAATGACAGCGTGCGGAATGCGCTCGCGCACCTTCTCTAAAATACCCAAGAATTTCTTGGATCGGTATGAGCGGCGCATGTCTTTGAGCACCTTATCCGATCCCGATTGAAGCGGCATATGCAGAACAGGCATGACGTTCGGGGTTTCTGCCATCGCTTCTATCACGTCGTCGGTGAACATAGCTGGATGCGGTGACGTGAACCGTACTCGTTCCAGTCCCTCAATATCACCGCAGGCGCGCAATAGTTTGGAGAATGCCTGACGGTCCCCAAATTCCACGCCGTAGGAGTTCACGTTCTGCCCAAGCAGAGTTACTTCGATCGCACCGTCATCAACGAGCGCCTGAACTTCAGCGAGGATATCGCCGGGTCGACGATCTTTCTCTTTACCGCGCAGTGACGGCACGATGCAGAAGGTACAAGTGTTATTGCATCCTACGGAGATTGACACCCAGCCCGAGTACACATGGTCGCGTTTCGTGGGCAGGGTCGAGGGGAACACCTCAAGCGATTCGAGCAGTTCCGCCTGTGCTTCGTGATTGTGGCGGGCGCGTTCAAGGAGTGTGGGGAGCGAGCCAATATTGTGGGTGCCGAACACGACATCTACCCAAGGGGCTTTTTCGATAATAGTGTTCTGGTCTTTTTGAGCCAGGCATCCGCCTACAGCAATTTGCATGCCTTCGTGGCGTCGCTTCACGGAGGCCAACTGCCCCAAATGCCCGTAGAGACGGTTCGATGCGTTCTCGCGCACCGCGCATGTGTTAAACACCACGAGGTCGGGTTCTTCCCCCTCGGCGGCGCGTACATACCCGTTCGCTTCTAGCAAACCAGACATACGTTCAGAATCGTGAACGTTCATTTGACAGCCAAAGGTGCGAACTTCATAGGTTCGGGGAGTTTCGGCGGACGTTGCGGATTCAGCAGAAAAATCATTTAGGGTCATGCTCACGCCATTAGGGTAGCGGATGGTGGATAATGGCTCTATGCAGGTATCCCTTAGTAATTCTTCCGGCCAATATCCTGAGGATCCCCTCGCGACTATTCTTGAGCGTGCCATCGCGGAATACCATCCCGCGCCCACGCACTCCCCCGCCGATTCTGAGGCGTTCCGGGTCAGTGTTCTCAAGATGCTTTCGTGGGCGGCAACCCTACCGGCTATCGGAGATCGGATTCCGCTCTCGCTGACGATTCTCTCAACCGGAATGCGCTCGGTCGTGCTGCGAGTACGCTATGGATCTAACCCGCATACGCCCTGGCAGCCCGAGTCTGTCATCTTAAAGCGTTATCGCCGCGGAGATTCGGCGACTAACGCAGGCGGTTTTGGATACCTTCGGGAAAAATACGGTGCAGTTGCCCTCGATGAGATGGTTCCAGATATTTACCCTGCCCTCTACGGTGTTGATGATGACTTACGCTGCTTAGCACTCGAAGACGTGGTTTTTGAAGGGTCGGTACCCGTTGCAAACTCCCTCATAGCTGATACCTCCACGCAGCTTTTCAACCAGAACAATACGGCACGCGCTTTTGCGGCTTACGCGGCAGTGTGGGGTGAATTCGCCCGACAAGGAATTTTTGACGACACCGTCGATCAATATCGCGCATCGCTTGCGAGGGCGGACCGTAGGGCGCAGTTCCCGGGGGCGATGCCCTCCCCGAAACTTGCCGAGAAGGGGCTTCAACGCCTATATCCCGATCTCCCAGCAGAACGGAGCGAAGATGCCGAAGAACCTACAAACGATCTCCAAGAACTAATCTTCCGGTTCCATCGCATTACTCAGCCATTTTTCCTCAAACGCCCGCCGGTACCCGAGCAGTTTAAACGTAGCCGCGGGCAGGTCTATATGCTCTCGTCAGGAGATTTTTCGCCGCATAACGTGCTGTACTCCCCTGCCGATACGGCACCTTCTCGCGGTATCGGCACCCGCGCCTTTGATACGGAGGGGACCTGTATTCACCATCGCGGATTCCCTTTTGTGGAGGCGATGCTCGGGTTTCCCTCGTCGCCCCAGTACCCGCTTTACCGGGTAGATAGGGAACAGGAGCTTCCTAAATTTTATACGGTCCTCTTCGGTGAAGTACCTTTAGATGCCAGGCTTGCCGAAGACATTGCGGTGTGCGCAGCTATTACAGTGTGTACGCTTTTGGAGCTTTACGCCGACGGATCCCGGGTACAGGTTCTTCCCCGCATTTGCTATCAGGGTGCCGAGCTGATGCGCATCCTGCTTACTCTTGGGAACACTCAAGACCCCGCGCTTTACGATCTCATCCAGCGCCTTGGCGATTACGGTAAGAACCTCGAAAAGTAGATTAGACGGCACGTCCAGTTGCCTCACCGGCGGCAAGCGTAAAATCCCAACTAATTCCGTTCCGGGTAAGAACCTGCGGACGTAGTTCCTCACGCAACGCAAAACTCTTATCGGCATATCCCAGCAGATACTCATCGAAGGCTGGGAGAATAAGCTTGCGATTAAGAGCAACTTTGAGTTCCGAGTCGGTAATGCCTTCTTGCCAGGAACCTATCGCATATTCTTGCCCACCCAGCACAATGTTCTGGGTACAATGAGCATGTTTAAACGCATATCGGGCATCGGTTATCGTAATTCCAGCCCACCAGCTCAGGTCCTCGGCAGTCACTGGCCCGTGACCGCATATATAACGTGTACCCAATTCAACCAGTGCCTGCTTTCGCTCGTATTTTGTGCGGGGCACAGGTATGGAGTCACGGTGCACGAAGCTTTCCTCTTTCCCCTGAAGCGGCCCTTGAAGAACCGTACCCTCACCGCCGTAGAGCCGAATGAGGTGACTACGTCGCGAACTTGGTCCGCTATAGCCGCATTCATCCAAAATGGCGTAGAGGTCAGTACGGGTGAGCGGCTCAAGATAACCGCGAGTTTGTAAAGCTTCATGAAGATGTTTACGCCAACGTTCAAAGTCTTCGAGCGTAAAGTTACATTGATGCATATAGGTGGTCTGAGGCTTCGCACCTCGACCAGCGACGGCAGCATACAGTGAATCTGAGCTTTTAAGAGTCAAAAAATGGAGTGTCCCGCGCATAGGCCACGAACGTACAATATCGTAGTCATGGATGCCTTCAAGAACTGTTTCAGCACTGCACGCAGCTCGTAGAGCAATGGCGCGCACACCGGCATTGTAATTTTGCCCCTGAACAGCGTAGAGATGATTTAACACATGTATCGGGGCGCTTGTCTCTTGGTACAGAGTGTCAGCGTCTACACCTATACCACGATGCGCTGCACTTGGAGCGAGGAGCTGAGCGATCATACGCCTGGCACGAAGTTCTTGTAACGGCTGCATAGATTACCTCTTATCTGTTGCTGGATCCGCTGGATACTCTTCTGATGAAGAATATTCAACAGTCTTCTTCTTGCTCGCTGCGGTACTTCTCGATTTCTTCTTTTACCACCGAAAACGCTACGGATGAAGAATATCCTCGACGTGCCAGCATCCCTACCAGCCGGCGCATGATTTTCTCCTTCTCGGTACGATCTGAGAAGTTCATGGAAGGACGCAGTTTTTTGCGCACGAGCTCCGCAGCATCCCGATGCTCATCTTCGTCCGTGCGCGCAGCGAGCGCATCTTCAGCAAGTTCTCCGGTAATTCCTCGCTCTTTGAGTTCACGGCGCAGAGCGGTTCGGGAAAGCTTCTTATGTTTTCCCCGCTGTTCCACAAAGGAACGCGCATACTCGGCATCGTCGATTAGGTGAGCCGCCTCGAATTTATCGAGCAGCGGCTCTATAAGACTTTCCTCAAACCCTTTATCGGCAAGTTTTTTCTGCAGCTGCGCGCGGGATTTAGCGGAATACGCCAGCTGATTGTAAACCAGAGTCTTTGCTCGCGTGTACGGATCTGGCTCTTCGCGCTGTTTCCAACGTCCTGAGCGATTGGTGCCCGGAACATTCGTCTTTTCTTCGGTAGCGATACCTCGAATAAGAGCTTCTTCTTCGGTGCTCAAAGGTTCGTTGAGGGCACTCCCCTCACGAAATAATGGGCCTGATGACCTTTTCTTCTTTCGTACTTTTTCTGGATGTTCTTCCTCTGCACGATGAGCCCCAATAGCCGGGGCGAAGGGCGATTTTTCGGTGTTCTTGGGGCGCCGGAATCCTTTTTTCCAGTCCGGGTTTCGACGCTTCTTACGGGCGCCCGATGTACGCTCTGCTGAGGGTTTTGATGAAGCGTTTTGTGTACGGGGTTCTGCATCATGTTGAGCTGCCGCCCCTCCCCCTCGTGTGCGTGGGAACGAGCGCGATGAGGAAGAACGATAGGGTGCAGAATCGGGGTCGGGTTTGTCTTCCACGTATCCGTGTGCGGCGGGATGCCAATCAGAGAATCCTGTGGCTTTGCCCTCTGCAGCATCAGAAATTGTTTCAGCGTCAGAAATCGCAGGGTCACTCAACGGGTTATCACCCCAGGCATCCGCCAACCAATCGTTACCCATGCCGCCTTCCTGTGCTGATTCGATGCTGTAATCCTGTAGGTACAACGCCTCAAAGGCGTAGAGTTCTCAGATATGCTAGAGCGTGTGCCGCGTATCCTCAAAGCTAGGCTATCGTGGATGCACGGCACACGCCATCTTATTTAGAATTCTTCTGCGAGCTCGTCGAGAGGATCGGCTTCAACCGATGTGGCTTCAGCTTCTTCCGAAGATTCCTCGCCTTCAGGATCGATAATTCCGAGTTTTACGAGGACCTTATACTGTAGTTCTTCAGTCAATTCCGGGTTATCCTTGAGCAGTTTACGCACGTTCTCGCGCCCCTGCCCCAGCTGTTCGCCATCATAGGTAAACCAGGCGCCAGACTTCTTGACGATGTCATGCTCTACCGCGAGGTCAAGAATACCGCCTTCAACGGAGATACCCTCACCATACAGAATGTCGAACTCGGCCTGTTTGAAGGGAGGAGCCATCTTATTCTTCACGATCTTGGCACGAGTTTTATTGCCAATGGGGTTCGCCCCGTCCTTTAAGGTCTCAATACGTCGAATATCGATACGCACCGAGGCGTAGAACTTCAGGGCCTTACCGCCGGTCGTGGTTTCGGGAGAACCAAAGAACACGCCGATCTTCTCACGAAGCTGGTTAATGAAGATTGCTGTAGTGCCGGTGGATGCCAGGCGACCCGTAATCTTACGGAGAGCCTGGCTCATCAAACGCGCCTGCAAGCCCACATGAGAATCCCCCATATCGCCGTCAATCTCGGCGCGGGGAACGAGAGCTGCTACAGAGTCGACCACAACGATATCTACAGCACCGGAACCAACCAGCATATCCATAATTTCGAGTGCCTGTTCCCCAGTATCGGGCTGCGATACCAAGAGGGCATCGGTGTCAACGCCGAGTTTGGCAGCATAGACCGGATCGAGTGCATGTTCAGCATCAATAAACGCCGCGATACCGCCCGCTTTCTGCACATTCGCTACAGCATGCAGAGCGACAGTGGTCTTACCGGAAGATTCAGGACCATAAATTTCGATCACACGGCCGCGGGGCAGTCCGCCGATACCGAGAGCAGCATCCAAAGCGATAGCGCCGGTTGAAATAACCTCCGTTTTCACGGTCTCTTTATCGCCTAGACGCATAATCGCGCCTTTACCATAATCCTTGTCGATTTTAGCCATCACGGCTTCGAGTGCCTTGGCACGGCCTTCTTCAGGAACACGAGCGACGCCCTGTGCCTTGCTGTTCTTTGCCACGGTTAGTTACCTCGTTCTATCAATAGAAGGTCTCAATGATTCTTCGGGAGGTGCTTCTCGCCACCCTCTGCACACTACTCTACGAAGTCCGCCTGACACTTTAAGACCGGCGGCGGAAGAATGTGGAAAAATCCCCCCAGAAAGTACAGATATTTTTACTCTGTGGATAGATTAGCACGACTCGAACAAAAATCCTATAAATCGCACAAATTTTCGGCAAATTTTTTCGAATTTATGCTCGCCGTGTCTATCTCAGAGTCTCCACATACAGCGTCGCAACAACCCCTAAACCGGACTTATTCCGCAGCAATTCATGGATTCGGCTACCTGCGCGGTTCACGGTCGGGTCCCAAACGGCGAACCTCCGGAATATCCTGTGTCTCGCAGACCGCAAGCCAAACATCCTTCGGTGCAACCCCAGCTTCAAGTGCCTCTAAAGCCGTCATATTCCCAAGCGACCCAAGCACCAAATCTCCCGCCAAAACTCGGGCATACCCAGCACCGAATTCGTAGTCCATATTTGTCCAAAACTCGCTGAGTTTCATCATCCCTCCTTACGCTCTCCTGTTTCAGAGCATATCCGAGAAAAAATCACGAGAATGCTTCATCAGAGTCCCCTGCGAAAGTAGACCTCTACCGTTGTCAGTGCATAAAAAAGCGAACCGCGCATCATAACGGATGCGCGGTTCGCTCACATAGGTCTCTTAGAGCGAAGCCATCATGTAATCGTTACGGTACTGCTCAGCAAGCTCGGCGGGAACGGTATCCGGAACGTGTACGCCCTCTAGAATTGCCATACGGTCGGCGACTTCACGGAGCATCTGGTACATCGGGATATCAAGCGCCTGGCAAATCCATGCCAGAAGCTCCGAAGAAGCTTCCTTCTGCCCACGCTCAACTTCGCTGAGATAACCCAGGGAAACACGTGCGCTCTGTGAAACCTCGCGTAGGGTACGACCCTGGCGCTGACGAACGTCACGAAGAACCTCGCCAATAGCCTGGCGCAGAGGTACAGTCTTTGCCTCTTCCACAACAGGAGCTACCTGTTGCGGAGCTGGGTTAATTTCTTTCCACCGGGTAATACCATTAATAGATACACGCTTCTTGGTCATATGCGTTGTTTCTCCTCGTACGTAGGTCAACCAGTGTTCGGTTCTTACAGTTATTAAGCCTAACTCATTTTTTAGTTCTCGGCTAGCCTTGGGTGCTGTACCGTTTATATGAGCCTGGCTAGTATATATTCAAACTTACCAAGCTATAGTTTTATTCCCATGCACCTGGGAAATCCCTGGAAACTTGATTAAAGTATCCCGTGAAAAGATACTTCAGCTGACCTCTAGATAAGACTACGATGCGTCCTTAGTACCGTGCACAGCTTGGGTTAGCAGGAGAATTGCATCCGCCGTTGCCGAGGCGCGAATCTGTACCCGATCCCCCTCATAGTGCCGCTGTACGGCATAGGTTGCCTCTGGAGTGTGCATACCCAAAAATACGGTACCAACGGGCTTACCATCGTGCGGCTCCGGCCCTGCAACCCCGGTGGTCGAAACCCCGTAATCGGCCTCGCAGATATGTGCGGTTCCCTGTGCCATCTGCCGGGCAACTTCCGGATCAACTGAACCATTCTTAGCTAAAAGCTCTTCGTTTACGCCTAAAACGGATGCCTTGACCGCGCTCGCATATGAGATAACCCCGCCGCGGTAGTATTCCGAGGCTCCCGCAACGGTGCAGATAGTACCCCCGACGTCTCCTCCCGTTAGGGATTCCGCCGTAGAGATTGTCAGACCTGTACCGACCAACGCATCGTGAAGCATCTGAGAGGCTTCCTTCGCACTATGCGGTACCGTTTTGAGTACGTCCATAAGTACTCCTCTCCTCCCAACGAGATATATCCGGCGTATAAAATACCGGGACAGTCCATCTAGAACCGTCCCCAGCCTCATGCCTATGCGGGATGCTGCGCCAGCCATGTCTGGCGAAGCTGATGGGCATCACGCACATAAACCGCCCCTGTCCAGACGGTAATAGCGGTTACCGCCGCCATAAGAACCCATCCGGGAACCAACCAAGGTTTGCCGAGGAGTCCTAAGGGTAAAAGCATCACCACGAGAGCAACGGTTTGTAAAACGGTTTTGATCTTTCCACCCTTGTTTGCCGCCATAACCCCGTATTTGATAACGAAAAAACGCATGATGGTGATTCCCCACTCCCGAAGGAGAATTACAGCGGTCACCCACCACCACAGCTCGCCCAACCAAGAAAGGGTAATAAACGCCGCACCGGTGAGGAGCTTATCAGCAATAGGATCAGCGATCTTCCCAAAGCTCGTGATGAGGTTACAGCTTCGAGCCAGGTAACCGTCCGCCCAGTCTGTAATCATCGCGGCGATAAAGAGGGCAAAAGCAAGCCACCGTTGCGCTACATCTTTAGCTCCGAATGTTCCGCCTGCAAGGAGCACTACAACGAAAAAAGGAACTGCAATAATACGCACAACCGTCAGAATATTCGGCAGATTCCAGTTAGATACATGACGCTCGGTCTGCGATACCGCCGATGCTGATTCCTGACTCACTTTTACCCTTCGTCTCTACAGTCTGGTACCAACGACTCGCTGTTGGCTGCAAGGAACTCCCAGAGCGTAGCCCTCGCCTCATATCTTTCCAGTATACGAGGTATCGTTCCTATAAGAACGGCATTCCGATAAATCCTTGTTCGGGCTCGCAGTAATAGAAAAATTCCCGCTTCCGCAGCACGATATGCCAGCAGAAGCGGGAATCTCTCTAGGATGTGAGAACTACTTTGAATACGACTGTTGGTGGGTTATCGCCCCGTAAGCTGCCAGGCGTCCTCCGAGCCCTCATCGCTCTCTTCCACCGCATATTCGGCAGGTTCTGCGGGGTTCACCGCTTGCGCATACGGGTCTTCAAAAGTTTCCTCAACGGGTTCGGGCACCTCTTCACCCCGGATGCGTGCCAAGGTATTCTGTAGATCGTCCGGGCGCACCAGCACATCGCGCGCCTTCGAACCCTCGGAAGGACCAACTATGCCTTGAGACTCCAGCAGATCCATAATACGCCCCGCCTTCGCAAAGCCCATGCGGAGTTTACGCTGAAGCATTGAGGTAGAACCAAACTGCGTGGTAATCACGATTTCAGCCGCCCGGAGCAGGTCATCAAGGTCGTCGCCGATTTCCTCATCAATCTGCTTCTTCCCGGCAGAAACCATAACGTCTTCACGGTAAATTGTCGGAGCCTGCTGCTTCACGTGCTCAACAACCGCGTGAATCTCGGATTCAGAGACCCACGCACCCTGCACACGCATCGGCTTCGAGGCACCCATCGGCAGGAAGAGCGCATCGCCCTGACCGATCAGTTTTTCAGCGCCTGGTTGATCCAGCACCACACGCGAATCCGTGACCGATGACGTCGCAAACGCCATACGCGAAGGAACGTTCGCTTTAATCAGACCGGTCACCACGTCAACCGAAGGACGCTGAGTTGCAAGCACTAGGTGAATACCAGCTGCACGCGCCAACTGCGTAATACGAACAATCGCCTCTTCAACGTCACGCGGGGCAACCATCATCAAATCGGCAAGCTCGTCCACGATAACCAACAGGTACGGGTACTCGTGAATTTTTCGTTTACTCCCCGGCTCAGGCTGAATCTTGCCCTCGCGTACAGCCTTGTTGAAATCGTCTACATGCTTAAACCCGTAATGCGCCAGGTCGTCATAGCGTGCATCCATTTCACGTACTACCCATTGAAGCGCCTCTGCTGCCTTCTTCGGGTTAGTAATAATAGGCGTAATCAGGTGCGGAATTCCCTCATAGGCAGTAAGCTCCACGCGTTTGGGGTCCACCATCACCAAACGCACCTGATCAGGTGTAGAACGCATAAGAATCGAGGTGATCATCGAGTTCACGAACGAAGACTTACCGGCACCGGTTGCACCCGCAACCAACATATGCGGCATTTTCGCCAGGTTCGCAAGCACAAAACCACCCTCGACATCTTTGCCCACGCCCATAACCATCGGATGCGGGTTCGAGTGAGCCTGCGGGGACCGTAAGACATCACCCAGAGATACCGTCTCGCGGTCGGTATTTGGGATCTCAATACCGATCGCCGATTTACCGGGGATAGGCGATAGGATACGCACATCCGGGCTGGCGACCGCATAGGCGATATTCTTACTCAGCGCGGTCACACGTTCAACCTTCGTACCGGCACCCAGCTCGATCTCGTAGCGGGTCACGGTCGGACCGCGCGAGAATCCGGTGACAACCGCATCAACCTTAAACTGCTCTAAAACATTGGTCAGTGCCTCGACCACGTGTTCATTCACTTCGGATGATTCCTTAGCAGGGGGACCTGCCACCAGCATCTGTTCTGCAGGTAGGTTATAAGTGCCCTGCGAAGACTCGACGGATTGTTCGGGGCGGGCCTGCTCGGTATGCGCGGTGCGCGTGTTGTTTTGCAGGGGTCGTGACGCCCCCGTACCGGCAGCCGCTGATCCGCTGACCGTAGCTTGCGGCTTCGTCTGGGGCATGCGGGATGCACCACTACTTTGCTGCGGTTTAGCTGATGTACCTTGCTGCACTGCTTCCGGCTGTGACTGTTGAGGAGGCTGCGTCTGAGGGCTTGCTATCTGCTTTGTCGCAACATTCTGCTCGGATGCGGCGGGCACGAGAGGCTGCACCGATGTGTCATCAAAAGCCTCTACATCAAAGAGCGCATCCGGTGCCACACGACCGTGTTCAACGGCGGCACGCTGCGCCTGAGCCAGGCGTGCCGAGGGCGCATCCGAAGCCTCATGATCGAACACGGTGTTCTCGGTGCGGCGTTTGGGCAGGCGGCTCAACCTACCCTGAGACGATGCCGAAGAATGCGGCGCTGGAGCATCCGCTGAGGTTGCGGAAAACTCTTCATGAGTATTAACCACGGGGCTGGCGAACGCCTCATCACCAACGTATTCATCCAATCCCTGATCAGCCTGTTGGGAACGGCCGAATCCGAACCACCGCTTAATTGACCCGAAGATACCGCCGCGAGGCGTACGGCGTTCTTCCTCATCACTGTAAAGATAGCTACGATCATGTTCTGAGGCACTCAAATCGACTGTCTGAGTCGCTGCCGTGGAATCCGCATCATAGCCGTCCTGCGGGTATGCGATGGTCGGGTCATCATCGGTGGAGGCAACCGGCTTTTCGCCCAAGGCCATGCGAACGAGATGTGTAAGCCGCGGAATAACCTGACGCACCGGAGTAGCCGTCAGTACCATGAGCCCCATGACGAAGAGAGCCAGAATAACGAGCCACTGTACAAATGCTATGCGTTGCATGAGAGGTCCAAGAAGCGCACCAATGGCGCCACCCCCGGCCCAGACGGCCTCAAAACCGCCCGAAAAACTGGGGTATCCGGCGTTCATCGCGAAGAAAAGCGACGCTGCAATAAGGATGAGCAGCAGGCCGAGCGAGACTCGATTGGTGCGGCGAACATCATCCGGCGTACGGAAAACGCACCATGCCAAGATAAAGCTCAGAATCGGTACCAAAATAGCACCCTGACCGAAAACACCGCCCAGCATGGTGTGCCATGCCGAGATTGGGGCATGAATAATGGCCGGTGCAGACATGACGCGCCAGCTATACCATTCGACCCCCGCCGTAATAACGCCGAAAAGCAGAATGAAGAGCGCTCCGCCGTCTCGGCGTGCCTGTGGATCTAAATCTGTGCGATGCACCCCAAGAGCACGCACAGCACCGCCCACCGTGTGGGCGATGCCTAACCACACTTTCGCAATAGCATTTGCTACAGGGTTGGTTTCGGGGATATTCGCGCGCTTAGACGTGCCTCGGGAGCCGCGTGCCGAGGTTTTCTTGGCTGATCCGGTTTTGCTTTTACGCCCTTGATTACTCCGTGAAGCCATATTTACTAGGTTAGCAACCTTCCATGTGCTTGGGGCTAGATGCCGTCATTCTCTCGCGACCGATGCAATCGGGGCAAGAACGTGATACGCATCCATAGTATTCATATGCTACCGTACACGGGAACGGGACCGACCGCTCAAGTAGCTATCGGCCCCGTTTGTCGTGTATTGTGCGGGGTGCGTTCGCACAGAGCGTGCCCGCACCACCTTTCGCCGTGGGCTATGCGCTCACTACACCGTCGGCTTAGGCTCCTCATCCGTTTTAGTCTCAACGACCACCGGGACGATCATGGGCTTACGGCGCAGGCGGCGGGAGATCCATGCACCAATGGTACGACGCACAATCTGCTGAAGCTGCTGTACCGTATGTACCTTCTCGGGCGCACGGTGAAGCGCATCCTCAAGGGCGGCGGTAATTTTGGGGGTGATCTCGTCGAAGACCGAATCGTCTTCGGCGATACCGCGGGCATGAATATCTGGCCCGGTTACCACACGTTTGGTAGCACGATCAATCACCGTCACGATAGAGACGAATCCTTCTTCACCCAGAACGCGGCGTGCCTTAAGATCGTCCTCAGTCACCGAACCGACAGAACGTCCATCCACGTACAAGTATTCGCAGGGAACTTCGCCAACGATCTTCGCTACGCCGTCTTTGAGGTCCACAACGGTACCGGATTCGCACAGGAGCACGCCTTCTTCGGGAACACCTGTCTCTTTCGCCAGTTCCCCGTTAGCAATCAGGTGACGAACCTCGCCGTGAACAGGCATCACGTTCTTCGGTTCCAGAATGTTGTAGCAGTACAGCAGCTCTCCCGCCGCAGCGTGACCGGAAACGTGAACCTTCGCGTTGCCCTTATGCACAACAGTCACGCCAAGTTTCATCAGGGCATTAATGATGCGGTACACGCTGGTTTCGTTACCCGGAATTAGCGAAGAAGCCAACACGACGGTGTCGCCCGGTTCAAGCTGAACCTTGTGATCGCCATTAGCCATACGCGACAGAGCTGCCATCGGCTCGCCCTGCGAACCGGTACACATGAGTACAAGCTCATCGGGGCGGTATTCATCG
The DNA here is from genome assembly GCF_001814205.1 of Rothia sp. HMSC036D11. Lineage (NCBI taxonomy): Bacteria > Bacillati > Actinomycetota > Actinomycetes > Micrococcales > Micrococcaceae > Rothia > Rothia sp. HMSC036D11. Next base: position 47,948 of record NZ_KV815302.1, read on the forward strand.
ACCTTCTTCAAATCTACAAGAACGCCCTCAGGTACCTTGAGGTAACCCAGTTTCTCAGCGATGGTCATGTTGCGCACCATGGAGCGTCCGACCAGCACAACTTTGCGCCCGCGCTCGACTGCGGCATCGAGCACCTGCTGCACGCGGTGAACGTGTGAGGAGAACGAGGCCACGATAATACGACCGGGCGCATCGCGGAATACGCTCGATATAACAGGTCCGATATTTTTTTCGGTGGGTGTAAACCCGGGAACCTCTGCGTTTGTGGAGTCAGGCAGGAATAGATCCACACCTTCGTCGCCCAGACGCGAGAAGTGACGCAGGTCGGTGATGCGCCCATCCAGTGGAAGCTGATCCATCTTAAAGTCGCCGGTGTGTAGCACGGTGCCTGCAGCGGTTCGGATAAATACGGCGAGTGCATCCGGAATAGAGTGGTTAACCGCGATGAACTCGCATTCAAAAGGACCAAATTTTTCGATCTGGTGTTCCTTTACGGTGAGCGTATAAGGCTTGATGCGATGCTCGGCAAGCTTCGCTTCTACCAGCGCGAGAGTGAGTTCGGAACCGATGAGGGGAATATCGGGACGTTTCTTAAGCAGATAAGGTACCGCCCCAATGTGGTCTTCGTGCCCGTGAGTGAGAACCATGGCGACTACATCATCCAGGCGATCGACCACATAGCTGAAGTCGGGCAGGATTAGGTCTACACCGGGCTGGGACTCTTCAGGGAAGAGCACACCGCAGTCTACAATCAGCAGTTTGCCGTTGATTTCGTAGACGGTCATATTTCGACCGACTTCACCCAGACCACCGAGAGGCACCACGCGCAGGGTGTCTTTCTGCAGTTTGGGAGGCGCCGGCAGATCATTTTCAAAAACGCTCATGCGTATCTCCTTATTTTCTATGATTCTATTTTTCGTGTCGTCTAAGGGCGCACCCGCCGTGAGTATCAGACTCCGAAGCGTATCGGGCTGCTTCGCGGGTGCTGCTCATGCGGCTTGAGGGGCTGAGAGTCCGTTCGCCAAAGGTCGTGGACGCATCTCGCCTCTAGAGGAGGGGTCCACGCCTTCACGTTCCGCTTCTGCACGGAAAGCGGACCCGCGTGATCTTCTCGCTACATACGAGTCACGCTGGGTCCGCCCGAAACTAGCCGCAGAAAGTCTTATGCGTTTTTAAGAGTCTGCGCGATGGTGGAGGAAAGCAGATCCGCTCGGATAGCCTCCGCCACCTCGGGTTCGGAAAGTACATGGGGCAGGCGTACAACAGGTGTGCCAAGAACGCCTTGCCAAGCCAGGATTTCTTTGGCAGCAACGGCGCCGGGGGCTCGTCCCATGGTGGCGTTCACAATGGGCACGAGCTGCAGGTTAATGCGCTGCGCACTCACAAGATCCTGCGCTACAACGGCATCGATAAGCTCACGGAAGAGCATGGGTGCCACATGCGCGGTAACTGAAACTAAGCCTACGGCTCCTACTGCCATCCAAGGCAGAGTCAAACCATCATCACCACTGTAGTAATGCAAATCTGTGGTTGCCATAACGTCGGTTGCGGCGCCAAAGTCAGCCTTCGCATCCTTAACAGCAACAATATTATCAAGTTCTGCCAGCCGACGGTAGGTGTCGGGGGCAATCGGGATGCTGGCACGCCCCGGAATATCGTAGAGCATGATGGGTGTACTGGTGGCTTTTGCTACGGTGCTAAAATGCGCGTAAACGCCATGCTGAGTGGGCTTGTTATAGTAGGGAGTCACTACAAGCAAACCGTCAACACCAACCTTTTCGGCGCGACGGGCAAGCTCAATGGTATGCGCGGTGTCGTTCGAGCCCACGCCAGCAACAATAGAGGCACGGTCTCCTACAGCTTCTTTGACGATGGCGAAAACTCGCTCGTTCTCATCATCGGTCATGGTCGAGTATTCTCCTGTGGTGCCACAGACAATCAACCCGTCATGACCATTGTCAATGAGGTATTCCGCCAGGTGTGCAACCTGTTTTTCATCCACAGATCCGTCTTGAGCGAAGGGCGTTACCATCGCCGTGAGCAGACGCCCAAAAGGCGGGTTTACAAAAGTACCGGGGTTCATCACGTTCTCAGCCATACACCCCAGAGTACTATCTTAAGCTATTCTTACGCTACATTAATTTTGCTTTTGTCCCGAAAATTTTCACTTTTTTGTGGAGTTCTGCGTTCTTGAGCTCAAAACGCAACTTCAAGCACTCCTCATGAACACGCATGGACTACCCTAACAGCCACGCTATTTCAGGTCGGTCACACCACGACCGCGGCGTAGAGAAATCGCATTTCGCATAGCGGCGCGGGCACGTTTACGTTCACCGCAGACATCGTACATGCACGAGAGATTAAACCAGGCTTCCCAGCTGTCCGGATGTGCTTCGAGAACATCGGCAAATTTTTCAAGTTCTACTGAAGCAGCCTCACGATCAACCCTTCCGGAAGGACTTCGCGGCAGCGTATCTTCGGGAAGTTTACCCTGGGCATCAAGCTCCTGAGCCATCCGCTGTATACGCGCACCAAATATCACCTCGCGTACAAGCGCCCATGTACCCACTGCGGGCAAAAGCAATAGTCCCACCCCGAGCAGAATACCTGCGATATTCCCCGATGCAATGAGCACGACCCCACGCTGTGCCGTAAACAGCAGATACAGCCCCAAGAGCGCCACTGTGAGCGCCGCAAAGATTTTACCTTTACCGCCCGCATCCACCAGCATAAATACTCCGCTGAAAATCAGCACGCCCAGTATTGACGCACGAATACCCAGCGGCAGAGGCAGCAGAAGCACAGTACAGACTAATAAGAGACAGGCAATCGCAACCCATAATCTCAACGATGTCAGCAATGAGGCGCCCCGCACAGGTTTTACCGTTTCTTGTTCAGAGGTCATTGGAGTCGGTATCCGCACGATCTACAGATCCATATACTTATCGAGTCCAACGCTCAGCCCCGGATGCGCCGCAACCTGCCGAACACCCAAAAGCACTCCGGGCATGAAGGATGCGCGGTCGAAAGAATCGTGGCGGATTGTCAAAAGCTGTCCGGGGTCGCCCAGCAGAATTTCCTGATGCGCAACCATGCCGCGAAGCCGCACCGCATGCACATTAATACCCTCAACTTTACCGCCGCGAGAGCCCAGAGGATCACTCTCGGTAGCATCCGGGCTGATCCCACGTCCCGCTTCCTCTCGCGCAGCCGCAACCCGGCGTGCTGTGTGAGCGGCTGTTCCCGAGGGGGCATCGACCTTATTGGGGTGGTGAATCTCGATAATCTCAATCGATTCAAAATACGGCGCTGCCTTAGCGGCAAATTCCGTCGCCAAAATGGAGCCCAACGCAAAATTCGGTGCAATCAGCACACCCACCTGCGGGTGCTCATCAAGAAGCTCACGCAAGGATTCCACACGTTCTTCAGTCCAGCCGGTAGTACCCACAACGGCATGCACTCCGTGCTCTACGGCAAAACGGACGTTCGTCTCGGTAGCGGTCGGCACGGTCAAATCAACCATAATCTCAGCATTAGTTTCAACGAGCTTTTCGAGAGAATCTTCACGCCCTAAAGCGGCAACTAATTCAAAATCGGGGGCCTCGGCAATAGCCTTGACCGCTTCCGACCCCATACGCCCCGATGCTCCAAGAACCGCCACCCGCCGTATTTTAGTCTGCGTTGCTTCTACCATTCTGTTGCCTCCAAAAATTACGAATAGCCCAGTTATCTCTACCCTATTATCGCATGTGGTGTACAGCACGAATCGAGACACTATGTTGCTTATGCACTACGCCCCATCAACGCTCAAGTACCAGCACAACACCCTTATAGATACCAAAATATCTGGTAGCCACGTTTCTTAAATTTCACAAAACTTCCCGATGGCTCCAAACGTCTCTATCTAACAAATAAACTTTTATACTAGTAAACAGTATTTTTCTTCACTCTTTCATCACCCCGGAGTAACAACACATCATGAAGCAACTTTTTCCATCCGCGGTCAGTCCCCATGAGGCTAACCGCTCTTTTATGTTGCCCGGGCTTGACGGCCTGAGGGCCATCGCCGTACTCCTGGTAATTGTTTACCATCTCTGGCCTACTGCGGTGCCGGGCGGTATGATCGGGGTTGATATTTTCTTCGTCATCTCGGGATATTTGATTACCGCCCTCTTACTCCGCGAAGGTGCAGTAACTGGGCGTATTAACCTGTTCCTTTTCTGGAAGCGCCGCGCTCGCAGGCTCCTCCCTGCGATAGCGCTACTCATTTTAGTAACCGGACCCATCGCACTAGCAATAGGCGGCGATATACAGGTCAATCTGGGCAGACAACTTACTGGCGCAGGCACATTCTCATCTAACTGGCTCTCTATTTTCAGCGGTAACGACTATTTTGCTCAGACTTCTCCCGAACTTTTCACGAACTTTTGGTCGCTTGCCGTTGAAGAGCAGTTCTATCTGTTCTGGCCTCTTCTCCTGGTGGCGGCGGGTGTTATCCTCGGCAGACGGTGGAGACGATTCAGCCTCATTATCTTTATAGCTATCATTGCATCCTTAACAAGCGGCACGGTTATGTTGGCGTTTGGAGCGCCCATCAGCCGTATTTATTACGGTACCGATACCCATGTTTACGGTCTGCTTCTAGGTGTTTTACTAGCTTTTTCGATCCCGTGGTCGCTCTATCCACCTCGTGATAAACACGTTATATATCGAGTGGCGCAACCCTTTGGAGCGGTGACTTTCCTGCGTGTAATTCTCAGCTGGCTCTGCTTGGTTGCTCTCATTCCGCTCGCTCTTCTTATGCCGGAGAAGGCACCAGGCACTATCCCCTGGGGGCTCCTCGGCGCTTCGCTGCTGACTCTTGGAGTTATTCAAGGAATCCTGCCGGATATGCTTGCCGGGGCATCGTCTCTATTACGTTCGGTACTATCTTTCGGCCCCCTCACCTGGATTGGGCAGCGATCCTACGGACTTTACCTCTGGCACTGGCCGCTTGCCGTTATGGCACATTATCTTCTGGGTGTGGATCGTTCACCGCTGTGGAACGTTGTCGTTCTGCTGATTACCGTCATTATTGCTGAGCTTTCTTATCGTTACCTTGAAACTCCAGTACGGCGATATGGTTTCCGTAGTTCGTTCGCACAATTTTTTGGAAGCATTCGTTACGGCAGGTATCGTGCTCTACCCGTTATTGCTTTAGTGCTTGTGATGGGCGCAGGCTCAGCGACCGCCGTCGCGGTACGAACTGCTCCTGATCAAACTAGTGCACAACGCGCCGTTGAAGAAGGCAAAAAGCGCGCCCAGGAACGTTTAAAAGCGCGTGAGGAACAACGAGCACATGCGAGCGCCTCGCCAACAGCAAGTTCGACCACAACTAACCCTAGCGCTGCGGCCTCTGCGGTGCCAGATGAATATCCGCAGGTGAATTCTGCTGATGTAACCGTGATCGGCGATTCTGTAGTGCTTTCTGCAGAGCCCGATATTTATGATGCGATGCCGGACGCCACGATCGACGCGGCAGAGGGACGCACCATTGTTCAGGCGTTGCCCATGGTCAAATCCTGGTCATCGCAGGGAAAAATTGGGAAAGTTTTAGTACTCTCGGTAACCGCTAACTCGACGCTGATGCCCGGTCAGCTTGAAGAGGTTTTGCGGGCGCTTCCGGCAGACACGAAGTTGGTGCTCGCAACGGGGTACGGTCCGCGAGCCCTCACCTGGATTGATTCTTCAAATAATCTGATTCGTGAGTTTGCGCAGAAAAATTCTTCCCGCGCCTATATTGCAGACTGGAACGGTGCAATAACGCAGGCGGTGCGGAGCGATCCAAGCCTGATGACTTCGGACGGCGTGCATCCGGAGGTTAAGGGGCAGATGCTCTACGCCCGTATTCTGACGGAGGCGGTTGCTCGGGCACAAAGTTAGGAGGAAATCGTACGTGTAGTGTATTGGTGGCGTTTTTTAAACCTTTTGAATCCACACGCCTCAAACTACGGGTCAAGAAAATCAAACCGTTTTGATACTGGCAGGTTGGAGGAAGGAGTTTTGAAAGTAAGTAAACCTTTCAAGAACTTCACGTACCTGGAGTAGCATCATGTGTACGTCTGCATGACCTGCTAAATCTATTCCACATCGTCAAGACGTCTTTGGGATCCCGCTTTGGCTTGCTTAGTACATTAGTACAACAAAGTAACGCTCCCCTGCATATCAGCAAAAGCCTTCCTATCGGCAGGTTTCCACGAATTGCAGCGAAACAAAATGCTGTTTTCACAGCGCTCAACTAGCATTCCGCTATCACCGGTGAAAGACTCTAGTTGCTTTACATCCGTGAGTCCCCGAGGACCAGCTAAATACTCGTTGTACACAAGGATTGATGATTCTTGAGTGGCACCATGAATAGGTATTCGGGCGTAATTCTCGTCGCCCGGTGTCGGGTTCACCTCACCATGAACCAGCCTGATTCTCTCCGATAGCTTTCCGTCTGGATGGGTAAACTTACAGTCATAGGCATTTAATCGTAAAGCTACCTCCCCAGCCGGGTGCGGTGACGTGAACCTTATTTCCAGCTCTTTCGGGACATCCGTGATATCAATCGCTCCAAAAATCTGCAACCCCTCCCACTCAAAATAGAACTCCTTGATGGTTGGGCTGCGGCGCATCATTTCACTGAAGTCTGGCATGTGTCTTCCCTCCTGCTGCCTGAAGGCGTTAGCTGAAATCTATGTCAAAATTCCTTTTGATCGCAAACTTCAACTCATCCATCACATCATCAACCGTTTCCTCCCGCCGAACAGATGACCTTATTGATCCAAGAAAGAACTGCAGACCATCAATATACCCTTTGGAGGTTTCATAATTAGGACGAGCTATCAATGGTCGATTGTACGCACCTGACTTCTTTGAGGTTTTCGATGCCACCCAATCCACATCATCCCGATACTTTTGCAAGAATGCACACAGGCAGAAAGCAAAATCATTGGCCAAGCTGAAAAAAGTGCCAGAAATATCATCCATCTCCGGCCCAGTCCTATCCATAGATTCCCTCCCCAACCGCAACAGCTGTTCTAAATCACGGAGAGTGGGAAATTCTTTGCCGCTCGTGGAGCCTAGATACTCTGCAACATACGCGATCCTTGGCCCTTGATCCTCTTTGAACAGTTTAACGACCTGCCGCAGCTGGGCTCTAGTCATTACGTCGAACGGCATCGGCTCATGACGCAGCGTAAACCAATCGTAAGCTTGATCAAAATCTTCAAAGTTCATCATGAGTTATAGGTTTTCTCTCTGACATGCTGAAAATACACCAGCGGTGATGTTAGTTGTCTCTTAGAAAGGTGATGTCGCTAAAAATCTCTCAGAAAGTTCTCTACCGCTAAGAGCCTTGACGAGCTACCCGCAAGGCATCAAGCATCAGGTGATCCGTGTCGGTCTCCTGTGAGAAGGAGTACTCGTAGAGCAGATAATCCAGGCTTTTATCCTCCGTAAGAGCGTCTTGAGCATACGATAAAGAGGCAGCAAACCGGGCACGGTAGAAAAGCGGTTGTACAATATCGTACGGTTTATCGGCGTCGAGCTCCTCAAGGTACATCTCGTCCATGCTCTCTGCCCACTGCTGGAGACGTTCGGCGTGGGAGAATATTTCTTGCTCACGCACTATACGCACAATATCCTCAGCCACCTCAAGCGCTGAAAGGTGCTGCTGTTTCCAGTCAAGCCACGCCAATGCTAAAAGGCTGATAAGTTTCTCACGTTGTGATGCATCTAGACCGCAGATTTGCTGTAGTTCTTCGGTATAGTCGGGAGGGACAACGATAGTGAACATAGCGGGGTTCCTTTCGCGAATTCTCTCAACCTTAGCACAAGGATAAAGTAAAACAGGGAGGAATCTCCTCATGAGAAACTCGTGAAAGCTGTACACGATAATCTCTACCATAAAAGCACCGCCCCTATACCCAATATCAAAGGGATTCTATGGAGTCACAGCAGGAAACATCACACGATATATTAGAGTCTCTTCTTCAAGAGCTTGTAGAGCGTGAAGAAGACTTTAGTTTCTACATAAGTCTCTGTCTTCTTCTGCTTACGCGGTCTCCACAGCACGGTTGGGATGTTAAGGCTTTTATGCGGGGTCTAGAGCCCGAAGATATGGCAGCCCCACGCGATCCTGCCGAGCTCCGAACAAACCCAAAGTTTCTGGAAAGCGAATGGCTCATGGGCAAATATTCCATCCTTCTGGAAGCTTTCGATGAGGCGGTAACTTCCCATCACATATCTGCTGCCGCTCCAAAAGATACGACCCTGGCAGGATACGATCTTCGCGTCCTGTGGAAAATCGTCAATGCCCACTACAGCTCTTATTTTGAGCCAGACCCGCGCAGGCGTGTTACCTGTGCGATTGAGGGGCTTGTGGGAAAAGATTATTCGATTGAAGACCTCACACGTGATCTTCAAGATTACCTTGATCGGCATGCGTGTCTGCTTAAACTACCGGACCTCTGCCGCGAGCTGGCGGATCAGGGTAAAGATCTGGCATTCTTCGCGGACCTTGGTATACGTCTTCTTGAATCCGTCACCTGGCCCGTGGATGATCTGCGTTCCTTCCTTCAGGAAATAGGCTCGGAGGATGTGGTGACTCCGGTCGATATTCCCAAGCTTGACTGGCATGAGCTGTTTCGCACGTCTGACGATGAGATTTTTGCCGACAGTGAGCAACTCATGCAAAAGTACAGTATTCTCGCGGACACGCTTGGTGAATTGAGCAGTCCCGCATACTCTCAAGTTGATCTTGCTGCCCGTGTCGCCCACGCCCAGTACGAGCTGTTCTTCGCATGTGAAGGGCAATCCCGCCTCCTGAAGGCTCTGCGGATTCTTTTATCGGAGGATTACACTGCCGATATGCTTTGCACTGATGCAGAGGCATATCTAGCTGCATCGCAAGATAATCCGTAAAAGGTCACGAGCAGCCCGATTAGGCTGCCAGAAATTCCAGGAGGTCTTGAACGAAAAGCTCCGGCTCCTCTAGGGCCGCAAAGTGCCCGCCGCGCTCAGGCTGTGTAAACCTGACAACGTTGAAAAACCGTTCCGCATATTCACGTGGAGGATTACTGATATCGTGCGGGAAAATCGCGAATGCGGTTGGAGCCTCTACCCTACCCCGCTGTATATTCCCGGCACCCAAAGCCTCCCGATATATCCTTGCGGCAGAGTGCCCGGTATTCGTTATCCAGTACAGCATCGTATTTGCGATGATAATATCCCATGAAATCCCGTTTTCGCTCCACGCCTGCATTTTCTCCGCCATAAAAGCAGCCAAAAATACTGGTGAATCGGCAAAGCCGTAAGAAACAGTCAAAGGTTTTGTGGAAAGCAGCATATAGTAACCGCCTTCAACCTGCGACCAACGCGCAACCCGGGTCAGATAATCTTGTTCTGCATCCGAAAACGTGCTCCTATCGAGAGAATACTGGTTTGAAAACGGGACATCGGTCAAGTGCAGTTTCAGGATACTCTGCGGATAACGCAACGCCATCTGCTGACCAATTGAGGCTCCCCAATCACCACCGTGTACCACATAGTGCTCATAACCCAACTGTTCCATCAACGTATGGAGCCGTTCGGCAATATCTGCGACAGTATGTTTTTCCAGCTGTTCCGAGAAAGCGAATCCGGGAAGCGAGGGAACAACAACGTTATACCCCGCCTCAACGAGAGGATGAATCACCGGAATATACCGTAAGAAAGAATCGGGCCAGCCGTGAATCAGCAGAACTGTACCAAGATTTTGTGGGCTTTGCTCATGAAGGGCGTGCAGCTCTTTGCCCTGTATTGTATAGATGCCATGCCGATACGAGTTCAATATTTTCTGATGTGCCGCCCAATTGTACTCGGTAAGCCAATAGTCCACGAGATTTTTCATAAACTCGACCGAGATTCCTGCGTTATTCTCCTGTTCATCTAGAACAACAGGAAAACGTGCACCCCGCAAGCGGATCTTCAGGTCTTCAAGTACTTCGTGCGATGCGTCAATATATAGGTCTCGCATAAGCTTCTTTCCTCCCCCAGCCTTCTCTCTATGAATACTCCTTACCGTATTACATGCCACCATATAACAAATCCCGCAGGGACATAGACGTTTTCGTCATCAGACACGAGAACATCTACGCACTGCGGGATTTTCGGGAATAATAAAGGGCGTTAGCGCACAATCGTAGTGATCATCTGCTGTTGCCCCAGATACCTGGCAAGGTCGTGCACATCGTCAAGGGTAACCGCACGAATTTTTTCCAATAGCTCATCGGTGCTCGTGAACTTGCCTGAATCCAGTTCGGCACGCCCCAGTCGGGACATCCGAGATCCCGAGTCCTCACTGCCCAAAACAGTTGAACCGGCCAGCTGCCCGCGTACTTTACTAAGTTCTTCCTCAGTAATTCCTGCGGACACCAACTTATCAAACTCATACTGCAAGAGTTCGCACACCTGCTCAGTTTTAGCGGGCAGGCACCCTGCGTACATGCCGAAATATCCCGCATCGGAGTAGGCGCCCGAGAACGCAAACGTGCTGTATGCCAGCCCGCGTTTTTCGCGAATCTCCTGGAAAAGCCGCGAAGACATGCCCGACCCAAAAGCACTCGACAGCACACTCATCGCGTAGCGGCGCTCATCCCCAGCAATAATACTCGGGCACCCCATCACAATATTGGTCTGTTCAAAGCCCTTCTGCACCTCGTGCAGCTCGGAAAACGGGACAATACCGCTCTCCGTGCGCACACGACGCGGTACCGGAGCCACACCCTCAAGAAGGTTCCATCCGTAACGGGTGAGCGCATCCAACACAAGGTTTACGATGTGCGAGTGCTCCAGCGACCCAGCCGCCGAGATGACGAGGCGATCTGGCGTGTAATACTTTTTGTAATGTTCCCACACAGCATCCCGCGGAACCTGCATAATCTCCTGCGGAGTACCACCAATCGGGCGACCCAGGGGGTTCTGGCCCATAAGCTGTTCTACAAAATTCTCGAAGGCAACGTCCGTAGGATCATCCTGGTCCATGGCAATCTCTTCCAGAATTACCCCGCGCTCCTGCTCCAGATGCTCTGGATCGAGCAAAGCGTTACTCACCATATCAGCTAGGACATCAACCGCCATCGGGGTATCATCGTCAAGTACACGCGCATAATAGCAGGTATGTTCCTTCGCGGTGAGGGCGTTTGATTCGCCTCCCACCGCATCGAATGCCTGGGCAATATCAAAAGCAGTTCGAGACGGAGTTCCTTTAAAGAGCAGATGCTCCAAAAAGTGGGTAGACCCCAACATACCGGGTGCTTCATCCCGGGAGCCAACCCCCACCCAGAATCCGAGGGAAACGCCGCGGGTGCCAGGCATCCGCTCCGTTATCACCCGAACACCACCGGGCAAAATCGATCGACGAACTTCATTACCATTTACGCCCTCGTACACCAGGCGACCGCGTTCATAGTCGAGCTCAGCGGTAATCTCATCACGCGCAACGGGAAGAGAAATAGGCATCAGTGAATAATCCTTAGCAAACCAAATGTATATAGCGAGACGTACAAGTCAGAGTAAACGCCAGCCCATCATGAGAACAACCCTCAGGAGTCTCAGGACGAGCTGGCGCTGCTTATCCGACAGAAAAACCAGCAAGTTCCTTAGTCAAGGTGCGGTTTATATCGGGGAGAGTTTCTACTCGGCATCCTCAGCATCAATCACCGGGGAGAGCGAAAGCTTGCCGCGATCGTCAATCTTAGTGATCTCAACCTGCACCTTCTGCCCCACCGAAACAACGTCTTCGGCATCCACCACACGCTTACCACCGTTGAGCTTGCGCATCTCAGAAATATGAAGCAGACCGTCCTTACCGGGGGTAAGCGAAATAAACGCACCGAAATCGGTCACCTTCACAACGGTACCCAGGTAGCGCTCGCCGACCTCGGGAACCTGCGGATTCGCGATCGCGTTGATAGCGGTGCGTGCAGCCTCAGCCGAAGGACCGTCGGTTGCACCGATAAAGACAGTACCATCGTCTTCAATCGAAATATCGGCACCGGTATCTTCCTGGATCTGGTTAATCATCTTGCCCTTCGGGCCGATAACCTCGCCGATCTTAGCGACCGGAACCTTCACCGAGATGATGCGCGGCGCAAATTCGCTCATCTCATCGGGTGCGTCAATAGCTGCGGTGATCACATCCAAGATGTGCAGGCGAGCCTCACGTGCCTGGGTCAGTGCACCCGCCAGCACAGATGCAGGAATGCCGTCGAGCTTGGTGTCCAGCTGAATAGCAGTCACAAATTCGCTGGTACCGGCAACCTTGAAGTCCATATCGCCTAGGGCATCTTCGGCACCCAGAATATCGGTCAGTGCGGCGTAACGGGTTTCGCCATCAACCTCATCAGAGACAAGACCCATTGCGATACCTGCAACGGGCGCGCGCAGAGGCACACCGGCATTGAGCAGCGACAGGGTCGAAGCGCAGACCGAGCCCATCGACGTGGAGCCGTTCGAGCCCAGAGCCTCAGAGACCTGGCGGATCGCGTAGGGGAACTCCTCGCGCGAGGGCAGCACCGGGGTAAGCGCACGTTCCGCAAGTGCACCGTGACCGATTTCGCGGCGCTTGGGCGAACCAACACGGCCGGTCTCGCCGGTAGAGTACGGCGGGAAGTTGTAGTGGTGAATGTAACGCTTGGACGTGACCGGGTACAACGAATCGAGCTGCTGCTCCAGCTTGAGCATATTCAAGGTGGTCACGCCCATAATCTGGGTTTCGCCACGCTCAAAAATCGCCGAACCGTGCACGCGCGGCAGTACTTCAACCTCGGCGGTCAACTGACGAATATCGGTGAGTCCGCGACCATCAATACGCACCTGTTCAGTGAGGATGCGCTGGCGCACGGTGTGCTTGGTAAGAGCCGCAAACGCCACTGAAACTTCATTAGCGCGTTCCTCAAACTCTTTACCTTCCCCGGTGAGGGCTTCCATCAGCTCGGCTTCAAGCTCAGCGGCAGCAGCTTCACGGTCCTGTTTACCCGCGATGGAGTAAACTTCCACGAGGCGCTCGCCCGCGAAGTCCTTCACGGCGGCGTCAACGTCTTCACCATGCCCGCCGAAGTAGGGAAGCTCCAGATCGGGTTTACCGGCACGCTCAACAAGATCAGCCTGCGCCTTGCACAGAGCAGCAATAAAGGGCTTCGCAGCCTCCAAACCTTCAGCCACGATCTCTTCGGTGGGAGCAGCGTGTCCGTCTTCCTTGATGAGCTTCCAAGAATTATCGGTTGCCTCTGCCTCTACCATCATGATCGCAACGTCTTCGCTGCCATCCGCCTTGGTCACGATGCGACCGGCCACAGCCATATCGAATACGGCGTTTTCCAGCTGAGAGTATTTGGGGAAGCACACCCATTGCCCATCGATAAGAGCCATACGCACACCGCCGATAGGCCCGCTAAAGGGCGCACCCGATAGAGCAGTTGATGCGGATGCCGCGTTAATCGCAAAGGTATTGTAAATTTCGTCTGGCTCGATGGTCAGAACGGTTACGACAACCTGCACTTCGTTACGAATGCCCTTGGTAAAAGCGGGGCGCAGCGGACGGTCAATTAGACGTGCCGCAAGAATCGCCTCGGTCGGGGGCCGTCCCTCGCGGCGGAAGAACGAACCGGGAATTTTACCGGCAGCGTACATGCGCTCTTCAACGTCTACGGTCAGCGGGAAGAAGTCAAAGCCCTCGCGGGGAGATTTACCAATTGCGGTTGCTGAAAGCAGCGTTGTTTCGTCATCGATCGTGACGAGCACGGATCCTGCCGCTTGCTTGGCGAGGCGGCCAGTTTCAAAACGTACATGGCGTTTGCCATGAATACCATTGTCAATTTCTACTTCAGAGAATTGGATTTCGGGACCTTCCACGATTCCTTCTTTCTGTGTTCGTGTGCCCGTCGCCGTTTTCGCCCAATCTATCGGCCTTCGATAGGAAACCACGGACGTCGTACCCTGAACCTCTGTTGTGCACAGGAGTATTCCGTAATTCGCTACCGAGGACCGCGCCGGGGCGTGTCTGGAACGAGCACTTTTTATAAACTGTTTATCTGAAAAATGGACGGGTTTCCGTACATGATAACGCGGGCGCATCCCCCGCCGTGCGACGGAGGATGCGCCCGCTTAGCGTTACCTGCAAGGTACGAAAACCTTAGCGACGCAGACCAAGACGCTCAATGAGCGAACGGTAGCGTTCAATATCAATATCCTTGAGGTAGCCTAGCATATTGCGACGACGACCCACGAGGATCATCAGACCACGACGGGAGTGGTGATCGTGCTTGTGGAACTTCAAGTGCTCAGTCAGGTCGGAGATTCGACGAGACAGAACTGCAATCTGCACCTCGGGAGAACCAGTGTCACCCTCGTGAGTTGCGTATTCCTTGATGATTTCCTGCTTGATAGCGGGATCCAATGCCACTGTATAACTCCTAGAGTTAGTGCCGCGTAGCTGCCCGCACGACCGTATGTCGCCGGGGTTTTGGGCGTATGCCCCTCACGTCTTCTGCCGCGGACCGCAGACACGCGTTTAACATATTCTACGCTACTTTTACAGGTTTTGAAAGATTACCGCCGCAGCACATTCCATCCGTATTTAGGCCTAGCATTTCTGCCCGTATTACCGCCTTTATCCGTCCTGAGCATCAGATGCGATCGCCAGTTTTGCATTCTTTGCCAACCGTGGCGCTACCGCTAGGCGATAGTACGCGAGAAGGAAAACACACCATATAGCGCCAACAACAAGAGCCAAACGAGTGTCATCAAAGAACCCAAAGAGCACGACGATGAACGCCATAAATGCAAGCGTTATATAGCTGACGACAAGAGGAAGTCGCACGGGCTGCACTTCGTCTTCGTATCCCCCACGTTTAAAGGCGATGTGCGCCAGCAGAATCATAACCCACACGAAAACGGTCGCGAATGTTGCCAGCGAAGCGACTACTTCAAAAGCATTCTCGAACGCGATATTCACGATCACGCCCACCGCCATAACCACGATCATCAGAAGAGTCGTCATCCAGGGCGCACCGTTTTTTGCAACCTTGCCGAATGATTTCGGGGCCAGCCCCTGCTTTGCCAGCCCGTACATCATACGCCCGGCACCGTAAACATCGGCATTCATCGCAGACACGGCGGCGGTAATAATAACCACGTTGAGGATTGATCCTGCCGCCGGAATTCCCAGGTTCTCGAAGATCTGCACAAAAGGCGAGTTCTCTTTAGTGACAGAATACCAAGGGTAGAGCGACATAATGACGGAGAGAGTCAGCACATAGAAGATCAGGATGCGGAACGGCACAGTACGAATAGCCTTAGGAATCGACGTGCGCGGGTTTTCCGCCTCCCCCGCCGCGATACCGATATTCTCAATACCACCGAAGGCAAACATCACCACGGTAAAACATGCCAAGAAACCAGTAAACCCTTCGGGCATAAAACCGCCATCGAGAGCCCACAAGTTTGTGACGGACGGCTCCACCGAGGTGTGTGCCTGCACGCCGACGAAAAGCAGAATAATTCCGCCCACAATCATGGCGATAATAGCGCTTACCTTGACAATAGTGAACCAAAATTCTGTCTCGCCAAAGGCTTTCACCTTGGCAAGGTTAATGGCGAGCAGAACGAGCAGCACCGATACGATCCAGATCCACGAGGGCGACTGGGGGAACCAGAATTTCATATATACTGCAAATGCTGTCACATCCGCGATGGCAACGAGCGCCATCTCCAGCGCATAACTCCAGCCGGTGACGAACCCCGCCCAAGGTCCCAGATACCGGGTTGCGTATTCCGAGAATGCGCCAGATACAGGGTGTGCCAGCGCGAGCTCCCCCATAGCGCGCATCACCATGAAAACAGCAGCTCCGCCAATCACATAGGCGAGTAGCACAGCGGGGCCCGCCAGTTGAATAGCGGAGGCGGAGCCGTAAAAGAGTCCGGTGCCAATTGCCGAGCCAAGCGCAATGAACATGATGTGACGCAGGGAGAGTCCGCGCGATAGCTGGGGCGCATCCTCGGTGGAGATAGCGCCATTTGCGGTGGTTGCCGCAGAGTTAGCGTTATTCTTCATTTTTCCTCACCTCGCGGGTTAGCGGTGTAACCTCTCGAAAATCTTGTGTTCTGGTTGGTTCTGCGGTGTGGCTTTTGTTGCCGTATGCCGTGCACCTCCCCTATCGAGGTTGTGGGATGCGCCCAGCGTACTCCCCGTGCATCCTTGCGATTTCTTGGTTGCGGTGAACCGTAACGCAAAAAGACGGCGGGTTTGGCAACGATAGCCAACCCGCCGTCTTGTTGAAGACTATTTCTGTTTACGCTTACGTCCTACGATGAGCGACAACAGAGCGGTTACGCCAGTCACGGTATAGACTGCCGGCCACGCGCCAATTTTCTTGGCGAGTGGATGGGAGTAACCAAAGGCAGAAAGGTAAACGCCGGTGAGGAACGTAGCACGCCCAACCCCAGCTTTACGCTTCCAGTTCTTGAAAGCAATAAAACCCGCAAGACCCAGCACGGCACCACCAAGAGGCCGGTTGCCGGTTGTAGATGCGACCCTGTAACCGCCAAGAAGACCAGCCGCAGAGGCTAAGGTCGGGCAGATTTTCATGGTGCTCTCCTGAGTCACGAGTACGTTATTGCTGTGTTAACCATACGCTATGACGGCTTAAATGTGAATTCTCTCGGAATTTTTCTTGTAATGAGTGTTTCTGTGCAACCGTCTGAACGCTTGGGATCTGAAAAGCATCATGGTCTTCTTAAGTAGATCCGTCCACTTAGTCTTCAAGGTTCAACTCAAGAGCGGGTAATTCCTGCTGCGTCCAGAGCTCAGCGGCGATCTGCAGCGCATATCGTGCCGAGCGGGGAGCCACCACATCGACTGAAAGATGAAATTCTTGATCTGCTGCTGGGCCGCATAAATCAGAGATGCAGCGTACCGCCATAAAAGACACATCATAGTTACTGCAGATCTGCGCGATCGCTGTGGTCTCCATATCGGTGCTGAGTGCCGTGTCGAAGGCCTCTCGGGTGTCCTTCACGTTGTGCTCAGTCACGAATGAGTTACCCGCAAGCATCCGCCCTTGGTGCACCGCCCAGGAACCTTCCTCCTGTGCCGATTTAAGAGCTGAAAGCGCCGCTTCAATAGCCTCTTCCCACTCCGAGTCACGATCGCCATAGGATACAGGCATCCCGGGAATCTGCCCACGTTCGTACCCGAAAATGGTTGCGTCAGCATCGGTGTACAAGTAATTTGACCCCAGTACTATATCTCCAACATTGACATGCTGCGCAAGACCGCCGGCGGTTCCTGCACTGATCACCCCTAAACAGTTAGTCGCGTAATTGATAGCTTCCGTGACGGCGGATGCGGCATTGACTAACCCAATTTTGGAACGGACCAGCAGAAGGGGAACCTGGTCTTCTTCAAGCATGAGATAGCGTGGGTAGAATTTTGCCACGCCTTCGGTAAAGGAAGGCTGTGCCTGCTCAGTCGCGGCAAGGAACGGGGCGAGTTCTTCATCCATCGCAACCTGAATAACGATCGCGTTTGAGAAGCTCATCATGAGGTCGTTCAGGTTCTCCAGGTCGGCATACATTTCGTTAAAAATATCCGCCGGAGTAAAGTCTGTGGGGAACATCTGCGCAGCTTCTTTGGAATGCCCCTGTTCGTCAGAGTGATGCTGTTCACTCACGCCGCCATCACCTGCTCCCAGTCAGCACGTGCGGCGAGGAATTCACGTGCAGCATTCTGCGCCCCTTCAAGGGTGTGGTTAGCGCCCCAACCGCACTGTATTTCATTCGCGGCGGGTACCTCGGTAGCCGTGAGAATATCGCGTAGAGTCGCTTCCAGGATGGGCAAGAACTCCTGCGGCTCTAGCCCCAGGGTGAGGGCGTAAAACCCAGTCTGGCATCCCATCGGTGAAAAATCGATGAGCTTATCGGTGTGGTTGCGCATGTGCTCTGCGCTCATATGCTCGATCGAATGTACGACGGGCATTTCAAGATGGCTCTTGTTAGGCTGAGTGAAGCGGACATCGTATTTGATGAGGGTATCTCCACCGGGCAATTCCTTGCGGTCTGCAATCCGCACATAGGGGGCCACAACGGCACGATGATCAAGGTTGAAAGACTCGACGTTCATTTTTTTCATGCTTATATTCTCTCTTAAGCACCCGCTTCGTCGGAACCCTATAAGATGCTCTCCCTAAGAGAGTTCCTGTATTCTCACTGCATAAATGCCGCTGAGCTCGGTCTCATGACGCAAGAATACGGCGGCATCGCGTTATTGCAATACCGCCGTATTCCATGTACAGAATGCACTGCTGCACTAGCCCTCTTTATATAAGTGCCAAACAGCTTGATGGTGCATAGCTTTGCTGGAGGATATTACTCTTGGGTCCAGTTACCGCCGAAAGCCCAGTATCCACTAATCGGCACCGCATGCTTATTGGCAGAACTACTGCACTCTGCAACACGGGGGTCTTTGAGTGCGTACGAGTATGCGCCCACCACGCCAACCTGATCGTTATCTCCAGCCCAACGTTTGGGGCCGCCGTTATAGGTTGAATTGCAGTTGTTGTTGTAGTAGCGCTGATTAATGTACGAGGCGGACATTTCTTGAAGCGAGTACACACGAATAGTCACCGTAATAACTGTTCCTGCACTTACCGGTCCGAAGTCAAGGTACACCTGTCCGCGCCAGCGGCTACCCTCTACTACGGAACGTGCCTGAGAACGGGAGAAAGGGTAAAACTTGCGGTCCTCATAACAGCCGTAAGACCCCGTATTTTTTGACGGCATACCATCAATATTTCTGTAGTTGAAGCTCCCCCACCCAAAGGTTCCCTGCTTGATAGGTTGGGCACCAGTAACTTTATACCCAACACCGTTAAATTGGGTATCGAGTACAGCATTATTCTTTGCATTTTGTTCACCTACTGGAGTTGCCTGATTAACCCAAGGAGTCGCCTTAAAGCTCCGCAAATCTTCTGTGATGCGGTAGGTAAAGGTGAAATCATGGTAAGGGTTTCTCTCAATGGGTGTATTAACAGCATAAGGGTTACGACCATTGTCATATGTATCGGCAAATTTATAAGATACACCAGCACCCCCTTGGTTCCCCCAGTCCGCGACGGTAATATTCGGATTACCATTGTCCGAGAATTCATTAGAAACGCTCGTTTCCACAACATTCTGAGTCGCAAGCCATGAACAATCCGGCACGCTGGACGCATATGCGGGTATAGCAGAGGAGGCTAGTACAACAGGGGCAGCCCAAGCGGTACCTTTTGCCAAGGTACGCCGGGACAGTGTTTTCGAGGTATTCACAATATTCCTTTGTGTTGAGTAGGTGATTGCCATCCCTGATTTACGCAATAAGTCAGGGATATATTCTCCAGGTAGATTACTCTCTAATATATCTTATGTCATCAAAGACCCAAGATATATTGCATGTATCAATAAGCTATCGGGAATTTGTAATTTTTAGTGTATCTCATGCACACATCAGCAAGAGACGAAATTAGATATTTCTCTCGAAGTAAACAAAAATATTACAATTAAATTCTCAGGGTGCGGTTTATCTATACACTTATACAATTAATATAAAAAATATTTTAGACCTTCACGATAAACATGAAAGTTGCAGAATCAGTTATGTTTTATTTTGGTCTTCATAAGATTACAGACGGCAGAAAACGCCAGAGTCTTATTACCTAAGCGTAAGACCCTTCGGCAAGCACATCGCGCGCCTGCGCAACGTCCTGATTAATCTGTTCGATCAAAGCATCAATGCCATGGTACGCAACCATAGGGCGCAGGTGCTTCACAAATTCCACGACCACATGCTGCCCATAAAGGTCAAAGTCCTCAACACGTTCTTGAGGGCGGTTAATAACATGCGCCTCAACCTGACGATTTTCAATGCCGTCAAAGGTTGGGTTTGTACCCACGGATATAGCCGCCGGATGCTTTTCACCAGATTCATCGGTCAACCATCCGGCATACACACCATCAACCGGGATAAAGCCGCGCGCCTCCAGCTCCAAATTTGCTGTAGGGAACCCCAGTTCACGCCCACGCGCTAAACCGTGCACGACTTCCCCGTACATCAGGTGCGGACGACCAAGCAGCCGAGCCGCACCTTCCATGTCCCCCGCGTTCAAATATTCGCGGATGCGGGTTGAAGAGCATCGGGTTTTTTCATCGGCCATCAAATCATCAACCACGATGACCTCAAACCCGTATTTCTTGCCCAGTTCGCGCATTGTGTTTAAATCGCCCGAATTCTTGTGCCCGAAACGCACATCATCGCCGATCACGACATAACGTGCACGTAGGGCATCAACAAAGACGGACTTCACAAATTCTTCGGGGCTCTGCTTCGCAAACTCTAGGTCGTAATGCAGCAGTAGGTAGTTCTGCAGGCCAAGCTGGCACATGAAATAACGTCTTGACCCCTGACCCATGATTTCCTGATGCTTCAGTTCAGGATGATGCACCTGCATAGGGTGCGGATCAAACGAAACAGCAACCGAAACGAGCCCGTGCTCATTCGCTACCTCGACAACACGTGAAATAACACGAGCATGACCAATATGCACGCCATCAAAATTGCCGATAGTCACTACGGACGGACCGAAATCCGCTGGAATATCGCTCAACTCGGTATAGAGGGTCACGGGCTCTCCTGGTAAGAAATAATGTACCTATACATCCTAAACCAGTCTGAAGACGTATGTAGAATTACCACCCCGATAAACCTGAAGGATTTTCGAGACCCAACGCTAACGAGAGGATTTCCCCTGTTGCGAAGCCTGAAGCATATCCTGTCGAATCTTATTGGACTTATTAATCCAGGCGTACCAAATCAACAGGCATGGAGGAATGACCAGCTCAGTCACCATCAGCACGATCAGCGACCAATGCGGAGTACCGTGGGTAGCCCACGACATAATACGTCCCACGCCGCCCAAGAAAACCACCAAACAGGATATCACCAGCATATTGACCCACTTGAACTTCACTGCGATAACGAGGAATGAGAGCCCCAAACCGAAGTATATTGCGGCGAAAAACGCATAATTTGATTCCAGAGAAGCATTTGCCGCCAGACCATCATTCTCTGGCACAGCACGGGCGCCTGAGAAGATCTGCCACCCCGCATAGAGCATAACCAAAGCACCGTAAAGTGCGGTCACAGCACGAAAAACCCCTTGGTTCTGAGGCTTGGCGACGTCCTCCACCGTACGCACGGCCGTCGTTTTCTGCGATCCTGCAGGGGCAGCAGTATTTTTTGTTCCGCGAGCAGATTTCTGAGCATTAGATTCAGATCCGATTTTCTGTGCAGGCTGTTGAGCCGATGCAGTGCGCGCTTTCTGCGGATACTCCGACTGCGCTGAAATCACCGGCTGCGGCTGAGTTACCGGTTCAGAGGTTGAATGCGGTTTTTTCTCGGCCTTCTGCGAGTTCTTATCACGAGTCATAGTTCTCTCCTTTTAGTTTTCGCTATCCTCACCGAGAATTCTGCGACCTGTTCGTAGTGCGATGCGCTGCCCGGTACAGCCACCACAACCCCACCACTGGCAGTACCAAGGGGATATACCCATATCCCTGCCCGAGATGCGACCACACGGATGCTAAGGGGAAAAACTGCGGAGCGACATACGAGAAAATTCCTATGCCAAGGACCCCAAGAAGCTCCACTACGATGGTGATAACCGCAAGCTGCCTAGCACGTTCTCCACGCTTTGCTAAAGAAACAGCAGCAATAGCATAAATAATTGCGGAAAGAAGCGAAAGCAGAATCGCCAAGGGCGCCTCATCAAATTTACGAATCAGCTGATAACACGCGCGAGCGCCCGCCGACAGTGTAAAAATCCCGTACACCACAGCGATAACTTTACCCGGACCGGAGGCATGCCCAGCTGAGGAAACAGCATCGGATTTAGAATTGCCTTTTGTGGTGCGGGAACCCCAAGGGTTCAAAGTATTATTCACATCGTGTCCTTCCCAAGGTGTGTGCGCAGAAGGTGTCTCTAGATGCTTGCGTACGTGCTCTATGTTCAGGCTCTGTGTCCCAGCTATGTGGAGTAAAACCTGTGTCTAATAGTAATACCACAGCATATTCATTCGGTGAACCATCACGATGAGCACGGGCCCTGGAACCGCCAGTAGCAGAGTCGCCCATCGCGTACGCTCGCTGAGAGAATAGAAGAACGCGCCGGCGGGAATAAGCATGGCAGTAACGAGGTACCCGTAATACTCCAGCCAGTCACCACGAGGTCCCGGTCCCACAGCCTGCATGATAATCGACCCTACCAGGTATACCACTAAAAATGCTTCAAGAATGAGCATCGGGCCTTGTGAATAGTCATCGGGTTCATAACCACGGAAATACTGTACCAAAGAGGCCAGGCACGATAACGTACCGAGTACCACAGTAATCCAGAACCACCAGTCCAAACCAGCGATCATAGCCGCTCCCCCGCTTCCCGCGAGAAGTCAATTCCTGCTTCAAATACGAGCACGGGCGCCGCACATCGGGTTCCCCGAAACTTCACATTCTCTATAAGAGCCACTAGTGTTCCGTCCGGCGCAAATGCGGCAGTTATCCCCTCGGTACTGGCATGCTGAGACTCCGGGCGTGTACCTAAAGCAAGAATATCTGAGCCTTCCTCACCGGCTGTAATGCGTCGACCAAATGAAATATCGGTCGCCTCTTGCGTCGAAAGCTGCCGAACGTTGAACAGACGCCGTGCCGCCTCCTCAAGAGAAAGTACAGGTAAATCCAGCGGCCCATCAGCGTTCTCACGCTCCTTCATGAGTTCAGCTAAATCAAGCGCCTCACGCTGATACACATTCCCTACACGAATGCGGTTCAAAGCGCTCAGATGGCCCCCAACGCCCAACGCTGTACCCACATCGCGAGCAAAAGCACGAATATAGGTTCCAGAAGAGCAGGAAACCGTAATATCTACCTCAACAACTGGTACACACGCAGGAATATCAAGCCCCTCGGCAACAGTATATAGTCGAGTATCAAGTTCGCTATCGCGCACCTCATGAACAGCGGCCTCATGAATCGTGATCTTTCGGGCAGCAAGTTCAACATCCTCGCCGTCACGAACCCGAGCATAAGAACGCACGCCCTTAACCTTAATCGCCGAAACGGCAGAGGGAACCTGCATAATATCGCCCGTCAAAGATCGTACAGCGTCTTCAATCTTCTCCCGAGTCAGAGCCCTCACAGCCTCCGCGCGAGCAATCCCGGTGAGCTCTCCCTCAGCGTCCTCTGTCAGAGTTGCGGCCCCTAACACCAGGCGAGCCTCATAAGTTTTATCCTGACCAACTAAATACGTCAAAAGCTTTGTCGCTTTATTCAAGCCCAAAACCAACACACCGGTCGCCGCCGGATCAAGAGTACCTGCATGACCAACACGCCGCGTACCGGCAATCCAGCGGATCTTCGAGACTACATCATGGCTCGTCATGCCAGCGGGTTTATCCACCACCAGTAGACCTGACGGTCCACGTTCCCGAGCTTTCGCCACTGTATTAGTCTTCCTCTACTTCGGCCTGCTCAGGTTTCTTGTATGGGTCTGCCTCGCCCGCGTACTGGGCCCCTGCGGATGCGGCAGCAAGTTCAGCATCGCGCTCACGGGTTTTCTTTAAGAGGTCTTCGAGGTGGTAAGCGTTAACCGGTACTTCGTCTGGTACGAAGGTGAGGGTTGGCGTCAGACGCGCGGTAATATTTTTTCCCACCTCAGAGCGCAAAATGCCTTTAGCGGATTCCAACGCCTTTTTTGTGTTTTCTTGTTCTTCTTCAGAACCGTATACGGTGTAGTACAGGGTTGCGTGCTGCAGGTCATTCGTGACCCGGGCATCGGTAACCGTCACAAAACCGAGGCGGGGGTCTTTGACTCGGCGTTCAAGCGCCTGCGCCACAATCACCTTAATACGGTCAGCGAGACGGGCTGCACGTGCTGCATCAGCCATAGTTTTCTCCTTGTGGTCAAGTACAGATAGGGAAGCGCCCGCCCCGCATCCCGCATCTTCCGGTACAACACCGGAACGAAGCGAGATACGGGGAGCGGGCGCGTTTCTGCGGGTCTTAGACGCGCGGTTTCTCGCGCATCTCCCAGGTTTCGATGACGTCGCCTTCCTTGATGTCGTTGAAGGAACCGAGTCCAATACCGCACTCGAACCCTTCACGTACTTCGGTAGCATCGTCTTTGAAACGACGCAGCGACTCGATGGTGAGGTCTTCTGACACCACAACACCGTCACGTACCAGGCGTGCCTTGGAATTACGCTTGATAATGCCGTTCTTGACCATCGAACCTGCGATGTTACCCCACTTGGAGGAACGGAACACTTCACGGATCTCCGCCGAGCCGAGTTCGACCTCTTCGTATTCGGGTTTGAGCATGCCCTTGACAGCCTGCTCAATTTCCTCAATCGCACGGTAGATGACCGAGTAGAACTTCATCTCGACGCCCTCGCGGTCTGCAAGCTCAGAGACACGCTCTGCAGGACGAACGTTGAAGCCAATGATCACTGCGTTGTCCACGGTTGCCAGGTTCACATCGTTCTGAGTAATAGCACCTACACCGCGGTGGATGACGCGTAGCTGAACTTCGTCGCCGCCCACATCAATCTTCATGAGCGACTCTTCCAGAGCTTCAACAGCACCGGAGACATCACCCTTAATAATCAGGTTGAGGGTATCCATCTTGCCCTCAGCCACAGCGGCATCGAAGGATTCGAGGGTTACGCGCTTACGACGCTTCGCGAGCTGTGCGTTACGGTCTGCGGCCTCACGCTTCTCAGCAATCTGGCGTGCGGTGCGTTCTTCTTCGGTCGAGAGGAAGGTATCTCCCGCACGGGGCACGGTCGAAAGACCCAGAACCTGAACGGGACGGGACGGACCGGCTTCTTTCACTGCATGACCGTTCTCGTCGAACATTGCGCGCACGCGACCGTGTGCCACACCGGCGACAATCGCATCGCCCACATGCAGAGTACCGGACTGCACCAAGACGGTGGAGACCGCACCGCGGCCCTTATCCAGATTCGCTTCAATGGCAACGCCACGAGCTTCCTTATTCGGATTAGCGCGCAGTTCCAGAACGTCGGCAGTCAAGGTTACGGCTTCAAGCAGTTCGGTAATGTTTGTGCCATTCCGAGCCGAAACGTTCACAAACATGGTGTCTCCACCGTAATCTTCAGGTACCAGACCGTACTCGGTCAGCTGGCCCTTGACCTTATCGGGCGATGCGCCTTCCTTATCGATCTTGTTGATAGCCACGACGATCGGCACATCAGCCGCCTGAGCGTGGTTCAGCGCCTCAACGGTCTGCGGCATCACGCCGTCATCCGCAGCGACCACAAGAATGGCAACGTCGGTAACCTTCGCGCCGCGGGCACGCATAGCGGTAAACGCCTCGTGACCGGGGGTATCGATAAAGGTAATCGCGCGGTCTTCACCTTCGACGGTGGTGTGTACCTGATACGCACCAATATGCTGGGTAATGCCGCCAGCTTCACCCTCAATGACGTTGGTATTCCGAATAGCGTCCAGCAGTCGAGTTTTACCATGGTCAACGTGACCCATCACAGTCACAACCGGAGGACGCACTTCAAGAACGTCATCACCTTCCGCCTCTGCTTCGGCTTCAAGGTCGATGTCAAAGGATTCCAAGAGCTCGCGTTCTTCGTCCTCGGGAGACACGATCTTTACGACGTATCCCAACTCGGCGCCCAATAGCTCGAAGGTTTCTTCATCGAGCGACTGGGTTTGAGTAGCCATTTCGCCCAAGTGGAAGAGCACGGTAATCAGCGAAGCCGGGTTAGCGCCAATCTTCTCGGCAAAATCCATAATGGACGCACCGCGACGCAGGCGGACCTCAGTCGAGCCATCACCGCGAGGTACTACCACACCACCAGGTGCGGGTGCATTCATCTGCTCGACTTCATTGCGGCGGGCTGCCTTCGACTTACGGTTCTTACGCTTAGAACCGCCACGGCCGAAAGCACCCTGTGCATTTCCACGGCCACCGGGACCCGGACGCGAAGGACCGCGGTTATAGCCGCCTCCGCCACGACGGTTACCGCCTCCGCCACCACCGCCGGGTGCACCGGGACCGGAACCAACGTTCGAGACCTTGGACGGCATAATGGACGGGCTAGGACGGTTGCCACCGCCGGAACGAGGCGCGTGCGAGCGCGACCCCGATGCGGAACGGGGACCGTTGCCCCCACCGCCGGGACGAGGGGCATTATTGCCTAAACGCTGACCGCGGGGTGGACGAGGACCACCAGAACGCTGTTCGCCGCGTTCGGGTCGTTTCATTCCCTGCTGTGAGGAGAAGGGGTTGTTGCCCGGACGAGGGCCAGGCTTCGGGCCCGGTTTTGGAGCCGATGCACCAGGTTTCGGTGCGGGCTTTGGAGCAGCAGGCTTCGGTGCCTCTGGACGAGCCATTCCCTGCTGTGAGGAGAAGGGGTTGTTACCCGGACGAGGACCCGAAGAAGATTTAGCGGCGCCCTTGGCACCGGGCTTGGGAGCCGCAGATTTAGCTGCAGGTTTTGCACCCGGTTTAGGGGCAGGTTTCGGTGCCGTAGGTTTAGCGGCAGATTTCGCGTCCGCCGACTTCTTTGGAGCGGCGGGATTAGCACTAGCAGTTTTAGCTGTGGAAGCTGCAGACTTCCCTGACGCTTTAGTTGGTTTTTCAGCTTTTTCAGGTGCCTGAGCGGGGGCGGGGAACGCTTCACGCAGTTTCTTAACCACGAGCGGGTTAAGGGTCGAGGATGCGCCCTTTACGAATTCGCCTTGTTCGGCTAGTTTTGCAATAACTTCTTTTGACGTTACACCAAGTTCTTTAGCAATCTCGTGTACGCGAGGCTTAGCCAAATTTTCTCCTGTCCTGGCTCGCACCAGGACGGTGCGAACACTAGTGATGTGTGTATGCGCGCACTAGGATCTCGGTTACGCCTAACACACGCGTGGGCATAAATTTGCCGGGGTGTGAGCACAGATGGGTACTCATGTCGCGGCACTCATTAGATATCCATCAGTTTTCTGACTCGCTTTCGTAATCTGCAAGAAGTCGTCAAACTCGTTGACTTATAGGGATGTGAGTTTCACTCATAGCCCGTAGTTTCGGGCTTGCGCTGAGCGAAGTATTCGGTCAAAACCATAAGGTCTGCGCGAGCAATTGAAACTTTAAAGGCGCGGGCGAAAGCATTTTTACGAAAAGCCTGTTGCTGGCAGGATTCACGCATATGCAGCCACGCACCGCGACCGGGCAAGGCGCGGTGCACATCCGGAAGGATGCGCATCCGTTCTCCGTCGCCGCCGAAACGGACGATACGGAGCATATTCCGCGGACTATCGCGGAGGCGACAGCCAATACAGGTACGGAGAGGTTCACTCATTGCTCTCCCCTCTTCCCCATCAAAACTGTCACAGTCGTTTAGGCACACCACTGAGGTGCACGCACCAAACGCACATCTTAAGTGTAGCCCCTCATCTGGGTCACGTCCGTATTCGGTTTCACGAATGCGGAAGACCCTTCAGGGGCTACAGGGTACTCCTACTAGAATACCGGTTACTACTCGTTTTCGTCTAAATCAAGGCTGCGGGCTACTCGCTCAGCCACCTCTTCTTCGGCACGAATCTGAGCATATTTTGATTCCGCCAAGATATCAATACGCCAGCCGGTTAGTTTCGCGGCAAGGCGCGCGTTCTGGCCTTCCCGCCCGATTGCCAACGAAAGCTGCTCATCGGGGACAATCGCACGAGCAGAATATTCGCGGGGGTCCGCAATAATAACTTCGGTCACCTTAGCGGGCGAGAGCGCAGCCGTAATAAACTCCGCAGGATCCGTCGAGTAATCAACAATGTCGATCTTCTCGTCGTTAAGTTCAGCGGCAACAGCACGCACGCGAGCGCCCATATCACCGATGCAGGCACCCTTAGCGTTGATACTGGGGTTCGTTGCGCTTACCGCTATCTTCGAACGATGCCCTGCCTCGCGAGCAATGGAGTTAATCTTGACCGATCCGTCGGCAATCTCTGGAACCTCATGCTCAAACAGGCGAAGCACCAGGTTCGGATGCGACCGCGAGAGCACAATCGAGGGCCCTTTCTGCCCGCGGCGCGCCTCTAAGAGATATGCACGAATACGGGTTCCATGGGGATATTGTTCTCCGGGAACCTGCTCATTCGCGGGGAGTACGGCCTCAATAGTTCCCAAATCGACTTGAACCATGCGGGGGTTATTCCCCTGCTGGATAACGCCAGATGCTAAGGTTCCTTCTCGGTCTTTAAATTCACCGAGTACGGATGCATCTTCGGCATCGCGCAGACGCTGCGATAAAACCTGACGCACCGTCGCCGCAGCAATGCGCCCAAAGTTATTGGGCGTATCATCGAACTCATCGATTTTCTGGTTGTCGTCGTCAAGTTCCGGCGCAAGAATAGCGAAGTCGCCGGTGGTTCGATCGATGACGGCTCGGGAGCCTTTAATGGCGCCGGGCTGCTTCATATAGGCAAGCACCAGAGCATTTTCAACCAGCGAGAACAGTTCCTCCAAAACGAGACCTCGTTGCTTTGCAAGTGCATGCAGAACGCCTAAGTCGATCGTCATATTGTTGTCCACGCTCTTCAGCCTTTCCCTGTAGCACGGCGCCGGGACGCTTTTTCTGCGCCCCGGCTCCCGAACGGTTTGCTTTATGTTTGTTGAGTGTGAAAAAACAAACAGAAAGCCTATTTTGTACCTATTCTACAGTCTCTTGAGTAGAATTGAAATCAATTTCAACATTAGCGTGCCCAATATTTTCCCAGGGCACAATCATAGCGTCATGGTACGTCTGCTTCTGCCCTTTCTTAGTCTGTTTCTTACGCCGGAGCACAGGGCCTTCGTCCGTAATCTCGTCAAGACGAGCCACGTATTCCGTGCCGTCTGTCTGTGTCACCGCCACAAGTCGGGTGCGAGCACGTTTCCAATGACGGCGCTCGGTGAGTTCTCGGGTAGCTCCAGGAGAGGAAACTTCCAACATGTAGGGGAAGAACTCATCATGCTCATCAGCTTTATCCAGAGCCTGTGAGATAGCCCCCGAGATTTCCGCAAGGCTGTCCAGAGAAAGAGAATCTGTCCGATCTTCCGTATAGTCCACGGTAATTTCTACCGTTCGGTTAGCTGCCGGACCACTGATCTTAATCCTTTCAAGCACTAACGAAAACTCGCTGAGCACAGGTTTGATAGCTTCGTTTACCTCGTCCTCATGTAGAGAGCGTGTCCCAATTTTTGCCGGTGCCGATTTTTCCGACTCTGCGGATTCGAAGAGACGAGTCACACCCCTGGCGGTTCGTGATGCGGCACGGCGGGAGCGAGCATTGGGGGTACCGTCTTTCTTACCGGACCGTTTAGGTTTATACGCCATATCTTCCTTCTCTTCTCGATAATCTTGTCGAGGATGATGAACGCGTCTATGCCTGGGAATAGGACCTAAGACCGGATCTCGGCGAGGATTTCGCGCACCGCATCCGATACAGCAATATCGCGTGCCTCTCCGTTTCGCCGGTCTTTGAGCTCCAAAGTACCGTCTTTGAACCCGCGACCAATCACTAAGATGGTGGGTACGCCCAGAAGCTCGGCATCGCCGAATTTAACGCCCGGGCTGGTTTTCAGACGGTCGTCCAAAAGCACCTGCACCCCGGTGCCTTCAAGTTCGGCGCTCAAGGTTTCTGCGTACTCGTGGGATTGAGCGTCTTTATTCGTGATGACGATGTGCACATCGGCGGGTGCCAAGTTACGCGGCCAGATCAGACCCTTCTCGTCATGATTGCCCTCAGCGATTGCGGCAAGCGCACGGGTTACGCCAATACCGTAAGATCCCATCGTCACGGTCTGGAGTTTACCGTTCTGATCGAGTACTTTCAGGCCCAGTGCCTCGGCGTATTTACGACCAAGCTGGAAGATATGTCCCATCTCAATGCCGCGTGCGGCAATAAGCGGTCCGGAGCCATCCGGTGCTGGGTCGCCTTCGCGTACTTCACACGCTTCCAAAGTACCGTCTGCATTAAAGTCTCGCCCGTAAACGAGATTTGCCACGTGTTTGCCGTGCTCGTTAGCGCCAGTAACCCACGAGGTACCGCGAACCACGCGCGGATCAACGAAAAACGGAATACCGGTAGCAGTTTGACGCTCTTCGGTATTCTCACCCAACATGGGCTGATCGAGAGTAAGACCCGGGCCAATATAGCCCTTGACGAGCTGCGGGAATTTCTTTAGATCTTCCTCAGAAGCTGCCTCAACCTCGACTTCGCCGCCGATACCCATGAGCGCACCAATGTTAACCTCGACGCGTCCCAGATCAACTTCGCGGTCACCGGGTACGCCCACGGCAAAGAGTTTACGCTCCCCAGCGGGGGTAATGACTGCGCCCACAAAACATTTGAGCGTCTGTTCAGCGGTAAGTTCACCACCGGTCACCTGCGGGTGCAGCTCGTTCATCTGGGTTACAAGAGTTTCAATCGTGGGAGATTCGGGGGTATCGAGCACGATAGCTGCGGGCGTATCCGTGAAATCAATGTCTGCAGGCACAACAGTGGTGACTGCCTCCACGTTTGCGGCGTAGCCACCGGCGGAACGCACAAAGGTGTCTTCACCTACAGGGGTCGGATGCAGGAACTCTTCACTGCGTGAACCGCCCATAGCACCCGATTGCGCGGTCACGATGACCGTATCTAATCCCAAGCGGTTAAAAATACGCTGGTAAGCGGCTCGGTGAGCCTCGTAAGCTTCATTCAAGCCTTCGTCGTCCACAGTAAAAGAGTAGGAATCCTTCATGACAAATTCGCGCCCACGCAACAAACCGGCGCGGGGTCGCGCCTCGTCACGGTACTTATTCTGGATCTGGTAAATATACAGCGGCAGATCCTTGTAGGAGGAATAAAGGTCTTTCACCAACAGGGTGAACATTTCTTCATGGGTGGGCGCCAGAAGCATATCGGCTCCCTTGCGGTCCTGCAGGCGGAAGAGATTATCACCGTATTCTTCCCACCGGTTAGTCGCCTCATAGGGTTCTCGCGGCAACAATGCCGGGAAGAGAACTTCTTGGGCTCCAATTGCGTTCATTTCTTCACGCACTATATTTTCTACCTTGCGCAGAACCTTCAAACCCAAGGGCAGCCAGGTATACACGCCAGGAGCGGCACGACGAATATAACCTGCGCGCACTAAAAGCTTATGGCTTGCTACCTCAGCGTCTACAGGATCTTCACGCAGGGTCCTCACGAAGAGGTTGGACAAGCGAAGTACCATGTGTGTTCTCCTTGGATTTGATACTAGACCTTCACCGCATCCCACATTCCTTAACCCGAAAGCGGCGGCGAACGGCGATGAATAATATAACAAGTCTATAGGTTTCCGCGCTCACAGGCGAAGCATAGTTGGTATAAAAACCAACATGTATATTTTCAGACGCTAACAAGTAAAGATAATGGTCGAATATTGCCCAATATCTTCCCACCCGGTGCGCTGATAAAGAGAGAGCGCCCGATCGTTGTAGTTATTAACGTAGAGGCTCAGATGCGGGTGCCTCTCTCGGAAAAGCTCACAGGCCGCAGCAAGAAACGGAGCCGCAAGCCCCAGACCGCGATAGTCGGGGTGCACCCAAACGCCCTGTATCTGCGCAGCATCCAGATGCGATATACCCAGATCAGCTTTGAAGACCACCGCGTCGAGATCGTTAGTGACAATCACGTTTTTGCCTTCAGATACCATCGACCGTACACGGTTTCTGTAGTTGCTGCCGTACCGTGCGATGGGTTCAATACCGACTTCCTCATGGAACATAGCGGCTGCGGCGGGCAGAACATCATCGTAATCTGACAGAACAGTACAGCGCACATATCCTCCAGGACTCTCTGGAACCGACTGTAACGAGGGCAGATAGCCGGGCAGTTCAGGCAGAGAGGCCGAATAGAGTGAGAATAGATTTGTTTCTGGGGGCAGGTACAGTAGCGGCTGTACCGTCCGAACAGAGAAAGGACTCGCGAGGCGTTTCCTCAAGTGCTCCCAGATTGGAAGCACACATTCACTGGGACCAAAAAGAGACTCAATGCTGCCCCGAGAACGGTAAATGAGGTGAGCAAGAACCTCGGCATGTGAGCGCATTCGATCGTCGTCAGGTAACCAGATGGGAACGGTATTGCTGCCCAGCAACAGCGCGCTCAGCAAGATGCCATCTTCGTAAATCCCCACGAATCCGCGATACTGTGCTGGCAGCTTATTCCCCGTCAGGCGTGCTCCGGATGCCGATGCTAGCGGCAGCCCGTAAATATCGTAATGCTCAATAGCGTAGAGGTTCCCCAGCGTATCCGCATAGAGAAGCTCTTCGAGGGCATCTGCATCGCGCCGATCGAGAGCTACCACTTGGGGGGCGGATGAGGAGAAAAACTTTTTGAGCACGCTTTCGATTCTATCTAACGAGAGAGCTATCGCGGTTTTGAATGTGTCACAGCAAAGCGCCCCGCGTCCGTTGAAGGCGAGGCGCTTAGAGATTTCAGACTCGTCGCGTTTATATTCAACGCTACGGACGAGGTACAGCCGTACTATTTGACGGTAACAGCGGGGGCGCCTTCGGGCACGTACTCCCCCGAGGCTTCCATCTCGGCGGCAATACGGGTTGCCTCTTCAAGAAGGGTTTCCACGATCTGATCTTCGGGAACGGTTTTAATGACTTCCCCTTTCACAAAGATCTGTCCCTTACCGTTACCGGACGCCACTCCTAAGTCTGCTTCACGTGCCTCGCCTGGACCGTTCACCACGCATCCCATCACGGCGACGCGAAGCGGAACCTTCATATGCTCCAAGCCCTTGGTCACGTTTTCGGCGAGCTCCCACACATTCACCTGGGCGCGACCGCATGAGGGGCACGAAACAATGTCGAGCTTGCGCGGGCGCAGGTTAAGGGATTCCAGAATCTTAGTTCCTACCTTGACTTCTTCCACCGGAGGGGCCGAAAGCGAAACACGGATTGTATCGCCAATCCCCTGAGAGAGGAGGGTGCCGAATGCTACCGAACTCTTGATGGTTCCCTGGAACGCGGGACCTGCTTCGGTTACGCCTAAGTGCAAAGGCCAATCGCCGCGTGCGGCAAGCTGCCGGTATGCCTCAACCATAACCACCGGATCGTTATGTTTAACGGAAATCTTGAAGTCGCGGAACCCGTGCTCTTCAAAAAGAGAGGCTTCCCATACAGCGGATTCAACCAGCGCCTCCGGGGTGGCGTGGCCATATTTTTCGAGCAGACGTTTATCGAGTGAACCAGCATTCACGCCGATACGGATAGAGGTACCGTGATCTGAAGCCATCTCGGCGATCTCTTTTACCTGGTCATCGAATTTACGAATGTTACCGGGATTCACACGCACCGCGCCGCATCCGGCTTTAATAGCCGCATACACGTACTTGGGCTGAAAGTGAATATCCGCGATCACCGGAATATTAGACTGCTTTGCGATGATGGGTAGTGCCTCAGCGTCTTTATCGGTCGGGCATGCCACGCGCACAATATCGCATCCGGCGGCGGTTAGCTCGGCAATCTGCTGCAGGGTTGAACCGATATCGTGGGTCTTGGTGGTCGTCATAGACTGTACCGAAATGGGAGATTCGGAACCGATACCCACGGTACCTACCTTGAATTGACGGGTCTTGCGGCGAGGCGCAAGAACCGCAGGGGCAGGCTTCGGCATACCAAGGCTAACCGACAAGGCAATCCTCCAAATGTCATAAAAATTGGGGCGCGGGATGCGCCGCTCAGCTTCCTATTGTGCCACCGTCGCGCGCAGAACCACTAATACGGATACCCTAACCGCGAGCAATATCACGATGAGATGAAAAAGCGGTAGTCCCGCTCACAATTCGTTTACGTACACGATCCTCACTAGACGCTATGCGGTACATAGCTTGCTCCGCCATTTAGAACAGCCGCAGGGGTTTAATAAAGTCGGCGGCAATAATCACAATGGACATCAGAATGAAAGCACCCGCTACAACATAGGTAAGCGGCAGAAGCTTGACCGGGTCAAACGGACCGGGATCGGCACGGCGGGTAAGCTTGGCGAAGCCACGTCGAATTGCCTCCCACAGGGCACCAAAAACATGCCCTCCGTCCAGGGGAAGAAGCGGAAGTAGGTTGAAGGCGAAAAGCATCAGGTTCATTCCGGCTATCAGCGAGACTAAGGTCGCAGTTTTTGCTTTCAGATCGATACGGTCTGTCGAGGCCACTTCACCAGCAATCCGGCTTACCCCCACTACGGATACTGGGGAGTTCGCATCGCGTTCCTGATTAGAGAAGAGATTTACTCCCAGCTCCCATACGCGCTGCGGCAGCGACCACATGGAATGTGCAATACGTCCCAGAGTGTCGCCCACATTGGGCATAACATCGCCCAACGAGCCTGGAACCATCTCCGAAGTTGGTGAGATACCGATAAAGCCGCCGGTCATCATCTTGAATGACCCATCGTCGTTACGCACATATTCTCGGGTCTTTTCATCCACGACCGGACGCTCCAAAAGCGCCGGGGTCATGGTGAGCTGCTGTTCAGCACCATCGCGTTCAATGGTGACGGTTACGGTATTATTCCCTGCCTGACGAATGTTAGAAGAAACCTGTTCCCAGGTGCTCGTACGGTTGCCGTTGATAGCAACTATACGGTCATCTTTACGCAGTCCTGCCGCTTTCGCGGGAGACGGTGCCGAAGAGTCAGTACATTCGGAATACGAGATACGGTCTTCGGTGATCGTTGCTTTTGGCACGCAATCGGAAACCGATGCCACTTTATTAGTTGCAGACAGGGTTCCAAAACCGCAGATGAGAATGGCGGTGCATACGATCCCGATGAGCAAATTCATGCTAGGCCCGCCCAGCATGATAATCATGCGTTTATACACGGGAAGTTTATAAAACAGACGATTTTCATCTCCGGGTTTCAGGCGCTCTAAGTCAGCCTCACGGGCCGCATTCGCCAAAGACCCAAAAGGACTAGTAGTTCCGGCGCGAAGAGTTTCGATCTCGGGTTCGTGTTCTTCCTCCACGCCAGTGGTACCCTCGGCGTTCCCCTCTGCGGGATGCTCCATCGCCCGTTTCGCGCGTTCCTCATGCTCGGGCGCAGGCGGATACATGCCGATCATCGAAATATATCCGCCTAAAGGAATGGCTTTAAACCCGTACTCAGTTTCACCGCGGCGGAACGAAAAAATAGTTTTGCCGAAACCAATCATATATTGCGGTACACGCACCTTAAAGAGTTTTGCAGGTACCAGGTGTCCCACCTCATGCAGAGCAATAGACAGTGCAATAGCTATCGCCATAATGATGACGCCTGCGGCGTAGAGCAGAATCTCCACGTTTCTCCTTCGCAACAAAAGGTACGGGTTCTCAAGCGGTTTCCCGCGAAGTTTCTAGGGTACTCCCCTAAGCTGTGAAATTATAGGGTACGTGGCGCTCAGGTTATGCGCCGCCTAGGAAAAACCTTCGTGATGGTTATGACGGCGTCTTCGTGGCGTAGAGCTCACGAGCGTATGCGCGTGCCCAAGCTTCGGCGTTCAGAACAGCCTCTAAGCTCATGTCGGCTTCTGCCGTAACCTCGCTACTGGCGGCGTGCGCCTCCAAAACACGCGCCACGGAATCCACAATATCGGTAAACCGAATTTTACCGGCGTGGAAAGCGCTAACCGCTTCCTCATTAGCGGCGTTAAAAACGGTGGGAAAGGTTCCGCCCCGCTTGCCCGCCTCTTTAATCATCTGCACAGCAGGGAAAGCCGTCGAATCAAGCGGCTCAAAAGTCCATGTTTGCGCCTGAGTCCAATCACAGGGAGCCGCTACCTGCGGAATGCGGTGCGGCCACGTCAGTCCCAGAGCAATGGGCAGAAGCATGGTCGGCGGGGACGCCTGGGCGATAGTCGCGCCGTCTACGAACTGAACCATCGAATGCACAATCGACTGCGGGTGTACCGCAACATCAATGCGGTCAAGATCAACCCCAAAAAGATGGTGTGCCTCTAATACCTCAAGGGCCTTATTCACCATAGTTGCCGAATTGGTTGTGACCACCAGCCCCATATCCCAGGTAGGATGCGCCAGCGCCTGCCGTGGGGTAACGTCATGAAGCATGTCACGGGTATATCCTCGAAAAGGTCCACCTGAGGCCGTGAGAATCAGCCGGTCTATCTCGGCGTCGGTGCCGCTGGCTAACGCTTGGGCAAGAGCCGAATGTTCCGAATCCACGGGAACCATCGGGGCTTCTAACGGTGAGGCATCAACGGCAGCACGCACAAGCGGTCCACCCGCGATCAGAGATTCTTTATTTGCAAGGGCAACCCGGTGTCCCGTTTTGAGGGCGGTCAGTGTGGGTTCTAAACCGATGGATCCGGTAATACCGTTGAGCACCACATCCGCCGGATGCGCCGCCGCCTCAACGCTGGCACGTTCTCCCCAGACGATGCGCGGACTGTACCCACTAATGCCCACACTGCGGGCGGCCGCATCAAGGTATTCTTGCAACCGTTGTGCATCCTGCGCCGTGCCGCTGGTGGCAACAAGCTCGGCACGTACCCGAACCGCCTGCTGTGCTAATAATTCGAGGGAGCGTGAACCGGCGCCGAGAGCTACAACCTTCAGCGGTGCATCCTCAGCATCGACGGTGGTGCCCGCAAGACGCGCAAGATGCTCTATAACCTGTACTGCTTGGGTGCCAATAGACCCGGTGGAACCGAGTAAAGTAACCCTTCGAGCATCGCAAAGTCCATGTTTAAGAGCATCAGTGAGGGTTTCGCGGAAGCCCCCAACCCGAGTAGAGGAACCAAACTTCATGTTTACTAGTATCGCATGCTGCCAGCACGGCCTCAGAAGGTCCTGCGGCTACCAGCAACGTCTTAGGTCAGATCTTGGATAAGCTCGATACAGCGATCCATAAAGGCATCAACCTGGGTTTCTTCATAGCTCACCGAGCCGGTCGCAGACCTAAAGACAGCGTTACGAATAACGGATGTATCAAGCGGTTCTTCGCTATTGAGTTGAGCATAGATATGATGGCATACCTTATCAACATCACCCACAAAATACCCGGCGTGCTTGCGTTTAGAGGGGCGGCGGAAGCGTTCACCATCCGGCCGCTCTAGTCGCTGTGCCAGAAGCTCACCCGCGTCTACGAGGGACAGCTCCCAATTGCTTAAACCGTACTGTTCGATATAACGGCTGCGTTCCAGCTTGGCAAAACGTTCTTCTATACGCTCTAGAGCGCGATCGACGTCCCCTACCGCATAGCCGCCGGGCTCGGTACGAAAAACAACCTGGCGAATAAGCCGCGACGTGTAGATATTAGCGTGCTGCTGTACGGCGCCGCTTAGCTGTTCGTAATCCTCGGCTAGTCGAGCAAAGAGACGATCGACCTCGGTTCGTTTATAACCAGGTTCGAGTTCTGCCGCACGGCCGAAGCCGTTATCTGTACGACTAGTATTCGTTGCCAAGGATTCTCCTTATCATCAGGCAGGGCACACGACGTGAGTGGCTCGTGTGCGTACCCTACGCATAAAGTTTTCGCTATCTTGTGTTCCACTCTAGAGAGGAAGCACAAAGGTAAAAATCAAACACCCAACCGCGGCCGCAAAAAGTACCGAGTCCAGACGATCCATCATGCCGCCGTGCCCAGGCAGGATATTTGACATATCCTTGATGCCTATTCGACGTTTAAAAACAGATTCTACAAGATCACCCGCCGTAGAGGCGATGACCATGACTGCAGCGAGTGATATTCCCCAGTACCATTTCTGCCCCAAAATACTTAGCGCAATACACGCTACCACGGCAGACCCAAGATAGGAACCAGCAAAGCCCTCCCAGCTCTTCTTTGGAGAAATGGTAGGTGCTATAGGATGTTTACCCCATATAACACCGGCAATATACCCGAAAGTATCGTTGCTGACTGCCATGAGAAGGATCATCAGGATGCCTGCCCAACCGCGCTCGGTGCTAAAGTACACCATCGAAATTCCGAGGGTCAAGGGTACCCATCCCAAAATTAGAATGAGACCCCTCAAAACTTTATACCGTGAGGCTGTACGTTTCCTGGGTACCACCAAGGTGACACAAGCAAGTACTAAGGCGACAGCAACGCAGGAGATCCCCAAACCAGTGAATCCCCAAATATACGCTGAGACTGTGGGGATCGGAGCCAGCACCGTCACCAGGGTCAGGGGTAAATTGTAGTCGCGTTTTTTGTTGAGTGCGGAGGCAAGCTCCCAGCTTCCCAGCCCGGTAGAGATCGCGCAGAGAAGCACAAGAAACGGAGGAAAGAAAAGCCCTGTAGTCAGCACCGCGCCGAATGCTACGCCTACGCCGATAGCGGCGGGTAAGTTGCGCCCCGCTCGGGATGCTGTTTTCCCTGGGGCGGGGGCTGTTTCGCTCTTCTTATCCCCCGTATCTTCTCGTGTGTTCATCTCTGAGCCTTAAACCTCAAGCAGCTCAGATTCCTTGTGCTTGTAGAGCTCATCGATAGTATCTACATGTTTCTTAGTGAGGGCATCAAGCTCTTTTTCGGCACGGGCACCGTCGTCCTCACCGATCTCGCCGTCTTTCACAAGCTTATCAATGACGGTTTTAGCATGGCGGCGCACATTACGTACCGAAACGCGAGCTTCCTCGGCTTTGTGGTTGACCAATTTTATGTATTCTTTACGACGCTCAGAGGTCATCTCGGGCATAACCACGCGGATAGCGGCACCGTCGTTGCTGGGGTTTACACCCAAGTCAGAGTCACGCACTGCTTTTTCGATAGCAGCTAAAGCGCTCACATCAAATGGAACAATCTTAACCGTACGGGCATCTTCAACGTTGAACGACACCAGCTGCTGCAATGGAGTCGACGCGCCGTAGTAGTCTGCGGTAATAGAGCTAAAAATCGCAGGGTTCACACGTCCGGTGCGGACCTTGGCGAATTCTGTTTTGATAGCTTCAATGGTCTTATCCATCTTCTCGCCGGCTTCGGCAAGGGTTTCTTCGATCACGACGGAATCTCCTTTATAGGGGAAGTCGGCTCATGCCGATTTTGGTAGCTACGGCTACGGGAAACACCAAACGGTGCAAACCGCGACCTAGTTATAGTTTAGTCGCCCGAGACTATCTCGGGCGACTTCTCACCGTTTTTTCCTTATGGCTAAGCCGTTGAACGACTTCTAATGCAAGGAGTATAACGGCATAACGTTTCTTTAGCGGGTTACAAGAGTACCCATCTTCTCCCCCAGAATAGCGCGGGTTACGTTACCTTCACCCTGCATGCCGAAGACGCGCATCGTCACGTTATTATCGCGACATAGGGAGAATGCGGTCTGATCCAACACGCGAATATTGCGTTGCATAGCTTCATCGTAGGTGAGGTTGTACAGGCGCTCAGCCTGAGGGTCTTTATTCGGGTCGGCGGTGTAGATGCCGTCCACACCATTTTTTGCTACCAGAACTTCGTCAGCGTGAATTTCCAAGGCTCGCTGGGCAGCTACGGTATCGGTCGAAAAATA
Source organism: Rothia sp. HMSC036D11 (assembly GCF_001814205.1). Classification (NCBI taxonomy): domain Bacteria; kingdom Bacillati; phylum Actinomycetota; class Actinomycetes; order Micrococcales; family Micrococcaceae; genus Rothia; species Rothia sp. HMSC036D11. Next base: position 87,577 of record NZ_KV815302.1, read on the forward strand.
GGGCAGACCGGCACCGGCGCCGAAAATAACCACACGGTCTTTCTGCATATGGCGAATAGCGCGGCGAGGAATGTAGGTTTCTGCAACCTGCGGCATAGTAATAGCAGACTGTACGCGGGTATCAATACCTTCTTGCTCCAAGAAATCCTGAAGAGCCAGAGAGTTCATCACGGTGCCGAGCATGCCCATATAGTCTGCGCGGGAACGATCCATACCTGCCTGTGAAAGCTCGGCGCCACGGAAGAAGTTACCGCCGCCAATCACGATGGAGGTCTCTACCTTACCCACAGTTGCTGCAATCTGCTGTGCAATATTACGCACAACCCCGGTCGAAATACCAACTTCTCCCCCGCCGAAAACTTCGCCTGAGAGCTTGAGTAGAACACGGCGACGACCGGTGTCGTCTCGATGGATTGGGTGCGTGTGCGAGTCGGTCATAAATACCCTCCAACGGATAAAACTTATGCTGATAACGGGGTGAACACTCAATAGTCCTTATCAAGGATACGCTACGGAAACACTGTCTTGTGGTACACCCTTCGATATTTTTCTCTCTCATTCGACATGCCAGAAGGCGTAGAGATTGAGAGACTAAATGCTCCGGGCATATAAAACCCTATAAAACCTCAGGTCAACACTGTATCTGCAAGATAATCTATACAGAAAATAGGTTCTGGAACTTTCTTTGCGCTAGGTGCGCAACCTGCACAATATTTATACAAAAAAGTCGGATGCTCACCCTTCACAGGGCAAGCATCCGACTTTAGCATATAGCCTCAGATAAAGGCTGTCTGCTTGAGGAAAGCTCCTAGAAACTAGGCACCAACGCGGAAACGTGCGAAACCGGTAGCGGTTGCGCCAGCCTCAGAGAGAGCCTGTGCCACAGACTTCTTGGTGTCTTTTGCGAAGTCCTGGTCAAGCAGGGTGTTCTCTTTGAAAAAGCCCTTGAGACGACCCTCAACGATCTTATCCAGAATCTTCTCGGGCTTGCCCTCAGCAATTGCGGTCTCACGTGCAACACGCTTCTCAGCTTCAACCTGGTCAGCCGGGATAGACTCAGAGTCCAGGTACTTGGGGCTCATCGCTGCGATGTGGACTGCTACGTCGTGCGCAATTTCATCAACGTTATTGCCGGAAACAGCAAGCAGAACACCAACCTGTGCGGGCAGGTCCTTAGAGGTCTTGTGCAGGTAAACTGCCACGTTCTCGCCTTCAACACGTGCTACGCGGCGCACCACGACCTTCTCACCCAGCAGGGCGGCAGCATCGGTGGTGAGCTCTTCAACGGTCTTACCCTCGAAGGATGCGGCCTGCAGCTCTTCCAGAGTGGATGCGTTAGCCGCGATAGCAGCCTCCAGCACGTTACGCCCGAAGGTAATGAAGGGTTCGGACTTAGCCACGAAGTCGGTTTCAGAATTGACCTCAACCATGTAACCAACGCCGTTTTCTACGCGAGCTGCAACCAAACCTTCAGCGGTTGCACGACCTTCACGCTTGGTGACGCCCTTCAGACCCTTCACACGGATAATCTCCATTGCCTTCTGCTGGTCGCCGTTAGCCTCATCGAGAGCTTTCTTGACGTCGAGCATACCTGCGCCGGTCTTCTCACGCAGTGCCTTGATGTCTGCTGCAGTGTAGTTCGCCATGTGAACTCCTCTTTTTCCTTAATTTAAGATGTAGGCGTGATAACGCCCATGAGCTATGAGCGGACGGCACCTTACCCGCCACAGGGTAGGTACCGTCCGTACTGCTTTTCCCATCGTGGAAAAGCTAAAGCCTACTTAGCTTCAGCCGCCTGAGCTGCCTCGTGCTGCTCTAGCAGTTCGCGCTCCCACGCAGCCATAGGCTCTTCAGCAGCCTCTGCCTTACCGGTCTTCTTAGCATTACGCTCAATGAGACCTGCAGCAACAGCGTCTGCCACCACACGGGTGAGCAGGTTGACGGAACGGATCGCATCGTCGTTACCAGGGATGGGGAATGCAACTTCGTCAGGGTCACAGTTGGTGTCAAGAATAGCTACCACGGGGATGCCCAGCTTCTGAGCCTCGTTAACCGCCAGGTGCTCCTTCTTGGTATCAACAACCCATACGAGGGAGGGAACCTTGCTCAGGTTACGGATACCGCCCAGGGTCTTTTCGAGCTTCTCAAACTCGCGGCGCATCAAGAGCAGCTCCTTCTTGGTGTAACGAGAACCTGCGACATCGTCAAAGTCGATCTGCTCAAGTTCCTTCATACGCTCAATGCTCTTAGCGATGGTGGAGAAGTTGGTGAGCATACCACCAAGCCAGCGGTGGTTAACGTAAGGCATATTCACGCGGGTAGCCTGCTCAGCAATAACTTCCTGTGCCTGCTTCTTGGTACCCACAAACAGAATGTTGCCGCCGTGTGCAACGGTGGATTTAACAGCCTCAAAAGCCTTATCGATGAATTCGAGGGACTGCTGCAGGTCGATGATGTAAATGCCGTTGCGTTCGGTGAGGATGAAACGCTTCATCTTGGGGTTCCAACGGCGGGTCTGGTGACCGAAGTGAACGCCGGAATCCAGCATCTCACGCATAGTTACGACGGGCATGTCGTCTCCTTTATATCAGGGTGCCGCGCTGACCTCCCATCTCGGGCTAGCCACACGCGCGCATAGTAGTTATCGGTTTATCCTAGTGGCGATTAGACATTCGGGTTGCCCCGTGTCTCAAGCCCTGACCGCTTGTTCTAAGCGGACCGAAGGTCTTTTATCACCTGGTATTTAGGTTCCAGGTGCTCACGCCACGCGTCGTCAGCGAGCCTTTCCGTTACCAGGCTAGGCACACTGCAATAAAAAATTGTACCTGATATTTGGGTCTTAAGTCTTTAGTACCATGAGCTTTTCGTCCGTATAAACGTGGTTTTTGTAAAAATTGTTGCTACCACCTCACTTGAATCCGTAGAATCACGAGTCTTCATATTTTGGAGGTTTGTGAAAAACGCTGAACTGTCTCACCTGTTTTTCACGAAAACGCTAAATACCGTCTGTGGATATCGAATAAAAATGTCCCGAAAGGGTAAGTTTTCCACAGTACAGCCTCGTACATATCTTTATGCGTCTTCGACTGTGGTGTGCTCGAAGAATGATATGTGATTGGTTAGGTGCGTGGATGCACCGCGCGGGTCTGGCGGCACAGGCACGTATTTTTACGATGTCCAGACGACACTTTGTATCTGCGCTGCGGCGTACTCCCCTGTTTCTTCTAGCATGCTGGCGCTCAGGGCATCCTATAAAAGTCCGGGTGCCTTCTCCAATATTCTTGCGGGTTTTAACGATCCAGATCATAGTCCTTACCGTGGCATTATCTTTAGGCTTCGGGCCATACGTCAGCGGTATAAAGTACCGACACGGTCCCCTACAGATCATGCACACTTCTGCGCGTTCATGGATTTCACCTATATCTGGAAAACCTCATGTCATTCATGCCTTTATCAAGCCCAGTCAGCGGTGGTCGGCAGGGCATCGCGGAGTCGATCTTGAGGCAACAGAAAAGGACCAAGTGCGCGCTCCAGCGCCTGGAACCATAGTTTTCTCGGGAACTGTCGTCGATCGACAGGTAGTAGTCATTGAGCATCCGAACGGGTATAGGTCGAGTTTCGAGCCTGTCACCGATCCTCTGCCAGTCGATACTCACGTTCAGGCGGGGCAAGTTATCGCTCGGGTGGATGCGCATCCCACAAAACCTCGGTGCTCTACCACATGCCTTTACTGGAGCGTTCGGCGCGGCGGCGACCACAAGAACGGAAGCGGCAAAAACGCAGAATATATTAACCCTATGCTTCTGTTGGGACCAGCAGAACCGACTATACTACTTCCCGTTGACGAGAGTTTCAAAGCCTGAAATATTACCTATATGTCGTGAGCCCCGCATCGTGTACGATGCGGGGCTCACTGTGTGCCTGACCAACCGGTCTCTGCTTTGCTATACGTTATGGCACGGCACTACTGCAAAAAGTCCTGATCACTATCACCCGAAACGGGTTTCTGCTGTGACTTTGCAGCGTGCTTCGGGGCCTGTTGGGCGGGCAGCGGGATAGTACCGTCCGTTTCAGCCGCATAGGAGCTTCCGGACGAGAACGCAACGGTCGGCGAATCGTCGCCGTAATTGAGAACATCCGAGTCTGAAGCTGTGTAGGCTGCTGTCGGCTGCACCGCTTGCTGTGCAGCTCGGCGTTCGCGTGCCTTCTGGCTTGCGCGACGAATGCGCTTGCGGAAGATGAAGAGCACCAACAGAATCAGCAGAAGCAGACCGAGCAAAATAGCATCCACCACAAAGTCCGTCATGGTAAACCCATGCGCTGGAATGGTGAGGGATGAGGTATTGACATAACCCTCCGAGCTATTAACCGTAACGTTACGCCCGTCGCCAGAGAGATGTGAATCTTGGCGACCAAACATAGAGTTGCTTCCCTGCAGAGCATCGGTTTTAACCGAGCTCATGATGGGGAGTTCAAACTTGAAATCGTAGTTTTTGGGCTGTAGCTGGCCAAAACGCTCCTGCAGGTTAAACTTGGGCGAAACCGTATAGTCTGCTCCGAAGAGATTAACCCCGCCAGGATGATGAATCGTCATTTCAGAACCGGGTAGGTAAGCACCAATACGGGTATTGAATTCCGCAGAATCTTTGCCTCGTATCTTTGCTGAATATATCGTATTATCGCCGTCAGTACGTTCCTCAAATGTCGCTTGAGCCTCATCAGACCCTTGAACGAAAGACTTAAGGGCATCCCCAGCCTGCGCGACATCAGAACTCTTAAAGGCAAGTTCAAACTTCGCTTCAACAGAACCGTCCATACCCAGCGCAGAAGTCACGTTTAGGCTTTCAGGCTGAATCGTGCGCGAATTCTTTAGGTTGACTTTTATTACCCTATCCGACGCGGATGCGCTTGAGCTTGAGCTATTCGACGAGCCGTAGTCCTGGTCAAAATTTTTACCGTCGTCAGAGAAGCTAAACTTCACCCCGTAGTTGGTTCCCGGTGAACACACACGGCTGCAATCAACTGAACCTGTTATATGCTCAATGATCTTCGCCCCAGAAGAATCAGTTTTAACTTCTTGGGAACTTTCTAACGCGGTCTCTTGAGTACCCAGAATTTTCTGAAGTTTAGCATTGAGATCCTCGAAAGAATCGGCAGTAAATTTTAAGTTGCGACCGCTTTCATCTTTACCAGATTGCGTGGACGGTAAGCTCCGGTAAGACTTTTTGGCGATTTCTTCGTCAATACCTTTGGTAAGCTCAGCTCCCTCAGGTTTCACCGAGTTAAGATAAGTGTCTACAGCACTTACCCGGTCAGGTACCATGATCTCTTTTGCGAGAAAGACAATCTTGGCGTTATATTTACCGTCCTTCTTATCGACCGCAATCACAACTTCATCAAACCCATTATCTTTGAGGTCTTTAGCTTGAACCTCGTTGGAGGACTCTGTTGTTTTAATTTCGCGACCTTCAAAGGTAACGCTGTTTTTCCCGCTGGACTGCAGGACGTTGTCTTTGCGTTTTGCTTCGACCAAGCCGTCTGTTACAAGTGCTTCGGGAAGCCACTTGATAAGGTCCTGCGAGGTGAAGTTTTCGGAAACTTCAACGCCCTGAACCAAGCCGTCTTTGCTGTTGCTAATCAGAATCTGAGGTTCTTTGTCAAAACTCGAAGCTCTCAAAATAGCGGAGACTTTAGTGCGGTATTCATCTACGCTATTAAAATTCACTTTGAAGGTGGCCTGAGCGTTATCGCCTTCGGTTCGAATGCCCTCGTAATCAAGTTCTTGAGGTTTGTGTTTCTTAATCGAAGCATCAAGAGCGTTAACGTCACCCTTGAGGTAATCTTTATTATCTTTCAAGCTGAAAGACACTGTAATGGTGCGGGAGCCCTTCTCGGAATTTTCAAGCCCGAGATTTGTCTCAACTTTTGCACCACAGGCAGACATAATGAGCGCTAGAACCGCCAGAAAGACGGCAAGGAACCCAAGTCTTCCTTGCCGTCTTGACGAGCGCTGCTGTAGTAGCTGGCTCATCTTACAATGCTCCTAGAGGCTTGATGCCAAGGGGTTAGGCATCATCTGGAACGCAATGTTGTATACAATGAGGGCCACAAGAACCCATGCAGTTGTAAGAAGAGCGTGCATTAACACAGGAGATTTCTCAAAACGACCCAGGCGATTCAGCCCCAGGTAGATAAGAGACTCACCGATCACAATCGAGAACGCAAAGATTGCTACCAGAAGATATATCGTCAGGGTGGGGTTCTCTGCAAAGTTCTTCCCATTTGTACCCATCGTGAGAAGAACAAAGAGGTAGAGCAGAAGATAGGAGCCAACCAAAGGAAGAGCCGCAACACCTGCCGCGCTCATGCAGTCGTTGAAACTCGACTGAACTTTTCCGATACGAGCGGTCAGCATGAGCTGCAAGCCGCGCAGAACGTGAATCGCAAAAATTGCGACAAAGAAAATCAGGAAAATCATGACGGTCTGCCCGAAGTTTCCTCCCTGAGAGGAGCTCCCCCGGCTACCGTAGAATGATCCGCGGAACATGTAGAAAAGCCCAAGAAGACCGCTGACCAGCTGCGTAATGACCAAAGAGCCTGCGAAGGACTGTGCTGCTACAGCGATAATCCATCCCCAAGGTTGGCTGTCCTGCAGTCTTTTATGTGCGTCGCCCGGCTGGCTCTTAAAGACATCAAGGAAGCTGCCCCAAACATTCTTGAGAGCTTCAGCAAAAGGGTTTGGCGCTGCCGGTGCTGCTGGCTGGGCGAAACCAGCATGTGGGTCTCCCTGAGGCTGTGCAGGGTTTTGCGGGTTAAACCCGTTCGGCTGGGGAATCTGCTGGTTCGGAGCACCCGGAACCGGGTTTCCAAACTGATTAGGATCCTGCTGGTATTGTCCGCCCTGCTCCTGGGGAGGTACAGACTGGTGCATATTAGGGTTCCCATACGGTTGAGCGGGGTTGGGATTCTGGTACCCGTCATTGCCATAGCCTTGAGGATGTTGTGGCTGACCTTGACCGGACTGCGGAATATTCTCACTCATCATCTGATCCTTATCTCGGATTTTCCTATGCAACAAGCCGATATACACTCGGGACGTTGCTTCAAGAAACCAGATAAGTCTGAAGATCTCATGGCTAAGCCTTATTCCAGGAAGAAGGCGCTGGAGCAACAGTACTCCGTGTGTTTATCAGCGATGTCTCGCGTGTGCATGCGAGGTTACTTTTTACCCTACCTTAAATCTCGCCTTTACTCACGATAATTCGTCATATCTTCAGAAAATAAGGTATTTATTCTTCTTCTAATTTCTTCACGCGACGAGTCACCACGATGGGGATAGAGATCAGCACCACGATGAGCATGGATGCTACGACAATCCCAGCAATCATAATTGGCCTGTAGTTGCGGGGAGCCTTCTGCATATGAATTTCCATTGTGGCGGTGTTAATACCCTTGGCGCGCACATGAATTGCCCCATCGGACTGATCTACAACAGTATTAGCAGGAGGATTTACAACTGCCATACCGTCCGGCGCCACCACAATATATTCACTGTCGCCACTGAATCTATCGGTGACTTTAGCATCCGCAACGAGCTTGGCACGCAACGTCAGCTGATCGTTCTCACCCTTCTCAAGACTTACCTCGCTGCCGGGCATATAGTTGTTGAGCAAACGTTGGAAATCTTGAACTTTGATATTGCTGATCCGGGTAGTAAAGGTACGCCCTATACCCTGCTCATTACGCTCCATATTATGTTCACCGGTCTTTGTATTGGAGGCACCAAAGATCTCATTAATACTCCGGCTAAAAAGCATTGCGTCGAGCGGGCTAAAGGTATATTGGAAGCTCGCACTCAAAGAAGACTCGGAGCTGATGTAGAAAGTGCTTGAAAATTTCTCAGGAACCACTCGGCGGCTCATCGTATAGCTAACAACCGAAGATGTACCAGAATCGTATTTTGCTGCCTCGTTGACGCTGTACAGAGCTTCGTCGCCGCTCTTACCCCAGGATGCGGGCGCCGCCACAAGCCCCAATGGCGGGGATGACATGCTCGCATCACAAATACCGGCACAATCAATATGCACATTCGCGGTTGATAAAAGCTCTTGATTTTCTCCTGTGGACTCACTGAAAGAGATGGAATTATTCTTGGTTCCGAGAAGCTGTTCGAGGTCTCTATTAACCTGGTCGATACTATTCGCAGTAAATGTTACGTGCCGACCCTGCGCTTCTTTCGGGATAAGAGCATCTTTACCCACAAAATACGGCTGATACGAATGAATATCGGACTCTACCTTTTGGTTATCAACTTTGACGGCCTCCAGATAGGTATCTAGGTCTTGAAGCTCGCTTTGCCCAATCTCACCTTTAAAATCTCCGAGAAGCAAGTGCCCCTCAAAGGTACCGTCTTCCTTGAGCTGAAGCACAAAAATAAGATTGCGAACATGGGGCGAAGGAACATCCTGCTGATCTGCGCGAGCCACTGTCAGGAAGGCCGAGCCGTGATCGTATGTAGGCCCCGGCGCAAGAACGGGTGCCGCCACGCCAAGAACAGAGGCGAGGGTAAACGCGGTGGCAAAACGCAGAAAGCGGCGCTCATATAAACCGTGTAGCGCTCTCATGCAGGATTTATCGGTGGTCATTATTCCTCTTTTGAGTGAGCCGGAGTCTCTAGCAGGGGTTCCGAGAGAAAATGGTGCTTTTAAAAAGTAGCTGGCAAACACTTTATCTCTCAAATGTTCGTATCTAATGTAGCGTGTTTATGCTCTCTGTTCTAACTCGCGTAACTCGAACCCCGATATAAAGCGAAAAGACCCCGCTCGGCGACATGTAATAAATGAGTCATACCGAGCGGGGTCTGTAGGGAGTGTGGGACTTGAACCCACGACCAAAGGATTATGAGTCCTCTGCTCTAACCGGCTGAGCTAACTCCCCCTAGAGGCTTAGCGCGTAAGCCACGTCTCTAGAGTACCTGAGGGGTACAGTTTTGGCGAATCTTAGACACACCTTATTTTTCAGAACGTTGGGCAAGAAAACGCTCATAGGGGGCATCCGATACATATAATTCCTCAAAAATGCGCCAGGTATTCTCCGCACTATGGAATTCCACAATACGGCGGCTCTCACGCCCCATCTGCTCGCGTTCAGCGGCAGGTAGACGAAGAATTGCTGTAAGTTTATCCGCCAAATCCTGCGGATTATTAGGCTCAAAGAGGTATCCGTTAACGCCTTCTTCCACGAGATGTGGAAGCGCTAGGGCGTTTGCCAAGACTACGGGAGTGGACGCGCTCATAGCCTCCAAGGAGACAAGCGACTGCAGCTCTGCGGTCCCAGGCTGACAGAAAATATCCGCCCTCTGGTAAACACCCGGCAGTTCTTCGTCCGGAACAAACCCACGGAACGTTACTCGGTTTTCAACACCGCATTCGCGTGCCTTCTGTTCGAGGGTTTCACGAAGCTCGCCGCCTCCAGCGATATCAAGGCGAACGTGGTCAAGGTCTTCGGGGAGAAGAGAGAGCGCCTCAATAAGCACATCCACGTGTTTCTCTTCAGCAAGACGTCCCACGAAGGTTACACGCAGTTCGCCGGGTGCTTTGCCCAAATCTGCGCCCTCAGCAAGCTCGTAGTCGCTGATTTCAATGCCGTTAGAAACGGGCATAACGGGGCGAGTAAATCTTCCAAGATCTCGCATCGCATCGGCGCCGATCTGAGTCGGAGTTGTCACCACCGCCGCATATTTGAAAAGACGGCGCATATCCGCCCAGGTAATATGCGCATACACCTTTTTGATGGGTTCCGGGAATGGCAGGAATGGATCTAAATTTGCGGGCATAAAGTGGTTGGTGGCGATAACTCGAATTCCACGCTTATGTGCCTGCTTCAGTAATGCGCGCCCGATAATGTAGTGGCACTGCACATGAATAACATCCGGCTTAACTTCATCAAGGATACGACCCACCTCGGCGTGGATTTCCCAGGGAATACAGATGCGGTTGGTCTCATGAGTGGGGGGCAGATGCGAACGCAGACGGTGCTCGACGATGCCACCCTCTACGACGGTTCGGTAGCTAGGTCCACGGCTGGGATTTGCGGCAACCACGTGTACTTCGTGCCCGCGTTTGAGCATAGAGGTCGCTAGGCGGTGCCCAAATTGTGCCGCGCCGTTCACATCGGGGGGATAGGTCTCAGCACCGATCAGGATCTTCTTTGCCTGCTGCATCGCCTGTTCTCCTTGGTCTGACTTCTCAGGTGTATGGGGTGTTCTTCATTATTTTATCGGGTGTTATCGCGTTCCTCAGCATAAATAGGCCTTGGAGTTCTCTGAGAGTCGCCTCTACACGCACTCAAAAATGGCCCGCCACCGCGGAGGTGACGGGCCAATATACGGAGTTTGTGGTGCAGGCACTTGCGTTAGCGTCGCACAATCTTTCGGAGGAAGAGTACGACTGCAGAGAGCGATGCGCCCAGAGTTGCGAAGGACTTCCACCGAGCCTTAACAACCTCAGGCTTGGATGCATTGCTGACCATGTTGCGCCCAACGGTAGCCGCGCTGCTGGGCGCGTTCTGCACACCGGTCTTTGCGGAGTCTACGGTTGATTGGGTGAAGGATTGAGCGTTCTGTGCGTACTTCTGCATATCATCACGCAAAGCTGCAAGGTGTGCGCGACGTTCTTTAGTGCGCTGCTGAATCTGCTCAATGGTGAGCGGCTTGGGTTCTTCTTCGCCGCGTGCCTTACGCTCCTCAGCTTCTTGGCGGGCCTTCTCTGCAGCGGCCTCACGCTCTGCCTGCTTGCGCGCTGCACGTTCAGCCTGCTCTTGTTTCAAACGGGAGGCTGTCATTGCGCTGCCTTCACGAAGCACGCCGAGATCGAAGAGAACGCCAAAGATTGCCGATTCGGGAGCAAAGGGCAGCTGGGCTTTAACTTTTTTATATCCGATAAGCCCTAAAATGGCGAGAATAATAAGGAAGACGCCTGCCCAAATCAGCGCCGAGGCCCATAAAGGTACAAGCTGTCCAAGGAGGAAGATAAGCAGACCGATAATAGCGATGACCATGAAGCACGCAAAAACAGCTGCGACGGCGAGGAAGGCTGCACCTTTGCCAAGAGCGACACCTTTGGTCTTAAGTTCGTGCTTTGCAATCTGGACTTCGTCTTTGACCTGGTTAATACCTAGGGTTTTAAGTACCTTAGCGGCATCAAAGAGACCCGCGATACTTGACTTAATCCCTGCAATGCCTGCTCGTATGCCTTGGGGATTAGTGTTTGTGGTCATGCCCACCTCTCCGTGATTGTTCTGTGTGGAGCTTCTGTTTGGCACCCCACGGTTATTATTCTAGCTCTATTCTTACCGCAGGTGTGTTGTTACACAGTCGCCCCAGCGATCACACCGGCCAAACCGTATGATTTTTCTGCTCCCATCGAATCTTCAGAAGGCGGCAGTATACGGTTTTATGGTGCGTAGGGTATCTTTCGCATTCTACCGTGTGCTGTGTAATTTCTCGAAAACTTTTATGCGTATGCATTCATATAGTGTTCGAGACAGAGATGTTTGATGCGCGAGAGGGTTCTTGTGCGAGGGTATTTAAAGACCCCAAGCGTTGAGAAAATATGGAGTGGGTTACTGGCAAAGTCCAGTCACCCTATGAGAAAAGCCTCAGAGTTAAACTCCGAGGCTTTTAAATGCTCCCCCGACTGGACTCGAAATAGACGAAGCCCGATAGGAGGCGCCCCAGCGCCTCTGCAGGGCGAAGTGGGTTACTGGTTCATTCCAGTCACCATACAAAAAAGCCTCGGAGCTTTGCTCTGAGGCTTTTAAATGCTCCCCCGACTGGACTCGAACCAGTAACCCTTCGATTAACAGTCGAATGCTCTGCCAATTGAGCTACGGGGGATTATCCCGTTACGGCGTTTATCCGCAACGAGTAACAACTATACCGGCTGTTTGTTGCCTCCGCAACTTAGGGTATAGTGATGTACCTTACTAGTTTTTTGTGAGTGTTCTGCGGCGCATTTCAAGCTCTAAAAGCTCTCGCTGCACGTGCGCATACTCTTCACTGTCGGAGGCCGAACTGAGTTGCTCCAGGCGCATCATGAGGTCGGATTTCTGTCGGGTGATCTGGTGGATAAAGAGGCTGTTGAGAGTACCCTCAATAAACCTGGGGAGGTGCTCTTCGTGGGCTATGGGCAGCGCCGCTACGCTCAGTTCGGCGATCGCGGGGTGTACCTCGGCGATAGTACCGGAACGCACTACGTTGAGCCACTCAACCCCGGCAGCGGGCGCTACCGTGGAGGCCGCGTGTATGATGCCGCGAGAAATTTCGCGGTGCATACGGTAGCGGAATTCTACGCGGGCGAATTCCTGCCACTGGGATACGCTCATCAAGTGAGGATGCTGCAGGGCGATTTCGAGTGCGGCCTTTTCGAGACGAGCCACGGGGTCGGCAGGGTCGGGGGCGAGTATTGGCTCTCCCCCGGCGGTATTTGCCACGCTAGTATCGCTGTGAGTGGGCGACATAGTATTTCCGGGGTTCACGGACCCTTCTGGCTGAGACGCAGGGTTTCCAGCAGATGCGTTCCACGGTTGAGCTGAGTAGTTCTGCGGATCCTGCTGACCGTATCCAGATACCTGCTCATACCGGGGCGTTTGGGGCTGCTGAGCCACCGGTTCGTAACGTTTTTTCTGCTGCGGATGGCGCTGGGCGTAGGCGACCGCACGCTGTATTTCCTCAAGTTCCATACCGAGCTGTCCAGAGACTTTACGCATATAGGCCGGGCGCAGGTCACGGTCCCTGATCCCGGCGATAATGGGCGCGATGGCGCGCATCGCCAACACACGCCCCTCTAGGGTTGTCAGGTCGAAGCGTTTGAGGGTTGTATCGATGACAAATTCGAAGAGCGGACGGCGAGAGGCGATAAGGGATCGTACCGCCGCATCGCCCCTGTGCAGGCGAAGGTCGCACGGGTCCATACCTTCTTGGGCGACCGCCACGTATGTTTGTGCCACAAAACGCTGATCCTCTTCAAACGCTGCGAGCGCGGCTTTCTGCCCCGCGGCATCGCCATCGAAGGTAAAGATAATTTCTCCGCCAGAGCCGTCATCGGTGATCATGCGGCGTACCACTTTGATGTGCCCCGCACCGAAGGCGGTGCCGCAGGTTGCTACGGCGGTTTTGATGCCTGCCAGATGTGCCGCCATAACATCGGTATAGCCTTCGACGATGACGACCTGTTTGGTTTTGGTCATCTCACGTTTGGCGAGGTCGATGCCGTAGAGCACTTGCGATTTTTTGTATAGCGGCGTTTCGGGGGTGTTGAGGTATTTGGGGCCTTGGTCGTCGTCGAAGAGACGGCGTGCTCCGAATCCGATGGTTTCGCCCGCTACGGTGCGGATGGGCCAGATGATGCGCCCACGAAAACGGTCGTAGAGGCCGCGGTTTCCTTCAGAGAACATACCGGTAGCGCGCAGTTCCTCGTCGGTAAATCCTTGGGAACGCAGATGTTTGAGCAGATTGTCCCAGCCGCGGGGGGCGTATCCGACCCCGAAGGTTTTGGTGGCGGCTGGGTCGAACCCGCGAGCGCCAAGAAAGCGTTGTGCTTCCCCTGCGTTCGCTGAGTAGAGGCTGCGTTCAAAGAACTCTGCGGCGATTTTGTGGGCGTCGAGAAGTCGGCGGCGCAGGCTTGCTTCGTACCTGTCTCGCGGGTTTCCGCCTTCATAGTGCAGGGTGTAGCCGATACGCGCCGCTAAGCGTTCAACGGTTTCGGTAAACCCGGTGTGTTCCATCGCCATGACGAAGGAGTAGACGTCACCGGATTCGCCACATCCGAAGCAGTGGTAGGTGCCCATTTGCGGGCGCACATTGAAGGAGGGCGTGCGTTCGTCGTGGAACGGGCACAGCCCTTTGTACGCGCCGATACCTGCACCTTTGAGGGTTACGTATCCCTCAACGATTTCGCGGATATCGGTACGGGCGCGTACTTCATCAATGTCTTCTTTGCGGATTAGTCCAGCCATCGTCTCATTTCTGCTGCACCGTGCTGTAATAGCAGTTTTAGAAGGTATTTCATGCCCGTCTATCACGGGATTTCTGTCTCTGCCGTGTGGAAAGCTGCGCTACCACAAGGGCTTCTCCCCCAGCATCCAGGGGGTTCCGTTGATGCGTTTATAAAGCACAACCGCCGACCTATCGGTCAAAGATGCCACTTGATCAATGACGAGGCGCAGGCGCGCATCGTCGTCATTAGCCCCCAGCTGCGCGTAGTCCGTTCTGAAGATGCTGTCGATGTACTGCGGGTTTGCGCGCTGGGAATCTTCGTAGAGCGCTTCGACTAGGATACCCAGTATTTCGTGCTGGTGTTCGTAGTGGGGTTGGGCGTCACGAACCGTCATAACGAATGCTGTTGCGATCCCCTTCATGACGGCGATTTCGTCTCGGGTGTCTTCCGGTACGATCAGTTCAGCGCTGTAGCGGGTTAGCGGGGTGTTCCGCCCGTAACGTTCGCGGGTTGCCTCCACAGCGCTCCAGGCGAAACGACCGATGAGTTTACTGGTGAGTCCCTTGAACTGTGCCAGGGAAGCGCGCGAACCGGTCATGCACGGAACCCACCGGTTCAGGGTCTCTAACCGGCTGAGCGCCGCATCCAGTTGTTCGTCAGTAGCGGCTGGCAGATACCATTGGCGGGTCATGTCGAAGACGGCCTGCCGATGCTTCGCCTCACGCAGCTGTTCTAACTGCACGTGCCCGCCGAAGACCGCATCTTCAACGTCGTGCACCGAGTATGAAATATCGTCGGCAAGGTCCATAACCTGCGCTTCCAGGCATTTGCGCTGGGACTCTACCCCGGCGTCGTGCGCGCCCTCGCGGAACCATTCAAAGACCGGCAGGTCATCCTCGTAAACACCGAATTTGTGGGTTTGGGTACCATCTGCGCGACGTGGTGCATCTGTGCGCGTCCACGGGTATTTGCAGGTGGCGTCCAGGGATGCTCGTGTCAGGTTCAGACCCGCAGATACGTCATGTTCGGCGATCACTTTCGGTTCAAGGCGGCTGAGCAGCCTAAGGGTTTGGGCGTTGCCCTCGAACCCGCCCATATGGGCGGCGATCTTGTTCAGGGCACGTTCACCGTTATGTCCAAAGGGCGGATGCCCCAGGTCATGAGAGAGGCAAGCAGTATCAACTACGTCTGGATCGCATCCGAGCATCCGGCCCACTTCGCGCCCGACCTGGGCGACTTCAAGGGAATGAGTGAGACGGGTACGCACGAAATCGTCCGTATCCGGGTTCATGACCTGGGTTTTAGCGCCTAGACGCCGCAGCCCAGAGGAGTGAAGCACACGTGCACGATCGCGTTCAAAGGGGGTGCGATCCCGGAACGGATGTATTTCGGGCACCCAGCGTTCCGAATCGTCGGGGGTGTACCCTGCGGGCAGGTTCCATTCCCAACGTTCCTGCCCCTCTTCGGCAATGCGAGTCATCGCTCCTCCGTTCCTGCTTCCGGTGCGTCTGGCACCTTGTCTACTACCTATATAAGCACTATTTCACCCAGACGCAATGTTTTTATCAGACTACGACAAACTCCGACCGATTATCCGCCCGAGATATCGAGTTCCGCCTCCACGAGTCCCAGCCTTTCAGCATCCCCCAAAATACGAGAATTAAGCCACCCATCCGGCAGATGCGGTTTCTTCGGGCTCCCGGCCCGGCCGCGCGAACCTTCAACCGCAGCCCCCGGATACCCGATACTGTGATCAAGCTGCCCCAGCAGTTCACGGAAAGTCGCTAAATCAGGTACGGTCGCCATCTTGGCACGCAACTCACCGCCCACCGGGTAACCCTTGAAATACCAGGCAACATGTTTACGGATCTCACGCAGTCCCTTGTACTCATCCGCAAAAGTCTCAACAAGCAGCTCGGCATGCCGGTAAATCATTGCGGCAACCTCACTCAGAGTAGGTCGGATACGCTCGGTACTACCCTCAAAAGCATTCTGCAGATCGCCGAAAAGCCACGGGCGCCCTTGGCAGCCACGCCCAATCACCACGCCGTCCACACCGGTCTGTTCGACCATGCGCACGGCATCTTCGGCAGCAAAAATATCGCCGTTGCCTAAGATAGGGACGTCTGGAATCGCCTCGCGAAGCTGCGCGATGGAGTCCCAATCCGCTGTTCCCGAATAGTGTTGGGCAGCGGTGCGCCCATGCAGGGCTATGGCGGCGACCCCCGCATCCCGGGCTATCTTAGCGGATTCAAGGAATGTGATGTGGTCATCATCGATGCCTTTACGCATCTTGATGGTCAGGGGAATATCGTTGCGCGAAGCCTCTTTGACCGCCGTATGCACAATCGCAGTAAAGAGATCGGTTTTCCACGGAAGCGCCGCGCCGCCGCCGCGTTTTGTGACTTTCGGCGCCGGGCACCCAAAGTTCAAGTCGATATGATCCGCACGATCTTCTTCTACGACCAGCCGAATAGCCTTACCCACGTTAACCGCGTCTACCCCGTAAATCTGGATGGAGCGAATCTGCTCATCCGCATCGTGTTCGATAATACGCATCGACTCGGGTTTGCGTTCCACGAGGGCGCGCGCCGTCACCATCTCGGTCACATATAATCCACCGCCGTACTCGCGGCACAGACGACGGAACGCCTTATTCGTCACACCCGCCATCGGGGCGAGCACTACAGGCGTTTCAACAGTCAGTTTACCGAGGTTCAGCGGCGGTAATTTCAGGTGGGAGGCTTCAGAATTCACCTCTATATTGTGGCATACACACGCAAATCGGCACGGATGCACATACCCCGGTTCACGACAGGCGCACCGGTCAGCGTTCGGCAAGGTTGTCAAGCCCTCACGCTGCGAGTTTTCTGGGGCCTCTTCTGGGCACTTTGTTCTTTAGGAAGCGGAACCCGGATAATCGCTTGCGTAAATATAGGTTGGGTCGCCTTCCACGCTCGCGGTTCCAGCACGCAGAAGAACGTCGGTCACCTCCACGAGAGCGGTCATCGAGTCATCTACCTCAACCACCACCGGGTACTGCGCCGTCAACAGCGAAAGAAGCTGCATAATGGCCTCGACCGCGCCTTCGTTCTGCATGTCATATCCGAGCAAAATCTCAGTTGCGGTATTCTCATCGACCAGCGCGGCGGCGGGGTCAGTCTCAAAAGGATGATAACTCACCGCAAAGGCAATGATTTCGCCTTTCTTCCCCTCTTTCTCAGCCTGCTGAATGTTATCGCGCAGTACCAACGCCCCGAAGGCGCGCGCCTCATCTGAGAGGAAATACCGGTTTACGGTCCCTAACCCGACCTCGGCGGGAACATCCCAATCGTGTGAATCGCGGTAGAACTCCCAGAGTTTTGAGGTCAGCTCAACCGAGCCGGTCGCCAAATCCTCAATTGCCTGGGTGGGTTTGCCGTTCTCATCCTCACGCAGGGGCACTGGCGGAATCGCGCCCGCATCAATATGGACCAGGCGCGAGCGCTGAATCATTTTCATGCCCTTTGCCTGGGCAAATTCCTCGCCGGTGCTAAATGGTGCCAGCTTCACGCGGAGGTTCGGAACCTGCCCATTTTCGGCGGCGATCTCACGCAGCCGGTCTAAAAGCTCGGTACCTAACCCGGCGCGGCGGTGCCCTTCGGCAACCTCAAGATAGGTCCACAGGCGTTGTGGATGCAGAAGTGACGCGGTCACCACACCAGCGGCGATAGGCACACCCGAGTCGGTGACCACAAGGGTTCGGCTAAAAGGGGCGTCCGAGGCCTCTCCGAACGATGCGCGCTGCTGCGCCTCCTGTTCGCTTCGCGGATCTCCCCACACCTGCAGAAGTTCTAAATCGTCGCCTTCGCGCCATGGACGAAATTCGTAGGTGTTCATGGGATGCCTTTCTTCCACAGGGTGCGCGGGTTTCACCGCGAGGATAGGGTTCTCACTATTGTACGTATCGGCTAGGTTCTGCACCAGATCCTAGTGACTGAGTGAAAATACCGGTGGGGCTCTCTGTTGCAGAGAACCCCGCCCATGTACATGTCGAAAAAAGATCCTAGACAGCTAGACGCGCCGCCAGGTATGCCTTCACCTGATCGAGTGCCACGCGCTCCTGGCTCATGGTGTCACGCTCACGGATGGTGACCGCCTGATCCTCTAAAGTATCGAAGTCTACGGTAATGCAGAACGGGGTGCCGATTTCGTCTTGACGGCGGTAGCGGCGACCGATAGCCCCCGCCTCATCGTAGTCGATATTCCAGGCACCGCACAGATCGGCTGCCAACTTGTGGGCGGGCTCGGAGAGTTCGGGTTTCTTCGACAGGGGCAGAACGGCAGCCTTCACGGGCGCCAGGCGCGGATCAAGTTTGAGAACCACGCGCTTATCGACACCGCCCTTAGTGTTCGGGGCTTCATCCTCAACGTAAGCATCGACGAGGAACGCCATCATGGAGCGTGTCAGGCCAAAGGAAGGCTCAATGACGTAGGGTACGTAGCGTTCGCCGCTGGCCTGATCAAAGTATTCGAGCTTCGCGTTCGAGTGTTCATTGTGCACGCCCAGGTCGTAGTCGGTGCGGTTCGCCACGCCCATGAGCTCACCCCATTCGCCGCCTTGGAAACCAAAACGGTACTCAATGTCGATGGTGCCCGCTGAGTAGTGCGCGCGGTCGTCCTCGGGAACATCGAAGCGGCGCATGTTGTCGGGGTTAATGCCCAGGTCGACGAACCAGTTCCAGCAGTCTTCAACCCATGCGTTGAAGTGCTTATCTGCTTCATCGGGGTGAACGAAGTATTCGATCTCCATCTGCTCGAATTCGCGGGTGCGGAAGATGAAGTTGCCGGGGGTGATCTCGTTGCGGAATGCCTTACCGATCTGCCCGATACCGAAGGGAGGGCGTTTGCGGGCTGCGGTCACCACATTGTTGAAGTTTACGAAGATGCCCTGCGCGGTTTCGGGGCGCAGAAAGTGCAACCCTTCTTCGTTATCGACAGGACCCAGGTAGGTTTTCAGCAGCCCTGAGAAGTTCTGCGGCTCGGTCCATTCGCCGCGGGTGCCGCAGTTCGGGCAGACAACCTCACCCATATTTTCGGGTGCACGCCCCTTTTTAGCCTCGAAAGCCTCAATCAGATGGTCTTGGCGCTGGCGCCTGTGGCACGAGAGGCATTCCACCAGCGGGTCCATAAAGGTTGCCACGTGCCCGGATGCTTCCCACACCGGGCGCGGCAGGATTACCGAAGAGTCCAGCCCAACCATATCCGCGCGTGAACGCACGAAACGCTGCCACCACTGCTGACGGATGTTCTCTTTCAGTTCCACGCCAAGGGGACCGTAATCCCATGCGGAGCGGGAACCGCCGTAGATTTCACCCGCCTGGAAGACGAAACCGCGGCGCTTAGCGAGCGCAATAACGTTGTCGAGAGTGGACTTTTCTGCCATGTTTACTCCTTTATGCCCCGCCACCGGCTGTGGCGTGCGTGAGTTCAGTGTTCTTCCGCGCGCGGTAAGCGCCGGGATATACGGTCACAAGTACAAGATACTAGGGTATCATTGCATGCCTGCGTTACCGTGTAGTTTCTGGGCAACGGTAGACAGTGTTTAGTTAGAGCGTGTAGATGAGGAACACGTGGCGGGTTAGTATGACTGCCGCACATGGCACCCTCCCGCCGATACACTGGTGACATGGAGAAAATCTATATTCGTGACGAAATGATTCGTCTGGGGCAGTTTTTGAAGCTGGCCAATCTGGTCGAAGACGGTGCGCAGGCACGCGAAGTAATCCAGCATGGGCTGGTAAAGGTCAATGGGCAGATTGAGAAGGCGCGGGGCAAGCAGCTGCATCCGGGCGATACGGTGAGCTTCAACGGGGTGAGCGTGCAGATCGCTCGGGACTAGGGCCCCGCCCTCTCTTCTCTTAAAGCATCTTGGGTTGTATAACGCACCGCCAGATGGTGCGTTATACAACCCAAGATGCGTTATTCAGGTCCTTTTAGTCAGCTGACCCTTGCTCTGATGCCCCAGCGTTACCCGCAGCATCTGCAACTTTTTCGGCACGGATTCGGGGCGCGTGTCCCAGCACCTTCACGTCGATGAACTCGCCTACGTGCCGTATTTCCAGGGCACTTACCCCGTGCCCGGCGCCCGCATACAGAACTTTGATGCCGTCGGTGTAAGCGCGAATCCACTCGTAGGTGTAATCCACGAAGGGCTGCGGAATAATAGGGTCTTCCTGGTCCCTGCCGTAGAAAACGGGTAGCTCGGTGGCTTTGAGCTCGTCATCCTTGAAATAAGGAGAGTCCGATTCGACCGCGTATCCGGAGAGCCCCACCAGTGCAGCAAATTTTCCTGGGCGATGCCGCACCATAGAAGTTGCCACCGCCATGCCTTGCGAGAACCCCACCAGCGCGACCGAAGCGTAGTGTGATTCTTGCTGCTCGACCCACTCCAGCACGTAGTCGCTGGCCTGTTCTATGGTCCGCACATCCGCGTTGAGCTGCTGATCCAGCGGGTACCACTGGTAACCTATGGCCTCGGCGGGAATGTGGGCCCCAGTTGCGTCCGCCGAAAACTGGGTGCCTACCGGCTGCGGGGCGCGCATTCCCGCATAGGTGATACCCTCCTGCGGCAGATGTTCAGCCAGCGACAGCAGGTCTTTCTCGTGCGAACCGTACCCATGCAGCAGAAGCACCAGGTGGGTTCCGGCGCGTTCATCCTCGGGTCGGGAATATTCGACAATGTACGTATTTTCACTCATATCTTCATCTTACCGAGGAGCCTGCCATAAACAACCGAAATAGATTTCCGCTCAAGGCTTGACCCTCACCCAACGTCAGGATCTACAGTAAAAACATGGACGCGAACACTACACCAGATGGCGGGCAGCACGAGTACACCGTAGGGGAGGCTGCATCCCTGCACGGGCTAACCGTGCGCACGCTTCACCACTGGGAACAGCGGGGTCTGATCAGCCCCGCGCACGATGAGCTCAACGGATACCGCTACTACAGTGATGCCGATCTTGAGCGCATCACCGTCATTATGGGGTATCGCGCCATTGGCATGAGCCTTGAAGCCATTCGCAGCGTACTGCAGGACGAAGCAAACAGCACCGAGCATCTACTCGCCCAGCGAGATATGCTCCAGCGCAAAATGGCCGCCTATGAGCGCATGCTAACAACACTAGATCAACTTTTGGAGGATGCAATGGCACCTAAGAACGAACAGCTCACCGCTGCAGAAAAAGCAGAAATTATGGGCGACGGGTTCAACCCCGCACATGAGCAAGAAGCGCAGGAGCGTTACGGGCACACCGACGATTGGGCTGAATACCAACGCCGTACTGCGGCCATGAGCCGCACCGACTGGGTGAAGGGTAAGCAGGAGCTTGACACGGTTGAGCAAGCCCTCGTCGAGGCTTTCACTCGTGGCGTGCAGCCGGGCAGTGAGGAAGCGAATGCGCTTGCCGAGCGGCACCGCACCTCACTTTTCTTCTTCGAAGTAACCCCCGCCAAGCACGTAATTCTGGCACGCGGTTATGTTGAGGATGCCCGCTTTAACGAGCACTACGAGAAGCTCGCTGCGGGACTGGCTGTCTGGCTACGGGACATCATCTACGAGAATGCCCGCGCTCACGGCCTTGACCCCGAGAATGTGACCTGGTGCTAACCTCGTCCATTCACAATTATCGGTACCGTACACAAAGCCTTGTGGGGACTTATTTCACGCCGAAATATAGTCTTCACAAGGCTTTTATGTGCGGTTTCTGTGTTCAGATGTATCAAAAACGAAAGCTAGTTCTGTTTTTGTGTTTCAAGAGGCGAACCGAAAAGAGCGGATATATCATGAAGAGATTTTTCTTCATCGACAGCGCGCTCTCGCTCGGGAACCGGGACTCCGAGAGCCTTAGCGAGAATCGCCTCCAATTGGCGGGATTCGACTAAGAAACCGTCATGTCCGTGGTCGGATTCGATAATATCGACCTTTACGGGAACCGGCAGCGCCTCCGCCAGACGATACGATTCGTGCGGAAAAAACAGGCGATCGGTGCTTACGGCGGCGATAGTCCACTTACAATCGCTGAGCGCAAGCGCATGCGAGAGGCTGCCGCGCCCGCGTGCAACATCGTGTGAAATCAGGGCCTCGTTCACGGCAAGGTAACTATTGGCATCGAAACGCTCAACGAGCTTATCGCCATGGTGGTCCAGGTAGCTTTCGACCGCATATCGTCCGCGGTTCTCACCGATGGACCCGCCGTCGGTGGATTCGCCGCGGTTTGCCTGCCGCCCAAAGCGATGCTCCAGCTCGGCTGGGCTGCGGTAGGTGGTGTGGGCTATGCGCCGCGCCAACGCGAGCCCGGCCGTGGGTGCCGCTCCCCCATAATAATCGCCGGAAGCAAAATTGGCATCAGCACGGATGGCGAGGTTCTGGGTGTGTGCCCAGGAAATCTGTTCGGCAGTGGCGGCGGGACCGGCGGCGATGACTGCGCATCCGCGTACCAGCTCGGGGAAGGTTGCCGCCCATTCGATAGCGCGTGCTCCGCCGAGCGATCCGCCGATGACATGGTGAAAACTCTTAATCCCCAACCGGGCGATAAGTTCGGCTTCGGCTCGTACCGAGTCGCGAATAGTGACGTAAGGGAAGCGTGATCCCCAGGGTTTTCCGGCGCCCGGGTACCCCTCGGGTACGATGCTTGCCGGGCCGGTTGAGCCGTAGCATCCACCCAAGATATTGGGGGCGATCACAAAATATTTGGTGGTATCGACCACCGCGCCCGGCCCCACGATGCCTTCCCACCAACCATCACTTTCGACCGCACGGATACTGGGTGCAGGCATATCCGATGTGGGAATCCCGCGCGAGACATGGGTGTCACCGGTGAGGGCGTGCAGAATAAGAATCGCGTTGTCCCCAGCTTCATTAAGAGTTCCCCACGTCTCGTAGCTAATGTTCACCTGTGGAAGCACGGTACCGTTTTCGAGGGTGAAATCACCGATCGCCATCTGCCGCAGGTACCCCTGAGCGCTGGGATACTGCAGCTGCGACAGATAGGTGGCGTGTACGGTATTTTCCGTCATGTTTTCTCCTCGGTAACCAGTAGTTGGTAATGGCAGGCGAGAAACCGATACCGCGACCGGGCACTTACTGTGCAGCCCGGTCGCGGCGGTGCAGGTTAGGCGTTCAGAGTTGCAAAACCCAATTCTAGGTCTGCGATAATATCGTCAATATTCTCGACCCCTACGGCGAGGCGCACAAAGTTTTTGCTCACCCCAATTGCCTCTAGCTCTTCCTCGGAAAGCTGCGAGTGAGTGGTGGATGCGGGATGAATCACGAGCGAGCGTACATCGCCGATATTCGCAACATTGGAGTGCAGCTGCAGAGCATCCACAAAGGTGCGAGTCTGTTCCAGGTCTGCGTCTTTGAGAGTGAATCCCACAACGGCGCCCGGCCCTTTCGGCAGGTACTTCTGGGCTCGCTCATACCAGGGCGATGAAGGCAGACCGGCCCAGATCACCTGATCGACCAGCGGATGCTCCTCCAACCAGTTTGCGACCTTGGTCGCGTTCTCGATATGGCGTTCGATGCGCAGGGAGAGGGTCTCCAGACCGATACCAATGTTGAAGGCGTTGGTTGGAGAGATCGCCGCCCCGGTGTCGCGCAGAAGCGAAACTCGCGCCTTGAGAATATAGGAAAGGTTCGCACCAAAAGCAGAGTCTTTGCCCAAGTCACGGGCATAAACTAAACCATGATAGCCAGGTGCTGGCTCGTTGAACTTGGGGAATTTTTCGGGATTGGCTCCATAGTCGAAATTCCCGGAGTCCACGATAACGCCGCCGATTGAGGTGCCGTGCCCACCCAGATATTTTGTGGCGGAATGGATTACCACATCCGCACCAAATTCGATGGGGCGCACAAGGTAAGGAGTGGGAACAGTGTTATCGACAATTAGGGGAACGCCATTGTCGTGGGCGATCTGGGCGATAGGCTCGATGTCGAGCACATCGTTCCGGGGGTTAGGTACGGTTTCTCCGTAGAAGAGTTTCGTATTGGGGCGAACCGCATCGCGCCATTGCTGCAGGTCGTCCGGGTTCTCAACAAACGTAGTTTCAACGCCGAGGTCGGCAAGCGTATATTTCAGTAGATTGTAGGTTCCTCCGTAGATCGAGGGGGAAGCCACGATATGGTCGCCCGCGCCCGCAATGTTGAGAATCGCATAGGTAATAGCCGCTTGACCTGAGGCCAGCAAAAGCGCCCCTACTCCACCTTCAAGGGATGCGATGCGGTTTTCGATAACCTCTTGGGTGGGGTTGTTCAGACGGGTATAGATAGGCCCAAGCTCAGCTAGAGCGAAACGGTTAGCGGCCTGTTCTGCGTTCTCGAAAACGAACGAGGTGGTCTGGTAGATAGGTAACGCCCGAGCTCCCGTTGCAGCATCCGGTGCCTGCCCCGCGTGAATTTGGCGGGTTTCAAATTTCCAACCGGCGGGGTTGGCGGGAGTCGGGACTGTAGTGTTGCTCATGCGAAGCTCCTTGTGATAGTTCAGGGGGCCGCATGCCGATTTCGGTACAGAGTTCTTAGGCTTTCTTCTCTGCAAACGAAAAAACGATGTACCAGAATCGGGCACATCGGTCCCGCGCTTGCGTTGTACTTTGTGTTCAACGCCTGGTCCTCACCCAGGGCACCCCACCGCGGAGGAGGGTTGCCGGCCAGCTAGCTGGGGCTTATCACTGGCTCTCATGACCTGCATCTAGAGTTTCATAGGAAGCGCACACGGTCAAGCGGGATGCGTGTTTTCGGCGCATTGTTGCAAAGATGACGTTTTATGAATTGCCTTTGCTCTGACCTTATTTTAGGGGTTTGTGTACTCTAAGCCCGATTAGCCGAGTCAGGCACTTGTAGTATCCGCAGCAGATTCATCCCATTGACCTTGGCCCGGTGGTAGTCCAACAGAGTCTAAAAGACCGGGGAAAAGATTCTCAATCACGCTGTCTCGGCGCGTAATTTTACGGTGCGTTCCCAGCACTTCGGTGTGCATGAGCCCTGATTCTCGGAGCACTTTGAAATGATAAGACATCGTAGATTTGGCGATTCCATAGTCAAAATCACCGCAGAACTGTGGCCCGTGGTCTGCAATGCGTGCGAGAACATCTCGTCGAATGGGGTCTGACAATGCACCAAGGACACGATCCAACGTCACGTCATCAGAGGTGGGGTGATGCAGCCGTTCCTTACCCATAACCACGCCTTTCCGGGTTTTTCGCATAACGTATTGAGCCTGCAGGACTCTGTGACAGAATATTACCTCTTGGGCTTGCCCTTTAGCATAATATAGATTTATTTTAATTTCGACGAACATAGAAATAATATCAAAGGTACACCATGAATTCTCACAATACATCTCATCAGCTACCTCAAAATTCTGAGGCAACCATGCGGCTTGTCTCATTCAGCACTCTCTTTGTCATCGGCACAGACACTCTGCTCACCGCCCCTCTGCTGCCACTGCTCAGCAAGGAGTTCAATACCAGCACAGAACAATCGGGGTGGTTCGTCTCTGCATACGCTTTAGGGTATGCCGTTTTCGCACTCATTGCAGGCCCATTATCAGACCGCATTGATCGCAGGCGCATTATTCTTACCGGTTCCATCGGCTTTACGGTTTTTACAGGCTTATGCGGTTTAGCATGGGGGTTTTGGTCTCTTTTTACCGCCCGGTTTCTTGCGGGAGTGTTCGCTTCTCTGATCTCACCGCAGATTTGGGCATCTATCCCCATGACAGTGCCGAAACAAGCCATTATTAAAACTATGGGGTACGCAACTGCTGGGCTTGCCATAGCCCAAATCGCCGGTATTCCTGTGGGTTCCTTCCTCTCTACTTATGGTTGGCAGATACCATTTTTTGCAATCGCCGCAGCGTCTCTTCTTCTCTTG
The DNA here is from genome assembly GCF_001814205.1 of Rothia sp. HMSC036D11. Lineage (NCBI taxonomy): Bacteria > Bacillati > Actinomycetota > Actinomycetes > Micrococcales > Micrococcaceae > Rothia > Rothia sp. HMSC036D11. The sequence goes on from NZ_KV815302.1 coordinate 113,488, forward strand.
GGTATACTCTATTCACGTTTTCCCAGCATTCCCCCTGTGGCTGCGGCGCAAGATGGAAATTTTCTGACTCCCTACCTGCACGTTTTAAAAGCCCCTTCACTTTTGCTATCCCTCCTGGCGTACCTGATTTTCCAGACAGGAGTATTCGCATCTCTATCTTTCATAGGTTCATGGTTTGCGCGAGACTTTGGGGCATCGCAGACAACCATCGGTTTCGCCATGCTTGTAATCGGATGTGGCAACGCTCTAGGCTCCCTCACAGGGTCACGATTCGTCGCGCACATAGGTATGCAAAAGACTATGCTCGTGGGGCTTATTGCACTCAGTATTGTGTATCTCTCAGTGTCATTGACAGCTAATTTCTGGACTGCTTTAGGTATTTTTACGCTTGCACTTTTTCTCGGAGGAGTTATGCTCCCCATCCTCATGGGAGAGCTGCAAAGCCATACCGCTATAGCTCGCGGTACTGTATCATCCCTCTCAAACACGGCAATGTACGCTGGAACAACTATCAGCGGTGCCGTCGGCGGTACATTACTTACACAGTTTCCGGGGTATAGCGGTATAGCCGTCATGAGTGCATGTGCAATCGCAATTTCTCTTGGTGTCTATGCACTTGGCGGAGCGTTCCGGCCGAAAAACGGGGAATCGTTTTAACTTCTTCGAATAAAATCAAAAAAATTTAATCACAGCATTCCGTGAGCCATGCTACACTGATGGAAACCTTGAATCTAGGAGTGATGAGGTATGACCTCCCGCTAAAGTCGCACCGGCTCGCGGAATGCCCGCCCAGATGGTGGGCTCTAAAAATTTCAGAAATAACCCTGCTTTGGTTCGATACATTCCAGGAGCGCATAGTGAGCACCTTGAACACCAAAGTTCTGAGGGTTTCATTGTTATACCTTCCGCACCTGCAGTCGGTGACTTGGGATTATTCAGGCACTACGAAGTGCCTCTCTCACGACTATTCATCTCACCCGTCCCACGTATTGCAGGCGTACAAACACCATGTTCAAGCGGCTTCGGGTGATTAAGCACCACAAGGTTTTATCACAATGTCTACAATTCTTGACGCGGCACAGCTATGCCGCACCTTTGGCAAGGGTGAACACGCTTTCACCGCTGTCGATAATGTTTCACTCAGCATAATTTCCGGCGAAATTCATGCTCTGCTCGGTCCCAATGGAGCGGGGAAAACAACGGTTGTGCAGATGTGCGCAACACTGCTGACTCCCACGAGCGGAACTGTGCGCATCGACGGGGTGGATGCGCTTGCGCACCCCCAGCGTGCGCGCGCGTCCCTAGGGCTTGCGCTCGGCGGGGATACCGGGTTCTATCCGCGAGCATCCGCCCGCGATAATCTTCTCTTCTTTGCCGACCTTGCCGGGGTTAGCGCGCGCAAACGCCGTACCCAGGTGGCGAGCGCTTTGGAACGGGTCGATCTTGCAGATGTCGCCGCGAAGAAGGTACAGGAGTTTTCCCGCGGCATGAAACAACGTCTGCACATCGCGCGGGCGCTGCTGGGCGAGCCGAAACTGCTGCTTTTGGATGAGCCGACGAATGGGCTTGACCCAGATATTTCACTGACGATACGCCAGTTGATTCGTTCCCTCGCTGATGATGGCACCGCTATTTTACTCACGAGCCATCTGCTGGGCGAGATTGAGGAGTTAGCGCATCGAGTGACAGTCATCGGGGCCGGTCGTGTGGCGGTTTCGGGCACAGTGGCGGATATTACTGCGCATGCCGGGATTTCCGCTACCACCGTGGGGCGTGTGGGTGCGAATGCTGGAGCGGTGCTTCAAGAACTTGCTCGGTCTTTGGGCGATGCGGGAACAATGTTACTGACCCCGCGCGGCAGCGAGTGGGAGATCACCGTGTACTGGAATGAACGTTCTGTTTCGGAAGGGTCGCACCCCTTCAGTACCGGACACGCAGAGTCTCTACTGACCCATATTCTCGCTGAACGTGAGGTTCAGATGCTCACGCCACTGTATACTCGCTCAGCCACTCTCGAAGAGGCATATCTGGCTATGGCGGAAGGACTGAAACGATGAACCGGCAACTTCGCTTGATGTCCTTTTCCCTGCGCCAATTCCTCACAGTACCCTACTTCCTGCAGCTGCTACTGCTGAGTACCTTTGGGGCGACGGCCCTGCAAGCGCTCGCCGCCGGTGCCTGGCCAGTAGATGCGACCCTCGCCTGGACTCGCGCAGGCATTATCGGCACCTGGAACATGTGCATTGTTGCCGCCGGGATCCTCAACTTTGAGCGCTACCGGGGAACGTTCGTGTATCTGCTCAATGGTGCCGTGAACCCGCTGCGGGCGCTCGCAGCGGTGGTCTCAACTGCCTCCATTTTTGGGCTTGCCGCCCTGCCATTGGCCTGGGCTATCTGGGCGCTGTGCACCTTTTCGGTAGGTTTTACGGACTTTACTCAGGTGGGTGCACGCTATCTGGTGGGTCTTCCGCTGCTGTGGGTCTCGTGTCTGGCGGTGACCTTTGTGATTGCAGGGTTCTTTGTGGCGACCCCGAACGCTATCGCCTATGAGGAGCTGCTGCTCGTGCCGGTTTTCGTGGCTTCCGGGGTGCTTTTTACCGAGAGTTCCGCGCCTGCATGGCTTGATGCGCTCGGCACACTGATTCCGATTCAGGCACCCGTGAAGGTTCTGCTTGGGCAAATGCCTATGAACTCATTCGGTGACTTTCTGGGCGTGGTACTGCAAACCTGTGCGGTCACAGCCCTCTGGATGCTCGCGGGGTATCTGTTGGGTAGGCGAGCGCTGCGCGCGGCAACGGTGCACGGCACTCTGGGTGCAATCTAGGAGGCTGCGATGTTTAAACGAACGAACTTTCTCTATCGTCTGAACAGTACCGCCAAGGTTGGGTGGTCTTCATCCATCACCTTCGCCACAGCTGGTACGGCCCTCAGCGCCCTCGTGATCGTACCGGGGATGAGCGTGCTGTTCAGCGTTCTACTAGGACGCGATCTTTCCGCACCTGATCCTGTGCGGATTGCATGTGCCTCTGCCCTGGCAAGCGTGGTACTCGGCGTGGCAGTCGGTGTTGTGGCGCGCGCGGCGACCGACCGCTGGCTGGGAGTGTTCGAGCAGGTGTGCACCGCTCGACGGTTTGATGCGGCTTATTGGCTGGGAGTCTCTGCAATGCCCGTGCTTTTGGCTCTGATCACTGGCATCACGAACCTGGGTGTTGCAGCGGCCTATGCCGGTTTCGGTGGTTCCGTTGAAGGCAGCCTGTCCATGCTTGTGCGTTCTGTGACGCTCTTACCTCTGGCTCTCATAGCGGGCGTATGTCTGGGTGTTTTCGCTGCTGGGCTGGGGCTGTATCTCTCGGACCCGTACCTGGGAGGAACTATCTTAGGAGCGCTTCTGCCTATCAGTGCGGGTGTGATCGTGCCGGTAGATGCATACCCGGTGTGGCTGGCGGCATTGTGTACGTTGGTTCCCGGCGGACGAACGATTGCTTTGGTGAGCGGCTCTTCTGAAGTGATGGATTCAACAGTTGTGACTGAGGTGTTAGTCTGCGTACTTTGGGCACTCGCAGGGCTTGTCCTAGTGCATGCCGCTGCGCGACGCATCCGCTCGGGTGCACGCACGAACCTGCTATAACCTTTCCCTTCTCGCGAGCAGGTGGTTTTGGCCGAGAAGGTGATTTTCTCACCTTCTTGGCCAAAAATCTGCTGCTTGTGTGTACCCAAAATAACCTCCTACCCTTGACAGGTGACTATATAGTCACATATTCTCGTGTTATGGATGATGACGCAGTTTTCAAAGCTCTCGCAGACCCCACCCGCAGAAAGCTGCTCGATAAGCTCTACACCACCGGCGGCCTCACCCAGGGACAGCTTGAAGAAGGTTTGGAGATGACTCGCTTCGGAGTGGCCAAGCATCTGCGCATCCTCGAAGAAGCAAACCTTGTGATCACACAGCGCTCAGGCCGCCAAAAGCTCCACTACCTCAACGCTGTGCCGATTCGCCGTATCCACGACCGTTGGATCGATAAATACACCGCCCACCAAAGTTCAGCACTTCTTGACCTGCAGAAGAATTTAGAGGAGGAAGACTCATGAGCACCGCCGACAACCCAAGCACTCCCCCACGTCCCCAGAGGGTTATCAGCTCGGTGATTATTCAAAACACCCCGCCGCAGCGCGTGTGGGAGGCGATCACCCAGCCCGAGTTCACTTCCCAGTATTTCTTTGGTTCGCGGGTTGAAATCATCGAGGACGAGCCGGGTCGCCTGCGATACCTTTCCCCAGACGGGAGGGAAGTTTGGGGAGACGGCGCGATTCTGGAGTCTGATCCACCGCGGCTTCTCGTTGTAGAGTGGCGCTCGCTTTATCTTCCCGATGCGGCACACGAACCGGCAAGCCGCGTTACCTGGCAGCTTGAGCCGTGGACGGATGGTGCCACGAAACTCACGGTCACCCACGACCGTCTGGAAGACTCTCCTGTTACGGCGCAGAATGTGGCCTCACCGCGGGGCTGGTCGTTTGTGCTGGCGGGCCTTAAACGAGTTCTGGAAACTGGCGAATAAAACCCGTCATAACCCGCGAGCAGGTAGGATTTTTCTATCTGCTCGACCAAATCCTACCTGCTCGCGAATATCAGGATTTAGAGCTTATCGCCCATCGAGACGTCAATAATCTGCCCGGTAATTGTTTGCGATGCATTCTGAGTGAGCAGACCAATTACTTCTGCGACATCCTCGGGCTGGGTAACCTTCTTCATAGCATTGCCGGATTTCACGAATTCGGCCGCTTCCGCATTATCGCGCAACCAGGCGGCGTTAATATCGGTATCGACCACGCCGGGCGCCACAAGGTTCACCGTAATCCCCTGAGGGCCAAGCTCAACGGCCATATTCCGCACCAGGTACTCCAGTGCAATCTTGCTCATGCCGTAGCCCGTCATCGCGGGGAACGCGTAGCGAGTCAGCACCGAGCCGGTAAAAATATAACGCCCGCCCGGTGCGCTCATGAGCGGCACCAGCCCGGCGGCAAGTTCGTAGGGGGCAACCGTATTGATCTGCAGCAGATTACGCAAAGCCTCTCCATTGAGCTCCTGGAAGGTTCCCTGCGTGCCAACGCCTGCGTTGAGCACAGCGACGTCGAGGGTATCCCCACCCAGCACATCTTTCACGTGAGCCAGGAAGGCAGAAACGGACTGTGGATCTGAGAAATCAGTCTGTACAGGTGTTACTTTTACTCCGTGTTCCGATGCGGCAGCCTCTACCTCACTAAAGTCCGGGTTCTCCACGCGGTGCTGTGCAATCACGTGATGCCCCAGCTGCGCCAGTCGAACCGCAGTCGCCTTACCAATACCGCGGCTTGCGCCGGTGACGAGAGCAATCTGTGCCATTTTTCCTCCTTGTATGAGCTGTGAAAGACGCTGAAAGTTCAGCATCACCTTTCAGCATAGTGAAACGAAAGTTGAGCTGTCTATCAAGGGGCACTGCACACATCCCTAGATATGACATCGACAGATACGCCGCTGCAGATTTCTATGTCCAGCGCAGGCATTGGCTCCGTGGGGCTCGCCTGCTGCGGCAGGCTGAACAATGAATCGCACCATCATACTGCCGTATAAATCTGCTTTTTCAGATCAATTGACGCAATATAGCAGAACAAGCAGATAGGATACCTTCAAGCTGAAATACGCAGCGATTCAAGAAGCCTCGTTAAGGTTTTCATCGTGTCTTCTAAAGCATCTGAGGAGTCGGTTTCGGCCAGCCACAGCGCTGCCTCATTCATCGCGCCAGAAAGCAGATGCGAAAGAGGCTCCACCGGCTGCTTTGCAATAATTTCCTGTTCCATAAGGGTCTTGAGGATGTCAGCCAAGAGCACCATTGAAGACGATTCATCGAGCGCCCGCCATTCATGCCACCCCAGAACAGCAGGTGCATCTACTAACATGATCCGCCGCACATTTGGTTCTATTGATGCAAGAATAAAAGTTTTGCTGCCCTCTACTAACTCTTCCCAAGGGGTGGCGCACGACCGAGCCGCATCTTCAATCTGACGCCCTACATCCTGCTGCACCTCACATACAACAGCACGGAAGAGGTCTTTCTTATTTTTGAAATGATGATATAGAGCCCCTTTAGTGATACCAAGCGAAGAGACGATATCGTCTATCCGCACGCTGGCATAGCCATCACGAGCAAACCTTTGGCGAGCCTCGGTCACAAGTGCTGAGACAGTAGCTTCCCGCTGGGCGGCACGCTGTCCTTCCACAGTTCTCCCCTTTTATGTTGACATACCCAAAGTATGCCAGATATTTTTAACATACTCAGAGTATGTGAAACCTTTGGATCCCTAATTACCCCCGTATGTGTAGGAGGAAGACATGAAGTTCATCGACCGCTACCCCCTCGTCGTTACCCCCATGAAAGACTCTTCCCGAGACTTCTGGACGTCTTATTTTGACTTCCAGATTATCTTTGACAGCTCATGGTTTACTCTTCTTGCTTCTCAAGACGGAGCCACATCTATCGCGTTCATGACGCCCGATCATCCTTCTGCGCCTCCCGGCTCAGAAACTTTCAACGGAATTGGGATATGCCTTGAGCTTGAAGTTCAAGATGCCACCGCCACCTATAACGATCTCAAAGCTCAGGGACTCGACATAACCTATCCTCTAACCAATGAGCCTTATGGGCAGCGCCGTTTTGGGTTTTCGGACCCCTCAGGATTATGGATAGATATTGTCGAACAGATCGAACCTGCCACAGGATACTGGGATAAATATATGCTCCCCTAGTCTCAAAGAAATCAGCCACACATACTGAGACAGCCGCGACATGCGGGCTACCTCAATTCGGAGATTTCTGGGGCGATATGTGCGCTGCCTCGTTACACTAGATAGCAAGCATATTTATCCAGGACTATTACGAGAAAGAGCCCCATGAGCGACGCATCGAACACCACACCGGCAGAAGAAGTTCCCCTCGTCCCCGTCCCTAAAAAAGTTGAGCATATTCGTGAGTATCACGGCGATACTTTTATCGACCATTACGAGTGGATGCGCGATAAAGAAAATCAGGAAGTCCTCGACCACTTGAACGCGGAGGCAAACTACACCGCCGCCGTCACAGCGGATCAGCAGCCTCTACGCGAGCGCATCTTTGAGGAGATCAAGTCCCGTACCCTGTTGACGGATTTGACGGTTCCGAATCGCATCGGCGATTGGTGGTATTACAGCCGCATGGTTCCCGGCGGTCAGTACCCAATTTTCTACCGTTACCCTGCCCTGCATGAGGGCGACGAGGTGGTGCGCTACACTCCCCCGGTTATTAAGCCCGGCGAGCCGCTGGAAGGCGAATCGGTGGTGCTTGACTGCAATGAGTACGCCAAAGACATGGAGTTCTTCGCACTCGGCGTGTTCCAGCCTTCGCGTAACGGTAAGCTTCTGAGCATTTCGGTTGATGAGAAAGGCGACGAACGTTACGAGCAGCGCTTCCTCAACCTGGAAACCGGCGAGTTCCTGCCCGATACCATCCCGAATATTAGCGGCGGGTCGTTCTTCATCAACCACGCACAGCAGCTCGTGTACACTGTGCCGGACGATTCGTGGCGGCCCTACCGCGTGTATGTGCACGATATTGGGGCGGGCACCGAAGACCACCTGATCTATGAGGAAACTGACCCCACCATGTGGCTGGGCTCTGCAATGAGCGCCGACCGTTCATCCATCGTACTCTCCAGCGGTAACTCCGAGTTTACCGAGGTCAGCCTAGTGCCTATTGCCGACCCGAAGAGCACGCCGCGCGTGATTATTCCGCGGGATGCGCGCATTGAGTACCAGGCGGAGCCGATCACGATTGCTGGTGAAACCCATCTGTTGATTCAGCACGACTATAAGGCGCTGAACTCGGAGCTGGTGCTCGCCGATATGCCACAGGAAGGCGAATCTTTAGAGGAATATTCGAAGCGTTGGGTTCCGGTGATTCGTCACAGCGAAAATGTTCGCCTCGAAGGGTTCACGCTCTCTGCGACCCACCTGGTAGTGACCGCCCGCGCGGATACGACCACACGCCTGTTCCTTGCCCCGCGGGAGCAGTTGCCCGTGCAGTGGCGCCGCAAGAAACCCGCAGGTATCACGTTTATGGAGCCTGCCGGGTTCGATGAAGAACTGTACACCGCTGGCGTGCTGCGTGCCGAGAACTATTCCCCGGTTATCCGCATCGCCTACACCTCATTCCTAACTCCACGCCGCGTATACGATTACTTCCCCATGTCACAGACCCTGCTTCTGCGCCGCGAGACCCCGGTGCTTGGGGGTTATCAGCGTGAGGATTATCGTGCCTACCGTGACTGGGCACCCGCCGCCGATGGAACCCTCATCCCCATCTCGGTGATTCACCGTGCCGATCTTGACCTGACACAGCCGCATCCGGTGCTTCAGTACGCTTACGGATCCTATGAAATTTCGATGGACCCCATGTTCTCCATCCCCACACTGTCTATTTTGGACCGCGGAGTGGTGTACGTGATTGCGCATATTCGCGGTGGTGGCGAGATGGGGCGCACCTGGTACCTCAACGGCAAGAAGCTGCACAAGAAGAACTCATTCACTGATTTTGTGGATGTCACCGATTACCTGGCGACCAAGCCATGGGCGGATCCTGCGCGTATCGCCTGCTACGGTGGTTCTGCAGGCGGGCTGCTTATGGGTGCCGTGCTGAACCTGGCTCCTGAGAAATATGCGGTCTCAATAGCCCAGGTTCCCTTCGTGGATGCACTCACCACCATCCTTGACCCTGACCTACCGCTTTCTGCTTTGGAATGGGAAGAATGGGGCAATCCCATTGAAGATAAGGAAGTGTACGAGTACATGAAGTCTTACACCCCCTACGAGAACATTCGCCCCGTGCGCTACCCCGCCATCGCGGCAGTAACCAGCTTGCACGATACACGCGTGTTCTATGTGGAGCCCGCCAAATGGATTGCAAAACTGCGCGAAACTATCGACCCGTCATCCCCCACCCCGCTGTTGAAGATCGATATGACTGGCGGACATGGAGGCGGCTCCGGGCGGTATACCCGCTGGCGTGAGATTGCGTGGGATTACGCCTTTATCCTGACACACCTAGGGATTACCGAATAAGCGGGTATACCCTTCCGCACGCAGATTTGGTACCTCGCGCGCTCGGAATCTGCATGCTCCAGCCCGCTGGCGTGAGATTGCGTGGGATTACGCCTTTATCCTGACACACCTAGGGATTACCAAATAAGCGGGTATACCCTTCCAATGTGTCCTCTTCCTGAGGACACAAAAGGCTCTTTATTCCAATAAAGCAACGAATAATACGCTTTATTGGAATAAAGAGCCTTTTTAGCAGGTTGTCAGGGATGCCCCACAAGCCCACGTTCTAGGGCGGCCGCGTGCACATCATCCCAGGCTCCGGATGCTACAAGCTCGCCGTCTTCCATGACAAGTACCTCATCGACCGCCGCTAAAACCTCGGGAACCGTACGGTGCGTAATGTAAACAAACCCTTCCATACTCTCGAAAAGAGCACGCTCAACCCGTCCCGCCGTAGCGTGGTCCAACCCAGTGGTAAGCTCATCCACAATATAGAAAGAGCGTTCGTGCAGGAGCATACGTGCAAGCAAGATACGCTGTTTCTCTCCGCCGGAAAGCGATCTCAAATCGTCGCTCAGCATATAATCAAGACCCTTCGCGGAAGCCCATTCGCCCAGACCTGCGCGCTCACAAGCCCAGAGAATCTGCACATCCGGCACCGACGGATCATACAGGCGAATATTTTCGCGCAAACTATCGTGCAGCAGATGACTATCCTGCGCGAGCAGCCCTAGGGAGGCATGCATATCCTGTTCGGCAATCTCACGCAGATCGCGCGTCTGCCCAGATTCGTGTACCTCAATAGTTCCGCTGTATTCGGGGTGATTTCCAAAAAGAGGTTTGAAAAGCGTAGATTTGCCCGAGCCGGATGCGCCAATCACCAGATACTTTTTACCAGTCTCAAATATGAAACTCACGCCATAACCCGCCGACTTTTCGCCCAGCGGCTTGACGTCACGATAGGTAATCGCATCCAGTGTGAGAGGCTCGCCTGATCGGTAATCTTCCACAGCGGGTACTTCCGCATCAATCTTGCGAATAATCTCACGACCTGCATAATACTGGGTCAGCAAACCCGTAGACATAAACAGCGGCATGCAAATCATACCGGTCAACTGGGCAAAAGCGACCACCTCGCCCACGCTCGATAGCCCCGAGAGCACCAACGCCCCACCGGCAAGCCACGTTCCCAAATACAGAAGTTTCGTGAACATACTATTGACGGCGTCTACACGCTCCTGCGTGCGCTGATAACTCTGCGCTGCCACGTACCATTCACTCAATTCTTCAGAAAAGCGTTTAGCCACGAATGAGTATGCGCCCAGAATCTTCCACCCCAAAGCGCTGCGGAGCGTATCACCGCTAACCTCGTTCAATGCGTCGGTCCGCGAGGCATAAACTTTCGTCACGGCGCCGATACGTTTTCGAGTCAGCATCGGCATCAAACCCACCGGCAGACTCAGCGCAAGAACAGCGCACGCCATGAAAGGGTTCAGAATAAAAGCAGCCACAATGGCGAGAATAAGCTGCGTGGCAAGGTACCCGCCCCAGAAAATAACGTCAATATAGTTGGTTTTAATGTTTTCAAGCTGACTCGTGAACTGCGAAAAATAATATTCCGAACTCCTGCCCGTCAACCGCGCTACGGGAGAAAGCCCGATGCGGCGGAACAATTCTGCACGCAGATTATTCTGAATCTGCACCCCAGCGAGAGCGGCACGGTACTGGCGTGCGTAATGAAAAAATGTATCGACGATAAGGTATACGGGCACGGCAAGAAACATCAGGAGAAAAAGCTTACGATCGCCCGTGATAACGGCATCGGAAAGGTACTTGATGAGCACACTTTCAAGCACCGAACTTACAGCAAGCACAAGAGTAAGCACGATAAGCATTAGGAGGGTCCCCGAGCTGAGTCTTCGGATAACCTTCATGCTTTCCTCCCCAATCTACTATGCTGCATATCACTACTGTACCGTATGAGGGTGAATGTGCCGCGTGTCTGCTGCGGGCTTCTCCCCTTTTACTGATCGCGCTGCTGCATTGTATTCAGCATAAAAAGGCTCTTTATCCGAATAAAGCGATGAAAAATACGTTTTATTCGGATAAAGAGCCTTTTTAGAGCCCGAACAGAGATCTTATCGAGGGTGCTTAGGTAATTAGCCTTCCACGCCGCAGGCCTGCAGAATAAGCTCACGCACGCGAGCCGCATCCGCCTGGCCTCGGGTAGCTTTCATCACCTGGCCAACGATTGCACCCGCTGCTTGAACCTTACCGGCACGAATCTTATCGGCAACATCCGGCATGGCCGTCAAAGCCTCCTCAACAGCGGCGGTGAGCGCACCATCATCCGAGACCACAGCAAGACCGCGAGCCTCAACGATCTCGGCAGGCTTACCTTCGCCAGCAAGCACATGCTCCAGAACCTTACGGGCAATCTTATCGTTGATCTTACCCTCGCCGATCAGCGCTTCAAGCTCCACCACCGTTGCGGGTTCAACGCCCAAATCGGTTAGTTCAACTTCTGCCTGCTTAGCTTTGCGGGCAATTTCACCCATCCACCACTTGCGGGCAGCGGATGCGCTAGCCCCAGCGGCAATAGTCTGCTCAACAACATCAAGAGCACCGGCATTGACCACGTCACGGAACTCTTCATCTGAGTATCCCCACTCCGCCTTCAACCGGCGGCGACGTTCCGCAGGAGGCTCGGGCAGGCTTGCACGCAGCTCTTCAACCCACGCCGTCTCGGGTACCACGGGCACCAGGTCAGGTTCCGGAAAGTAGCGGTAATCGTCAGCATCAGATTTGGGACGCCCTGATGAAGTCTCACGGGTATCCTCATGCCAGTGGCGGGTTTCCTGCTGAATTTTCTCACCACGCTCCAAAATAGCAGCGTGACGGCGAATCTCATAGCGTACCGCACGTTCCACCGAGCGCAGGGAGTTAACGTTCTTCGTCTCCGAACGAGTACCGAATTTCTCGCTCCCCTTGGGCATGAGCGACACGTTTGCGTCACATCGCACGTTACCGCGTTCCATGCGAGCATCCGAGATACCCAAGCCTTTGACAATCTCACGAATCGCTGCAACATAGGCGCGTGCCAGTTCGGGCGCACGCTCGCCAGCACCCACAATCGGGCGGGTCACAATCTCGATTAGCGGCACACCAGCGCGGTTGTAGTCCACCAGCGAGAATGCCGCGCCCTGGATGCGCCCGTCGGCACCGCCCACATGGGTGAGCTTACCGGCGTCTTCCTCCATATGTGCGCGCTCAATCTCAACGGTAAAGACGGTTCCATCTTCGAGTTCCACGTCCAGCTTGCCATTCTCAGCGATGGGGCCGTGATGCTGCGAGGTCTGGAAGTTCTTCGGGGAGTCCGGGTAGAAGTAGTTTTTACGCGCAAAATACGAGATAGGTGCGATATCGCATCCCAGGGCAAGACCCAGTTTAATAGCTGATTCAACTGCAACCTTGTTCACCACGGGAAGCACACCGGGCAGCCCAAGCGAGACCGGGGTGATATTGGTGTTCGGTTCATCCCCGAAAACGTTCGGAGCGGCATCGAACATTTTGGTGTTTGTATTGAGCTCTACATGCACCTCAAAACCAAGCACCGGATCATATTTCTCGATGGCTTCTTCGAAGCTGAGGACTTCTTCACTCATTACTTGGTACCCCCAAAGTCAAAGTCGCTAATCAGATTTTCGGTGTTGGGAATGCGGGTGTAGAACGGCGCACCCCAGGTATCATTCAGAAGCGCTTCCAAACCGGCACCCACCCGGTACAGGCGTGCATCTTCGCGTGCGGGGGCGGTGAACTGTATGCCCACTGGCAATCCGTCTTCGTCAGCAACACCTGCCGGGAGCGAAATCGCGGGAACCCCTGCAAGATTTACCGGCACGGTTGCCACATCGCCCAAGTACATCGCCATGGGGTCACCTTTAGTTTTCTCACCCAGTTTGAAGGCGGTTGTTGGCGAAGTCGGAGAAACCAGCACATCGCACTTCTCAAAAGCTGCGGTGTAATCACGCTGAATAAGAGTACGCACGCGCAATGCCGCACCGTAGTGGGCATCGTAGTTACCCGCTGATAGTGCATAGGTACCCAAAATGATGCGGCGCTTAGTCTCGTCGCCAAAACCAGCTTCGCGGGTAGCTGCCATAACGCGCTCGATGGTCACCGGACCGTCTTCGGGTATAACGCGCAGACCGTACCGCACGCCGTCGTATTTTGCCAGGTTTGAAGATACCTCGGAGGACATAATCATGTAGTAAGCGCTAATCGCTTCCTTCACTGAAGGAAGGGAAACTTCTACAACCTCAGCCCCAGCCTTCTCCAGCAGCTTTAGGGCGTCGTGGAAACGGTCAAGAACGCCCTGTTGGAAGCCACTGCCGGAACCGCCACCGAGTTCTTTAATAACGCCGATGCGCATCCCTTTGAGGGATTCAGGGTTGGCACCCTCAAGAGCCTGAGCCGCAAAAGGACCGACTGGTTCATTCAAAGAGGTAGAGTCCATGGGGTCGTGACCAGCGATAGCTTCGTGAAGCATCGCGGTATCGAGCACGGTACGAGCGCAGGGACCTACTTGGTCGAGCGAAGATGCCATAGCAATTACGCCGTAGCGGGATACCGAACCGTAGGTCGGTTTTACGCCTACAGAACCGGTGAGGGAGGCAGGCTGGCGAATAGATCCGCCTGTATCAGTTCCAAGAGCTAAGGGAGCCTGGAAAGCCGCAACAGCGCTGGCAGATCCGCCGCCAGAGCCGCCGGGGGCACGATCAAGCGCCCATGGGTTACGAACTACGCCGAATGCCGAGTGCTCGTTCGAGGAACCCATAGCAAACTCGTCGAGGTTAGTCTTCCCCAAGATTGGCATGCGTGCTGCACGCACCTTGCGAGTTACGGTACCGTCATAGGGGCTCATCCATCCTTCAAGCATGCGCGATCCGGCGGTGGTGGGCTGTCCCTTTGTGACGATCAAGTCTTTAACGGCGATGGGTACACCAGCGAGCGCGGGCAACTCTTGACCTGCCGCACGGTCAGCATCAACAGCCTGCGCGGTCTCCAGGGCTTCCTCACGGTTGATGTGTAGGAAAGCGTTCAGACCACTTTTACCGTCAGCGTGGTTCTCGCTGAGTGGGGTGCCATCGGTTGCTTCAATGCGATCTATATGCGCCCGGGTAAGCTCAACGGCAGAAATCTCACCGGCTGCAAGTTTTTGAGCGGCTTCAGCCGCAGTGAGCACAATAAGTTCGTTCACGTCTTCCCCTTAGTCTTCGTCGAGAATTGCGGGCACGCGGAATTTGCCATCCTGCGCATCGGGGGCACCTGAAAGCGCCTCTTCTTGGGTGAGGGTCTGCCCCACAACATCTTCACGCAAGACGTTCTGAAGCGAAATCGGATGGCTGGTCGGGGGTATGTCTGGGGTGACGGTTTCAGACAGATGCTCCATCGAGCTGACAATAATATCGAGCTCTGCCGCCATAGCGTTGAGCTCGTCCTCGGTCATCTCGATGCGTGCCAGTTCGGCAAGGTGCTTAACCTGCTCGGTGGTGATGGCAGACATGATTCTCCGTTAGGTATACTTTCAATTCTCTATCTAGTGTACCCGCCGGCTCGCAGGTATGCTGACGTATTGGTGATCTAGCGAGAGAGTTTTTAGATTTACAGGGACTCCAAACCTATAGCCTGCACAGAATAGATTTTCGCTCTGGCATTCATAAAAGTCTGAAGTGTAAAAGGGCAGTATCGTGCCTAGACGCATATGAGCCCCACCTTCCTTTGGGAAGGTGGGGCTCATATGTCTACGTTAAGGTGAACTCCCTAAATTATGCGGGGATGTTCAGAACCTGACCGGGGAAGATCAGGTCAACGTTGTAGACAACGTCGGTGTTAGCAGCTGCGATTGCCTGGTAACCACCAGCAACGCCGAGCTGAGCAGCGATACCGGAGAGGGTATCACCGGACTGCACGGTGTAGGTGCCAGCAGCGGTTGCTGCGGGTGCCTGAGCTGCAGGTGCTGCTTCCTGAACAGGTGCTGCGGGAGCTTCCTGAGCAGGAGCCTGAGTCGTAGGTGCGGGAGCTGCAGGTGCTGCTTCCTGAACGGGCTCGGAGTAGGACTGCTGAGCCTGTGCCTGAGGTGCTACCTCCTGCTGAGCTGCACCGGGATCGGTGTAGGAGGGGGTTGCGTTACCGGACAGACCGAGCTTCGAGGAGCATGCGGGCCATGCGCCCCAGCCCTGCTGTGCAAGCAGACGCTCTGCTGCCTCAATCTGCTGTTCACGGGAAGCGTTCATGGGGGAACCGGACATGCCGACACCGTTCCAGGACTGCTGGGTGAACTGCAGACCACCGTAGAAACCGTTGCCAGTGTTGGTTGCCCAGTTACCACCGGACTCACACTGTGCCAGAGCATCCCAGGTGGATGCCGGTGCTGCGTTTGCAGCAGGCGCGGCAGCGGCTGCAGCTGCACCACCAATAGCGAGAGCAGCAACAGTACGGCGGATTGCGGAAGTGTTCTTCATAATGCTCCAAATAAGGCCATCCACGCTCACTCCGTCCCCGGAGCTTCATAGCGTTACCGCTCACCCGTTTTAACAAATTGATTACTTGTCGAGGCTCTACCATGTGAGCGGCTATCCACGTGATTCGCACTTCCGCCATAGTCGCGTATTGCGGGGTAGACGGCAGAGGCGCATCCTCACGTGGGGACGTGCGGTAGAACCGGGCATCGTTTTGGGGTTTCCGGTCCCAAAACTAAATTTCTGATTGACTCCCAATAAAGGAATCGTTCTGCAGATAAAGATAGCTGAGAAAACTCAAGATTCCAACCTCTTCTATGCTCCCAGCAAGCGTTCTGAGTTCTCACAGGGAACTCCCAGGTAAATTAACTCAGGGTAGGCTAAGTTCAAACTTTTAAAACCTCGATTCCTACTCATCCATTGCCATACCAAGGAAGCATACAAGAACGAATCTTCTATATTCTGTTTCTGGGGGTGGGCTTTATCATTTCGTAATAGTGACCCTCCACCCATTTAAAAATTTTTTAAAAAATTTTTCGCTTGCGGCGTGTTTTAAGGGTTCATGACGACATGAGTCCAAACCACTTAACAGCTCTGCGGCGCGATGGCGCGCCTTAGCATATATGCACGGTCTTTGGGAGATTATGCGCTTATGTCACCCCATATAGAGCTATTTTCGGGCGTTAACAACTCTATTACCGGGTTTCAGGACCTTCATCGCAGCACATCATGCAGCTGCGCTGCCCCACACCAAATACCAGCTACAGCGTAACCTTTCGCCGTTATTTGGTGGATAACTCGGAGTAAGAGTCCTACTCCCCCGGTGTTAGCGCATCGGGCCCGTGGGCCAAAAGTTTCGTAAACCCGTCTTCATCAAGAACCGGAATTCCCAGGGCCTCGGCCTTATCGAGTTTTGACCCCGCAGAGGCTCCGGCAACCACAAAATGGGTCTTCTTAGACACAGACCCGGAGGCACGCCCGCCCCGCACGATAATCGCTTCCTTCGCGCTGTCACGGCTATAGTTCACAAGGGTTCCGGTCACAACCACGGTCACGCCTTCGAGCGTGCGTTCTATTGACGCGTCACGCTCATCTTCCATACGCACACCGGCATCCGCCCAACGGGCAAGAACTTCGCGATGCCAATCCGTTGCAAACCATTCGATAATCGAATCGGCGATAACGCCGCCCACACCATCAACAGCCGCTAACCTATCCCGGTCAGCCTGGGCGATCGCATCCATAGAACCAAATTCGGTGGCAAGGGCTCGCGCCGCAGTTGGCCCCACATGGCGAATCGATAAGGCCACAAGCACGCGCCAGAGAGGCTGCGATTTTGCTTTCTCAAGCTCTACGAAGAGATTTTGTGTGTTCTTCGTAGGAACGGGCTCCGGCTTTGCTTTCGTGGGTTTCGTATAGAAGTATGGAACAAGCTCAAACTTGCCGGTACCCACCCCCTTGACCTTCTTCTCGCGGCGAATTTTCACATCGCGTAGGTCTTCAGCGGTGAGATCGAAGAGGAACGCCTCACTCGTGAGCGGAGGCTGCTCAGGCTCGGCGGGAGCTGTCAACGCCTTAGCCGCCTCAAAGCCGAGTGCTTCAATATCGAAAGCACCCCGCGACGCGGCGTAGTAGATGCGCTCGGTCAGCTGCGCCGGGCAGGAACGGTAATTGGGGCAGCGCATATCGACGTCGCCCTCTTTACCGGGAGCCAATGTCGTACCGCAGGAAGGACACTCGGTGGGCATAACGAACTCGCGTTCATGACCGTTACGAAGAGCAACAACAGGCCCCACGATCTCGGGAATCACGTCGCCAGCCTTACGAAGAACCACGGTGTCTCCGATAAGCACACCCTTAGCCTTCACCACATCCTGATTATGTAAGGTTGCGCGTTCAACGGTAGAGCCCGAGACAAGCACGGGTTCCATCACACCATAGGGGGTCACGCGGCCGGTACGCCCAACATCCACGCGAATATCGAGAAGCTTGGTGTTAACCTCTTCGGGCGGGTATTTGTACGCTACAGCCCAGCGCGGCACTCGCGAGGTGTACCCCAGTTGAGTCTGCGCTACAAAGTCATTGACCTTGATGACAATGCCGTCGATCTCGTGCACCAGAGAATGGCGCTTTTCACCGTACTCGGCAATATACCGAAGAATATCATCGACTGAAGTAAAAAGTTTGCTGTATGGACTGGTGGGAAGCCCCCAAGCGGCCAATTGCTCGTAGGTTTGGTACTGGGAGTTCACATCTAGCCCGGTCCGCGAGCCCACGCCGTGAACATACATGCTCAGAGGGCGCTCAGCGGTCACGGCAGAGTCTTTCTGGCGCAGGGATCCTGCCGCGGCGTTTCGGGGGTTGGCGAACGGGTTCTTCCCCTCAGACACCATTTTTTCGTTGAGTTTCTTGAAGTCTGCCGATGAAATGAAAACCTCGCCGCGTACTTCAAGCTCCGCCGGGTGGTTCTCCCCCGCTAATTTCTGTGGGATTGAGGCTATAGTGCGCACATTATGGGTTACATCCTCACCCGTAGTACCGTCACCACGAGTAGCCGCACGCACCAACACACCGTTACGATACAGCAGATTGACCGCAAGACCATCAATCTTCAGCTCCGTAAGCCACTGCGGTGCGGTGCCGGTGAGAAGACGGGTATTTTCCTCGGCCTTTGTTAGCCATGCCCGAAGCTCCTCAAGAGAAAAAACATCCTCAAGGGAGTACATGCGTACCAGATGGGTTACCGGCGAAAAAGCCTCGCTGACTTCTCCACCTACCTCTTGGGTAGGCGAATCGTTAGCAATCAACGCGGGATATTGTGCCTCAATCTGCTCAAGCCTGCGGTAGAGCCTATCGTATTCGGCATCCGAGAGAGTCGGGGCATCTGCCTGATAGTAGTCATGCCGAGCGGCGCGAATAGTATCGGTCAGCTCAGCATATTCGGCGCGAATAGTATCGGTCAGCTCAGCGCTCGAATCTAGCGCCTTGAGGGCACGGTCAAGGGATGCGGGAGTTTCAGCAAGATTTTCAGTCACCCCACTAGTCTAACCGTTCACTTTCCCCGATGCGCTGGTTAATGTCACAGGGAAAGACTAGTCTTGCGCTTCTATGGCGTCAGCAACAATCACGGTAATATTATCGCGACCGCCCGAGCGCAGCGCCTCATGCTGTAGCACATCGGCGGCATCTTGCGGGTGACGTATAGAAGTAAGAACACGCGCCATATATTCATGGGAAAGCTCGCCAGAAAGACCGTCCGAGCAGAGCATCAGGCGGTCGCCCGCTCGTGCGGGAAGCACCCAAAAATCGGGTTCCCAAAAATTACCTGTACCTAGTGCACGGGTAATCACATTTCTGCGCGGGTGTGTTAGGGCTTCAAGCTGAGTAATCTGCCCTTCATCCACCAGATATTGAACCTCAGAGTGATCAGTAGTGACTTGCTCAAGAGATACATTGCCCTCGTTGCCCGGCAGGCGTTCCATTTCAGCATGGTGAATACCATCGTCTTCACGCATCAACCGGTATGTACGAGAATCGCCAATATTAAAGACAACCCACAGGTACTGCTGACCTATATTGGTAAGCCACGCGCCGGTTACGGTGGTACCGCCTGAACGCGAGAGCGCATCTTTAATACTATCGTTCGTTTCACCCAAAATCTCACGTGTGCGATCAAGGGCACGCACAATTTCATGGTTCAGTTCATTTGTTAAACGACGATGACGCTGCTTTGAATTTTTATCTTGGTAGTCCTGTTTAATCTTTTCGACACGCTGGCGGTAGTTTTCTTGTTCTTCTTCGCTCATACCGCCGGGTCGAGTAAAAAAATGCGAATACGCCAGCTGACGTACACACAACCGCGATGCGACCTCTCCCGCTTCGTGACCGCCCATACCGTCGGCCACCACGCATAGAGACCCCGCTACGGCCATCGAGTCCTCGTTGTTGTCACGATGAGCCCCACGATGAGTCGCACCACCGGTGCGCAGGGTCAGGTTCAAGGGAGTTGCCATGATGTATCGTTCTCCGTTATGTAACTAGCGCCGGGCGTAACCGCCACAGGGTCTACATTACCAAAGCTACGCACGTTGCGTGTGCCTTGGTACGTCAGAGTAAAGCGGTCGCCATACTCTTTGAGCGTTTCGGCGGTCTCGCTATCGGTCAGCACAGAACCGGGTTCCGCGAGAGATACCAGCCGTGAAGCAAGGTTTACGCTCGAACCATAAACATCTCCACGATTCGCCAGGACCTCGCCCCAAATAAATGCTACACGCACTTCTGGCAGTTCAGGGTCTTTTCCGATTTGCTCCGCCAGTTTCAGACTGATCTCGGCGATAGCCTCGGGAGCCTCCGTGAGGAAGAAAACTTCATCGCCTAGAGTCTTAATGATGCGCCCGCCGCTTGGAGCAATAATATCGAGGCAGCTTTGCTCAAAACGGTTGATAAGACGCGCCAATTCGGGAGCACTCAGGTTACGAACCAGGGAGGTATACGACACCAAATCCACGAAACCTACACCCCGCACGAGGGGGAGCTGAGCTGGCTCCGACCCCAGCTTTTTATTCTCGCGCAGAGCGAGACGAAGAACACCCGTATACATTTGACGACGATAAGCGTAGAGCGCGAGTTCTTCGAGAACCGGCATGAGATCTGCAAGACGGAAAAGAAGCTGACGGCGTGCCTGCGCATCGTCTACACCATCACGATCCATAATGTCGTGCACCAGTGTTTCAATCTGCCACGCCACAATGCGATCGGTCAGCTGCCCTACGGACCGTGTCAAAGAGACAATGCTCTCTTCCGCAACAAGATTCGTTCGGTTGAGATTCTCCAGGTCTTCGAGCATATTGACGTCGAGTTCCGTGAAATGGGGATCGGCGGCGTGAATATCAGGAAAACCCATATTGCGCCAGATCCGGCGAGCATCTTCAAGGCTCATCTGCGCGGCAGCAGCGGCTTCTCCAGGTTTATACCGGCGGCCCTCTCCCAGCAGAGCGCGTTCAAGCACGCGCACGCCTTCTTTTGAGGTTTCGTCACGGTAAATATTGTTTTGCGCTAGATTCTGCAGAATACGCAGATTCAACATCTGGGTTTCAGGACCCAACGTTCGGGGATTCTTATACGGGGTAGCCTCAACGCTATCGCCAGATAGGCTCTCATGAGTCATAGGCGTTGAGTTCTCCTTCCTTGTCCCCTGGATATATGCAGCACACTGTATTCGGGTGCAATATTTCACATTAAGAATACCCGTGTGCTCTTCCGGGCAGACATAAAAAGTATGCTTGCCCACATTATTCTACCCTTACCAGGCAAAAATCTCGCCCGCTAGACCCTAAACATAACTAACACGTAACGGATAGTAGTCCTGCCAGGCATGCTCGACAATATTCCGGAACCGTTCGGGGTTTGGAAGGTGCATAAGCTGGTGCCGAAACCCTCCTGCATAATCAACGTGGAAAGAACCGTACCCCATCCAAGCGCCCAGGCTACTCTGCGAAACCCAACGATTTCCCATGCCGTCAAGCAGCAAGGATATGTCAGCCTTACGACGCATCAGGCCCTTAATAATCATGATGCGATGCGTGGTGATAGCGTACCGTGTGACAGACCAGCGCCATATCTTACGAAGAGCCACCAGAGCGGTAACCGCAGCTACCACGCTGCCCGCCCAGAAGAGCAGCCCCGATGATCGTGCGGTCGAAGCAAAACTTGCTGAGGTAAAGGCCACCAGCAGGTAGACGAAGGCTCCCACAAGAGCGCCGGGATGAGCCCTCGTTAGGATAATGGTCTGTTCGCCGGGGTAGAGTTTGCCACGCAGTTTCATGCTTATGCCTTTGCAGAAGTATTAGGGGTTATCTCAGACGGTGCTAGCGTTGGAGAATCTTCCTGTCTGAGGGCAGGATAAAAATTACCGTAGCTTCCATCTGCCGGACGCAAATGTTCAATGTCTCCTACGGAATAGGCCTGCACGGCACCGGTTGTATCACGAATTAGGATGCGCCCTTGAGCATCAAGATCGGTTGCGACTCCGGTGACGATGCGTCCATCAGGAAGGTGCACCGATACCTCGGCTCCCAGCGTCACCGTGGCGGCACGTGCCTGATCAAGCAGAGACTGTCCGCACAACAAAGTTTTTTGGGGGTCTCCCCCAACACTTACAAACTCACGATAGCGACGGGCAAAAATGGTCAGCATACGGTTCAAAACCACATGATTATCAACGGGTTCACCGCGTTGGATAAGAGCGCTCGTGGCGGTCGGTACAGGCACCTGGTCTTCACGCATATTCAGGTTCTGCCCAATCCCCACGACAATGCTCAGGCGCTCTTTCTCCCCCGGCGCTTGAGTCGGTTCGCTCAGGAGCAGGGCGAGAATACCGCATGCCTTACGACCTTGAATGACCAGATCATTGGGCCATTTTAAGCCGGCATCAAGCCCCAGTTCACGCCAGACATCAAGCACGCTCAGCCCGGCAAGCATGGTCAGCCAATGGTAGCTTGTGATCGGCAGCTGCTGCCCAATACCAGCATGGGGGCGCACCACAATGCTGGTGGCTAAGCAAGTACCTGCAGGAGCTGTCCACGAGCGGTCCATACGTCCTTTTCCGGCAGTCATATAAAGGGTGGTAAAAACCGACAATTCCCCCAATTCGGTACGTTCGCATGGTTCCCCGCGTGTAAGGCGCCGAACAATTTCGGTGTTCGTCGTATCGACAACATCGTAAACACGCACGAAGCTGTACCCTGCCTCACGTGCTTCGGGGAGAATACGGGACGGATCAAGGATTGCAGGCCTCTGGTCTGGTAGCGACATATGTACCATCATAGTGGCTCGGAGCCTTGTACGGTCTGTACATCGTGATGCCGTACTCTCACAAGGGTGTGAGATAGTAGAGTAACTGGGGTCTACGCCCTGCGCGTACCCTTGGAGACAGATAACCACCGGTAAATACCATAGGAAAGGAACCCGCCATGGCATACTATGTCATTTCTTACGTCTACGGAGACCCAGCCCTTCAGGATGCACATCGTCCGGCGCACCGTGAATACCTCTCTACACGCGTCCAGGAAGGTACGATCGTAGTTTCCGGTCCGCTTCTGAAAGACTCGGTGTCCGTAGGTGCTCTCCTGATCGCTCAAGTTGATTCTTTTGATGCCGCCGAGACCATCGTCAAGAACGACCCCATGAAAATTGGCGGTGCCGTCGAGTCCTACACTATCGGCGAGTGGAACCCGGTTCTGGGCAGCATCCGCTAGTTTTACCCCTCAATACCGTTTTCGACCCGCCGCTTTGTGCCCTCACCAGGCAACGAACCGGCGGGTTTATCACGATGGGGCATAGGAATCTGACCGGCAACACGTATAACGAAAATACGCGGGTACCTGGCACCATGACCGTCCCGCACACTATAGTTGATAGGGTAGCTTTTCTAGCCTGAGAAAACCTACTATCTGTATCGACACCGCACGTCATAAACACCCTCTACCCATGATGCGTGCCGCACGAATCGAGGAATACATGTCTGAGAACACTCAGGAATACGACTTGAGTACGACCGCCGGTAAACTCGCCGATTTTTATGCTCGTCGCGAGCAGACCCTTGCCCCCGGCGGGCAGGCCGCTGTAGATAAACAGCATGCACGCGGTAAGAATACGGCACGCGAGCGCATCGACATGATTCTCGATGAGGGTTCTTTTGTAGAGTTTGATGCCTTAGCTCGCCACCGTACCACGGCTTTCGGTATGGACAAGAAAAAACCCCTCGGTGACGGCTTAGTTTCGGGCTACGGCACCATTGATGGGCGTCTTGTCGCTATCTATTCTCAAGATTTTACGGTGTACGGGGGTTCGCTCTCGCAGGTGAACGGCGAGAAGATCGTGAAGGTGCAGAAGTTTGCCCTCAAGAATGGCTGCCCGGTGATCGGCATTAACGATGGCGGCGGGGCTCGCATCCAGGAGGGGGTGGCCTCTCTGGCGCTGTTTGCCGATATTTTCCGGATGAATGTGCGTTCTTCGGGCGTTATTCCACAGATTTCAATTATCATGGGACCCTGCGCAGGTGGTGCCGCATACTCCCCCGCGCTCACTGATTTTATTGTGATGGTCGATAAAACCTCGCATATGTTTATCACGGGTCCGGACGTTATTAAGGCGGTCACCGGTGAGCAGGTTGACATGGAAACCTTGGGCGGCGCCCGTCAGCATAATGCAATGACCGGCACGAGTGCCTACCTTGCCGAAGATGAAGAAGACGCTTTCGATTTCGTGCGGGAGCTTTTGGAATTCTTGCCCTCCAATAACCTGTCAGAGTCGCTGCCGTTGGATCATGACCAGGAGTTTGAGGTCGTGGTGGATGATCTGGATCTTGATACTCTCATCCCCGATTCTGCGAATCAGCCTTATGATATGCGCGATGTGATCGAGTCCGTGGTTGATGATGGGCATTTCTTCGAGCTTCAGGCGTTATTCGCCCCGAATGTCATGATTGGTTATGCCCGTGTGGAGGGTCGCACGGTGGGTATTGTGGCAAATCAACCTACACAGTTTGCGGGATGTCTCGATATTGCCGCCGCTGAGAAGGCTGCGCGTTTTGTGCGTAATTGCGATGCTTTCAATATTCCGATTTTGACGTTTGTGGACGTTCCCGGATTCTTGCCGGGTACGGATCAGGAGTTCAACGGTATTATTCGCCGCGGTGCTAAACTGCTCTACGCCTATGCGGAGGCGACTGTACCGCTCATTACAATCATTACTCGCAAGGCTTTTGGTGGCGCATATATTGCGATGGGGTCAAAAACCCTGGGAGCCGATATTAACATGGCGTGGCCTACCGCCCAGGTGGGTGTGCTTAATGGTCAGGGTGCGGTCAATATTCTTTATCGTCGTGATCTTGCCGCAGCTGCGGAGGCTGGCGAAGATGTTGAGGGACGCCGTTCTGAGCTGATCGAGCAGTATGAGGAAGAGATTCTGAACCCGTACCAGGCCGCCGAGTTGGGGTATGTGGATGAGGTTATCGCTCCGCATGAGACCCGTGTGCGTATTATCTCTTCTCTTCGCGCGCTACATGATAAACGTGCCGCTATGCCAGCGAAGAAGCATGGGAATATTCCGCTGTAGTTCTTGACCGCTCTTAGATCACGTTGTGATGCAGTACTGACCGGAGTTCGAACCAAGATACTGCATTATCGGTTATTTATTGTCAGGAGGCGCCTGTGGCAGGCTACAATCCGCTGAATTATTTCTCTTTCGGGAAGAAGAAGGATGCTCCTACGACTCCCAAAGAGTCCGCTGATCAGGTTTTACCGCGGGACGGCACTTCGGAGGCTGCCCCGCACGCTGATACCGTGGATCCTGCGGACATTCAGGATGATTCACAATCTTCCGAGCAGCCTCTGCTGCGTGTTATCAAGGGTAATCCGACGGTTGAGGAGATTGCCGCACTCACCGTATTGGTAGCTTCATATCAGAGTTCGCAGGCTCAGCAGGAGCACAATTCGATTCTGACGGCGGCTTCTCGTTTGCTTAACCGGCGTCAGCGGCTGGGGGCTTCGCTGCGTCCCGGTCCGGGATCGTGGCGTAGAGCCCGCCCGATGTAATCTTGCCTTCAATGCGGCAAAATATCGAGTCTCGTGCGCTATAACGTACGAGGCTCGACGTATATGAAGAGAAATATGTATGGCTTCTCTGGAAGATATTTAGATGCCCTATATACTAGGTATATATAGCGAACCACACTAAAATGCCCGAAAGGTGGTTCAGATATGTCTAAAGAATACAAAAATTATGCTGTGCCGCTTGAGGCCGTTGAGATTCTTTTTCTGCCGGCTCTGCGGCGGCTTAGCCGTGCAGTCCCCCGCACCGTGGCGGATATATCGCAGTCCCTCTCTGAACAAACACACGCTTTAGGCACCAAAGAAGAACTTCAGGATCTCAAATCCGATGCTTTTATGCACCAGGTCAAGGCTACGCTCCAGGCGATGGCTCGCTTGGGCTATGTGCTGGTCGTTCCCAAAACCATAACCTCAAAAACTCGCTATCTGCTCAGCGATTCCGGTGCTGACATTCTAACGGCGCAGATTCGGCGCCGCGGCAGCGTCATTCCCCAAAGCGCTCGATATGAGCTCCAAAAACTGTTTACTCCGCTTTATGCAAGCGCTCCTAAGGACCCAGACAAACTGGATTCCCACGATACCCCAGCCCAAGATAAACACGAACATAGTTCGTATACCCCGATGACCACCCCGTTGAGTCCCGGTGCGTCTTTGCGGGATGCGCATCCCGATCTTATTTTGGCTCAGGCGGCATATGCGGCAGATTTTGCCGGTGATCTTATCGAACGTATTTATGCTGTTTCACCAACATATTTTGAATATATTGTGGCAGATGTCTTTAAATCTTTAGGGACTTTTCATGCAGCAGTTATAGGCGGCCCTAACGATCACGGGATTGATGTTCTTGTACATTATCCTAAAGAACTTTGTTTTCCGCCTATCTATGTTCAAGCAAAACATTATTGCGGATCATCAAAAGTAACCCTCAGCGATATTCAAAAATTTGCTGGAGCAGTTCTTTTACACAATGGGTTACAGGGCGTTTTTGTTACCTGTGGAGAATTTGCTGCGCAGGTTCCGCAACAAATGGAAGCTCTTCCCGGGGGCAACCGCATTGCTCTGGTTGACCGTGACCGTTTAGTTTCACTGATGATTCGGCACCGTGTGGGGGTCATTCATGCTCCGGGAGAATGCACATACAGAATTGATGAAGAGTACTTCTCCCGCGGAATTCCGCAGGATTCTCATGAGTGACACCTTCGAAGGACAGCAGAATCCTGTATAAATAGACCGCAAAGCTAGATCAGCAGTTCTGCGCACCTTCCTGTCATAATTCATCCTTTTGGATGAATACACTTATTCCTTTTTCCCGTTTATACTAGTAGAACAGTAAATATAGATATCAACAGGGGTACTTGTGACCATCGTAAATACGAACATGCTTCGGCATGAGAAAACACCGGTAGATAACATTCTTAAAGCGCTTTCCTGGGATGATATTCCAGAGGAGTACCGCGATGATTGCCGTGATATTGCGGTTCGAGCGGCATTAGCGCTTTTGCGCCAATTTGAACGAGCACATGAGCACGGACAGAAACTGCTTTTTCCCGAACTTTACACTCCAGTTGGGGTTGAAATAGGTTTCACCATGACCCAGCGCTATATTGCGGTGGGTAAATCCGTGTTATTTCGTGATGCGATTGACAAAATTATTGTCGCATTCGTAAATCATGATTATCTTGATGTATCGCTCAGTAATCTGCATCCGGGAAATTTGCTCTATTCTTTGAGCGAACGTGGGCTTGATTTTCTTCAACGCTCTGAGGACGAACAGCGTGAAATTCTAGAGGATCTTTTCTATCCCATTATTGGCACGCATTTGTTCTATATGCAGGATTACTATCCGCGACTGCTGGCTCAAATTAATGTGCGCAATATTGCTCCTATTGCCCTATCGGTTATTCCGCTGCATCTGAGCGTTACAGAGAGTAAACTTCGTGAGCTTGTGATGCGCGAATGTGGCTTTGTGCAGGGATGGTACGGTCTCACCCAACTGGAACAGCAGCTTTTTGAGACATCATGCGCCGAATCTGTGCGTGGACTTCTTGATGCAGGCTATCTGCGCCCTAAGGAGCACCACGATAAGATCGCATATGCGCTCACGACCGAGGGTAAGAATCTGCGGTACAGTTTCCCGCACGGGGTACCTGCCCAAGCACTCAGCGATATTTTCGATGATGCTCCCGTCTCCCTGCTCACGGTGGATCAGCTTAAACACCATGAGAAACTTCTCATTCGTATGGGGCGCGTCATCATGGATGCGGTACTCGCCAAAGGCGAGAACGCGAAGCTGCCCCTGGCCGATGTGGATCGTGCTATTGCCCAGGATGCCGAGATTCAGCAGCTTGCAGACGAAGACTCTCCTGAGTATTTGCAGGGACGCGAGCATGTTTATGACGTGCTGTTGGCGCACCGTTACCTTGAAGAGGGAGATGAAGATGAGCAAGAGGTCTTCATGGTGGGGTCTGCCTACGCCGATGCTCTTAATAGCGTAGAGGACGGCTCGATTGACGAGTTGATGCGCCGTGCGTTCCTCGATCCCGCGGCGGCGGAACAGATTCCGCATCCGCATCATATGCTTTTCGATATTCTGACCTTGGTGCGTGACAACCCGGATATCAATTTCTACGACCTGTTCGCGAAGGTTGAGGACACGCTGGATTTGCCGTATCTGCAGGCTCGTTTAGCGCCGCATCGCTCCAATACGACTCCTCGCGTGCGCAACCGGTACGCGGTTGCGGTTCAGGTTTTGAAACAGGAAGGCTATCTGCAAGTTCATGGTGGGCAGAGCGGTAGGCTTTCTCGTAAGGATCCCGAACGGTATACACTCACGCAGAGCGCCATAGAGCTTTTGGAGCGCTTCCCCAACGGTATTCCGGAGACTGTTGCCGCGCGTATCGTACCGCTTCAGAAGCAGGCACTTCGACACAAACTTCCCGAGGATATCGCGGCTGCGCTCAATACTGGCCGTAAACCGTATGAGAAGCGAGAACATTCTCAGGATTCCTATTCCTACCAGAATTCGCGCGGGCATTACGGGTCAGGTTCCCGCTCGGGCTATGGTGCTCCCGTTCAGGCGACCCCGCAGAACATTGCCCAGGCACAGGGCGGTTCGGGTGTTTCTTCGGCAGCTTACGCTTCGCAGTCCTTCACCCAGCCTGCCCCCGCCTACCAGACACCTGCGCCGGTACCGTCTCAGACACCCGGTGTAGAGCAGTCGTCGGATGCGCCTTCGGACGCTCTCAGCGCCGTCGAAGCCGCAAGGAATGCTGTGCAGGATGCGCAGAGGCGCTACCGCGATGTCTTCAAACGTGCTCTTCTTCAGCCCCAGCTGCAGGCAGTGACGAAGGACCGTTTCACCGATATTGCGGCAGACTTGTTCTCAGTACGCGGATATACGGCTGAACGTGCGGATGCTTCACAGGGTGTTCAGGTTATTGCTTACCCCTCTGGTGGGCAACGCGACCGTGCATTCTATGTGCGGGCTCAGCGTTCAGCCGACGGTGCGGTCAGCGTACAGGATATTACCAACCTGTACCTCTCTCTAGAGCAATTGGGCGGTCAACTGGGTGCGTTTATCACGGATGGAACTTTCGGTGATGATGCATACGATGAGTACATTCGATGCTCCACCAAGTACCCGCATATTCTGGTGGATCTTATCGCGGGCGACGAGCTCATGAACCGTCTAATTGCCCATCGTTTGGGTATTCGTGACGGTCGGGTGCCCGGGACGATAGAGCTCGATGACGCGTATTTCAGCGGTTCTGGCTCCGCTGCATCGTAATTATCTTAAGTACCCCTCACGCGACGGTGGCTGATAATCTCAGGATTGCTCAGCCGCCGTCGCGGCGTATGCGGCGCACGCAAGTTTCGGCGCTTCACGTACTGGACATACAGCGCAATAATGCCGTGCTGTATGCCACGCTACGTTAGTATGAAAAGTATGAGCATTCACCACGAAATTCCGGAGATTTACCGCGTCAAGCGAGCGCTGACCGACGTCGATCACATCGCCAACGAATTCTACGAAGCGGTTCTAGATTTAGATCCCGTCATTGCAACGGAGCAGGGGCGCACGGGTGTCGCGACTCAATTTCGCGACTATTCCCCCGCCGGGGAGGAAGCCTATATCCAGTTAGTGCGCGCGACCCTCAAGAAACTTAATCAGGTCATTCCCATAGACGATGTTGATCTTGTGACTCTTGATGCCATGCAGGAGCGTCTGAGGCTTAGTCTTGAGAGCCACCGTGCCGGGCTAGGCGGCTGGCAGTTAAACAACATTGTTTCGGTTCCTCAAGAGATTCGCGGCGGGTTCGATCTGATGGCGCGAAATACCGAGCAGGATTGGGCTAATATTGCCGGACGTCTGTTCAACGTTCCGCAGGCGATCACCGGTTTCGTTCAGACTCTGCATACGGCCAGGGTTGCTGGCCATGTCTCGCCGCGTCGACAGATAGAGATTGTTATCGAGCAGATCGCCGCGTATATCGCCGAGGACGGTTTCTTCGATGAGCTTGCCGCCGAGATTACTCAGGCGGTACCGGATCTTACCGAGCAGGCGCGGCGGGGTGCTAAAGCGGCAAAAGATGGGTACGCCACGCTCAAGACGTACTTGCACGAGGTGCTGCTCCCGGCAGCTCCCCAGCAGGATGCGGTCGGCCGCAAACTCTATGCCCTGCACTCTCGGGCATCCTTGGGGGCTTCTGTCGATCTTGATGAAACCTATGCCTGGGGTGTGCAGGAGCTTGACCGCATTATCGCTCAACAGCGGCAGGTTGCAGAGGAGATCGAGCCCGGAGCATCGATTGAACGCGCAAAAGAGATCCTGGATGCCGACCCGTCACGCACTCTGCACGGAACCGATGCGCTCCGCGAGTGGATGCAATCGCTCTCGGACCGCGCGGTGCACGAGCTCGCGGGTACCCAGTTTGATCTTGACGGTCCAATGCTGCGTCTGGAATGCCGCATCGCCCCTACCCATGAGGGCGGTATCTATTACACCGGCCCCTCCCCCGATTTTTCGCGCCCCGGGCGCATGTGGTGGTCTGTTCCTAAGGGCGACGATACATTTGGCACGTGGCGCGAGACTTCGACGGTGTACCACGAGGGCGTTCCGGGGCATCATCTGCAGACGGCTATTGCGCTGGTCATGAGTGAGAGCATGAATAAATGGCGTTCGCAGCTGATCTGGGTTTCCGGGCATGGTGAAGGCTGGGCGCTCTACGCTGAGCGTCTGATGGAAGAATACGGGTTCTTGACCGATCCTGGAGACCGTATGGGCATGTTGGATGGTCAGCGGATGCGCGCCGCCCGCGTGGTTTTCGACATTGGCGTGCACTGTGAGCTTCCGATCCCCGATGCTTGGGCTGAACCGCTGGGGGTTGAACCAGGCACCTTGTGGACTCCTGAGCTGGGGTACGAGTTCTTAAAACTCAATCTAGAGGGTACCGAGAGCGTTATCCGTTTTGAGTTCTTGCGGTATCTAGGGTGGCCCGGGCAGGCGCCCAGCTATAAGGTAGGTGAACGTTTGTGGCTTCAACTTCGAGACGATGCGCTTCGTGATGGGTTGTCTTTACGTGAGTTCCACACGAAAGCTCTTATGCTCGGTTCGGTAGGGCTCGATACGTTACGACGCGCCCTCACCGATGAGGTCATGCCCTATAGCGATGATGAGGATGACGACGACGATGATTAAACCCCTGCGCTTTACCGCGGAATAAAGCTAAACCCTAGAGAGCTGGCGCTAAAACCCGTATATTTTGCTGCGTATCGTACATAAACCTATGAATATACAGCAAAGTGTACGGGTTTTAGTGTGGTTAAACGCGGCGCATCAGCTAGGGAATAAGGTTCGGTTTGACCTGTACAAGATGAGGGGCAAAACGACATTCGTAGTCGGTGATAGGCCTGTCCGATTCGCGAATGCCCATACCGACTGCCTCGCCATTGACCATCCAGATGCCCAGCATCGGCAGGTTAGTGCGGTTAATAATCCCCGAGTACACCGGCGGGGCAACAAAATCCTGGTATACAAATTCGCTTTCAGGTACGTTGATAAAGTGGTCATCGTCCTCATCACGCACAAAGACATCATAATCGGGAGCATTGATCTCAATGCCATCGCCTTCGCGGCCAAATATCGGTTTACGAACCCAGTTCTTCAGACCGCCTCGCGTACCTACATGTGTTTCTAAGAGGTTGGGGTGGTTGGGATATAAATCCCATAGAGCGGCGAGCAAAATCTTATTCGACAGGAACATCTTCCATGCGGGCTCAATCCAACGGTTCATCCTATCGTGGTAGGCGAAGAGCAGCTTATCGTAACCGCTTTCGCTATCGGTCACCATATCTTCCCAGGGATAAAGCTTGAAAAGGTTCTCGATGCGTTTTCCCTCAGGGTCTTTCCAGATTTTTAGGGTCTCATCGAAAATAACCTCGTCGATACGGATAAGCTTCGTGGTCAGTCCCGCACGGTTGGCGGCATGGGCTATAAGCCAGAGGTTGTTATAGTCTTCGTCGTTAACATCAATTTCTTCGGTTACACTCGCTAAGTGCAGTCGTGGTGAACGGCCGTGAGAGAGATCGTGCGCAAACATTTGCCGCCAGCGTTCGGTAAAAGCCTCACCAATTTCACCCCAGTGTACGTAACCGCGGGTATCGAGGCGCTGATCGCTCGCCCATGTCTTCTGGCTGATAGCGGCCTCAACGATGCCGGTTGGGGTATCGGCGTTGTATTCCAGGAGTTTGAGAGGATCGCCGGGCACCCCGGAGTAGATGAAATCGAAGCGACCGTAAAAATCCGGTTCGTGGCGGTTCCACGATTCTTTAGCCAGGTTAAAGGCGGCTTCGGGAAGACCGAGCGTTCCGTAGGCACCAGATGCCATACGCTCAATAGCGTGCAGACACATTTGATGAACCTCACGCGCCTGGTCTCGCAGGTTGGTCATTTCTGCGGGTGTAAAAACATAGGCCGCATACTCATTCCAATAGTGCTGCATATCGTGTGGACCATCGACGCTATAGGTCAGACCTTCGTCAATAATGGTTTGTTCCCAGCCGGGGCGTCCCACCGGAAATTCTTCGCGTTTCATATTATCTTTCGTGATAAGACACCGCCGCTGAGTACGATGTGCAGTATAGGAACTTGTAGAGAATTCTCATCTGCGGGGCGTATAGAGCAACCGGCGCAGGTATAGATACGTCGGCCGGGTATTTGTATCCCTTGAGAAAATACGCGGGGCGGGCTATCCGCCGGAGGTACCGCCTCCGGACTTCGAGCCTCCGCCGAAGCCGCCTTTACTCCCGGAGCCGCCGCCTTTATTATTCGAGCTGCTTCCACCCTTACCGCCCGAGTTATTCCCTGTCAGCCCCGTTCCCTTAGAGGTCGTAGTCTTGCCGCCGCTGCGCGATTCCGTCACCTTGCCCGAGGAATAGGTGGAAGTCTTTTTAGCACTCTTATAGGAGGATTCAAATCCGCCGCCGCTGCGGGAAAGACCGCTGTATACCGTTCCCGAATTGGGGCGTGTGGTGCTGCCGCCGCTCAGAGATGATCCCACGGCGGGAATGGAGGTAGTGCCGGCGCTGCGGCGCCCTAGGTAGTACCACAGGAACGCATTGGTTGTACCGGAATGGTGTGTCGTGCCCGAATTACCGGAATTCTGAGTTCCGGAATGAGAATCGCCCGAAGAGCCAGAGCTGGAATCCGAAGAAGTATTCCCGGCCTCTTTCTCTGCCTTCTCGCATTGCTCATCCTCAACGCGCAGCCCGGTGTTGGAGTCTTGACAAACCTGAGCGTATTCTTCACCGTCCGCGCTAAAGGCTTCCTCGCTCTGGTGCAAAGAGTTATAGGCGAATATGCCGCCGCCTGCCAAAAGGGCACCGGCGCCGAACACTGCGAGCGCTTTCTTACCGGTACCGCGTGCAGGAGGAGACTTGAGGTCTTGACTGTCCTGTACGTTCTCCGGATGCTCTACGTCTGCGGCATCTGCGGTTTGATGTTCGGCCCCGCTCACGGGTCATTTCTCCTTCACACTATCCTGTCTCGGTGATAACAGGCTCTTTTCAGGATACCAAGCACGCCTCGCACAAAGGCTTTTCTTAGCCGATAAAAATTAGCAATAATACGTGCCTCGGGTCTTTTTCGGTGGCGCTTGTACGGTCACGCTATGTCATACAGTCATAGTTCGTCACACTAATTACCGCTGTTCTCTCTTACGGGTCTACAGTAACGCCATGCCTACTACACATGAAACACCGCAAAAATCTAGATTTCCCAGCTGGGCTACTTCTTTCGGACATCAAATTATAGCTTCCCTTATTCTGGGCATCGCGCTCGGGTACGTTGCACTCGCCCTCGGCGGCGATGCAAAAAATAATCCCAACTGGCTCATGGCCACTCTAGACGCTGTCGGCACGTCCTATGTGACTCTCCTTAAGGCCGCGGTGATCCCGCTGGTGTTTACCGCCGTCGTTGCCTCAATCTCGAATCTCTCGCAGGTGACGAATGCGGCGCGTTTAGCGGTTAAGACTCTTATCTGGTTTGCTATTACAGCATTTTTTGCGGTCTCCATCGGTATCGTACTGGGGCTGCTCGTTCAGCCTGGTGTGGGTGCCGAGGTAAGCGCCTCGGGCAGCACCAGCACCCGGGGATCATGGACAGCATTTCTGACCGGGATTATCCCCTCCAATTTCTTAGGGCTTGAGGTCACCACGAAAACCACCGACTCCGGTATAACTTCTTCGGTTTCCTTTAACGTGCTCCAAATGCTCGTGATTTCGGGGGCTATCGGTATTGCGGCTCTGAAGGTGGGCGATGCGGCTAAGCCCTTTATCGATATCGTCAAGAGCGCGCTCGCCATTATTCAGAAGGTGCTGTGGTGGATTATTCGCCTCGCTCCGCTGGGCACGATCGGGCTGATCGGGCATGCCGTCTATGCCTACGGCTGGACATCCATGGGCTCGCTGGTGAAGTTCATTGCGGCACTGTATGCGGGTCTGCTCCTCGTGTTCCTGGTGGTGTATCCCCTGATCGTGAAGCTCAACGGGCTCTCTGTGAAACAGTACTTCTCGGGCGTATGGCCCGCAGTGCAGCTTGGTTTCGTATCGCGGTCTTCGATGGGCACTATGCCCATGACTGAGGCCGTTACCGAACGTAATCTCGGCGTGCCGCGTGCATACGCATCCTTTGCAGTGCCGCTGGGTTCTACGACCAAAATGGATGGATGCGCCTCTGTCTACCCCGCGCTGGCAGCTATTTTTGTGGCGCAATTCTACGGAGTGCACCTGGATATTTCGCAGTATCTGCTGATTATTCTGGTGTCGGTGTTGGGTTCTGCCGCTACGGCAGGTACAACGGGCGCTATCGTGATGCTCACTCTGACCCTTTCGACTGTGGGCCTTCCTCTTGATGGAGTGGGTCTTCTATTGGCGATTGACCCGATTATTGATATGGGACGTACCGCTTTGAACGTGGCCGGGCAAGCTTTGGTTCCCACGATTGTCTCTAAGCGCGAGGGTATCCTCAGCGCCGAGATCTACAATGCACCGCGCAGCGCTAACGGGTTTGTGCCGCAGGATCTTGTGGAAGCCGCCCAGTCGAAGCTGATTCGTGGCGAGGATACCTCGCCTAGTTCTGCCAAGGTTACTGCTGCGTCCTAGGCGGTTCTTGGCTACGGCATAGGGATGCGGCGCATCGGTATGGTACGGAGACTATTCTCTCGTATGAAGACCAATCTTGATACTCGTTCTAAAATAAAGATATGACTTCCCAATCTTCTGTTCCATCCGGTGCGTCGCATTCGGCATCAAAGCCCGCACCGCGCCTGATTCTGGCTTCCGCATCACCCGCGCGTAAAAAGCTCCTTGAAGACTCCGGCATTATGTTTGATATTCATGTCTCCGATGTCGATGAGGATGCGGTGCTCGCCAGTGCTGCCCAGCGTGCCCGTGAAGAGGGACGTACCGACCTAACCCCGGCGGAGGTTTCCGGCATTCTTGCGGAGGCAAAGGCACGCGCGGTTGCTGATTCTCTTGCCGCCCAGGGTATAGTAAACGCCTTCGTGCTCGGATGCGATTCTGTCTTTGAGTTTGAATCGGTCGCCTACGGCAAACCGCACACCCCTGAGAAAGCACGCGAGCGCATCGCTGCGATGAGCGGTCGAAGCGGGGTGCTCCACACCGGGCATTGCCTCATAGATTTACGGGATGGGATCGGTGAGACCAAAGATAAACAGCTTCCCGCCGTTCAGCAGGTACGCAGCGCTACCGTAAACTTTGCGCCGATGAGCGCCGCAGAGGTCGATGCTTACGTTGCCACGGGCGAGCCACTTCATGTAGCGGGTTCCTTTACCCTCGACGGATATGGTGCTGCCTTTATTCAAGGCATCCGCGGGGAATCACATACGGTGATTGGGCTGTCGGTGAATGCACTCAAGGAAATGCTCTCACAATATGGGATATCGATAAACATGTTCTGGAAGTCCTCATCAGACTAACGACCGCTAAGCCAAACCCGGTATAAGCATCCTCACTTTTCTTATATTTTTCGCGTCATTCGGCGCTATATATTCGCCATTCTCAGCTTTTCTCGCTATGCTTTCGGCAGGATAAAAAGGAGAGCCTCAGTGACTCACAACCCGGCAAAAGCCATCAAAAACTTTACAGCTGTTCCCGGACACCATACCGGTCCGGTCAGTAAAATTCTTATTGCTAACCGCGGCGAGATCGCGGTACGTATTATTCGCGCAGCCCGTGACGAAGGTTTAGAGACCGTCGCCGTTTATGCAGAACCGGATCGCGATGCCCAGCATGTTAAACTCGCAGACGAGGCTTACGCTCTAGGAGGGGCGACCGCGCCCCAGTCATATCTGGTGATGGACAAGCTCATTGAGGTAGCTATTCGTTCCGGCGCGGATGCGGTGCATCCCGGCTACGGTTTCCTTTCAGAAAACGCCGAATTCGCCCAAAAAGTCATTGATGCCGGATTAACCTGGATTGGTCCCTCCCCCGAATCTATTACCCAGTTGGGCGATAAAGTCGCCGCGCGCCATATCGCCCAGAAAGTGGGTGCCCCCTTGGTACCGGGGACCAAGGATCCCGTAGAGTCTGCCGATGAAGTGCTCGCCTTTGCCGACGAGCATGGTTTGCCCATCGCGATCAAGGCGGCGTTCGGTGGCGGCGGTCGCGGCATCAAGGTTGTGCGCAACCGTAGCGATATTATCGAGCTCTACGAATCCGCCGTGCGTGAAGCGGTCGCAGCCTACGGCCGCGGAGAATGTTTTATTGAGCGTTTCCTAGATTCCCCGCGCCATATCGAAACTCAGTGCCTGGCCGATGCTCACGGCAATGTGCAAGTCGTTTCGACCCGTGATTGTTCTCTTCAACGCCGTAACCAAAAGCTCGTAGAGGAAGCCCCCGCCCCGTACCTTACGGAAGAACAAAGCG
The DNA here is from genome assembly GCF_001814205.1 of Rothia sp. HMSC036D11. Taxonomy (NCBI): domain Bacteria; kingdom Bacillati; phylum Actinomycetota; class Actinomycetes; order Micrococcales; family Micrococcaceae; genus Rothia; species Rothia sp. HMSC036D11. Next base: position 150,171 of record NZ_KV815302.1, read on the forward strand.
ACCGGCTCTATGAAGCATCCCGTAAGATTCTGCAGGAAGCCGGATACCAGGGTGCGGGTACCTGCGAGTTCCTGCTTGCCCCCGACGGAGCGATTTCCTTCCTAGAGGTGAACACCCGCTTGCAGGTTGAACACCCGGTTTCCGAGGAAGTATCGGGCATTGATCTGGTGCGCGAACAGTTCCGCATTGCCCGCGGCGAGAAAATCGATCCGCAGAGCCCCCAGCTGCGCGGTCATTCCTTCGAGTTCCGCATCAACGGCGAAGATGCAGGGCGTTCCTTCATGCCAGCACCGGGTACCATCGAAAAACTTCGTGTTCCTTCCGGCCCCGGTGTACGCTGGGATTCCGGCTTCGTAGAAGGCGATGCTATCAGCGGCAACTTCGACTCAATGCTCGCCAAGCTCATCGTGACCGGTGCTACCCGCGAGCAGGCGATCGAACGCGCTCGCCGAGCCCTAGACGAGCTCACACTCGACGGCCTTCCGACAGTGGTTCCCTTCCACCGCGCAGTTCTGGACGAACCCGATTTCGCCCCCGCAGCAGGAGCAGATTTCAAGGTTCACACCCGGTGGATCGAAACCGATTACAAGAACACCATTTCGCCCTACTCCGGCGCTCCCGGCAGTGTGGATGATGACGATGCCGAACGTCAAACCGTGGTCGTTGAGGTTAATGGTAAGCGTCTTGAGGTTATTCTACCTGAATTGGGCGGTACTCCTGCCAAGAGCAGTTCAAAGCCCGCATCGAAAACCCGTAAGTCCCGTGCTCGCGGCGGTTCAAATGCGGTCAGCGGAGACGATCTGACAAGCCCCATGCAGGGTACGATCGTGAAGGTCTCCGTTGCCGATGGGGACACAGTCGCCGAAGGCGATCTGATCCTGGTGCTAGAGGCTATGAAGATGGAACAGCCTATCAACGCGCATAAGGCCGGTAAGATTTCCGGGCTGTCCTTGAAGGCGGGCGATACCGTCACCGCAGGTGCCGTTCTAGCCACCATCAAATAGCCTTCTAACGGGACTCTATGTCTATAGCCCGCCGGATGCGTTCTCTCATACGCATCCGGCGGTTTGTTGTTCGTGTATTCCTGATTTTTCATCCTCGAACACTGAAATACAGCTGAATGGTCCAGATGATGAATACAGGATGTTGGCACCGTATCGCGAGGCGTAGAATATAAAAGTTGAGAATCTACACTCACAACATCGAGCGTAGTCGCTACTATCCCTTTTTCAGGAGCTAATTCACGATGAGCACACACGCGCCCGACGTTTCCGCCGGGCACAACACGCAGGTTGAGAATACAACCCCCAAGAGCAGAGTTATTATCGCCTCTCTGGTGGGCACCACCATCGAATTCTACGACTTCTATATTTACGCCACCGCAGCGGTAGCGGTTTTCCCGGTTCTGTTTTTTGCCTCCAAAGATGACACTACGGCTTTATTAGCTTCTTTCGCTTCCTTCGGGGTCGCCTTTATCGCCCGCCCCTTGGGTTCTATCGTTTTCGGTCACTTCGGCGATAAGATCGGCCGTAAAGCAACGCTCGTGGGCGCACTTCTGACCATGGGGTTGGCGACCTTCCTCATCGGCTTGTTGCCCACCTACTATCAGATTGGTCTGTGGGCACCGGTCATGCTGACCATTATGCGTTTCTGCCAGGGTCTAGGCCTAGGCGGCGAATGGTCGGGTGCGGCTCTGCTCGCCAGCGAATATGCCGAAGAAGGCAAACGTGCACGTTCCGCTATGTGGCCTCAGTTAGGCGCGCCTATCGGGTTCTTTCTTGCCAATGGACTTATGTTGCTTCTAACCGGGTGGATCACTTTCAACTCCGCCACAGATGGTAAGAACCTCGATCACCCCTTCCTCGTCTGGGGCTGGCGTATTCCGTTCTTGCTCTCCATCCTCATGGTTGCTGTAGGCCTGTATGTACGTTTCAAGCTCGAAGAAACCCCTGTCTTTGCCAAAGCTGTCAAGAATGATGAGAAGGTTAAGACCCCGCTGGTTGAGGCGTTCAAAGTTGCCTGGTGGCCCATGATCCAGGGCACTTTCATTATGGTGGCATGCTACGTGCTGTTCTACCTAATGACGACGTGGATTCTCTCCTACGGTAAAGCTGATGTTAAAAACGGTGGGTTAGGAATCGCCTACCACAAGTTCTTGGAGATTCAGCTCATCTCTATCATTGGTTTTGCGCTCTTTATTCCCGTCTCGGGATGGTTAGCCGACAAATACGGTCGCCGCAAACAGCAGCTGTGGACCACTATTGCCATGGCTGTCTTCGGCGGTACTTTCGCCCTGGTCATTGCTCCCTCCGTCGTGGGAACCGGCAAAAACGCTAACCTCGTTATTATTACCATCTTCATGTTCATCGGAATGTGCCTGATGGGGCTTTCTTTCGGCTCCATGAGCGCCTACCTGCCCGAGCTGTACCCCACTAATGTGCGGTACACCGCCAGCGGTATCGCCTACAACATGGCATCTATTTTGGGAGCCGCCTTGACCCCGTTCGTGGCGGTATGGCTGAATACGAAGTTTGGTGTTGGGGCCGTCGGATACTACCTAGCAGGTGCATCCTTGCTGAGTGTTCTCTTCATCTTGCTCACGCATGAAACCCGCGACGTCGATATGAACGCGGTCAGCACTAAATAACCTGAATACTGTAAGCATTTGAGGGGCGTGGCTCTACACAAGTCACGCCCCTCAAATCTATATCAAGAGCTGTAGTGAAAACTAAACACGGGTGTGAAGCTGCCGCGAGGCCGTAGAAATCGCCTCGGATAGAGACGGGTAAACAGTAAAGGTAGCGGCCAAATCATCCACTGTCAGTTTCTTCTCGATAGCCAGCGCAATAGGATAGATAAGTTCGGATGCACGCGGACCGACCACGACCCCGCCAATCACAGTACCGGAGTGCTTACGGGCAAAAATCTTCACAAAGCCGTCTTGGAACGCCATCATTTTGGCGCGCGGATTCGTAGTCAACGGAAGCATGACAGCCTCGCCTCGGTAAACCCCGGCGGCAAGGTCTTTCTCACTAATACCCACGGTCGCAATCTCCGGGGTGGTGAAAATATTCGCTGCCACTCGGTCGGTGCGAAGCGGATGCACCGTATCACCCAAAAGATGCGCCATCGCGATGCGCCCCTGCATAGCGGCTACGGAAGCCAACGGGTACACACCCGTGCAGTCTCCAGCAGCGTAAATATGCGGTACTGACGTACGTGAAACAGCATCGACAACCACATATCCCGACTCGTTGGTCTCTACACCAGCGGTCTCAAGACCCAGTCCTTCAGTGTTGGGAATAGAACCAATTGCGACCAAGCAATGCGTGCCAGAAACCTTGCGTCCATCGGAGAGAGTCACCACCACGCCGTCGTTGGTGCGTTCCACGGCGCTCGCACGTGACCGCGGCATTACCCGAACACCACGGCGCTCAAAGACGTCTTCCAGCACACGCGCGGCGTCTTCGTCTTCGCCCGGAAGCACACGATCTCGCGAAGAAATTAGGGTCACCTGGGAGCCAAGCCCGTTATAGGCAGAGGCAAATTCGGCACCGGTAACACCCGAACCGATCACGATGAGTTCGCGAGGTACCTCACGCAGATTATAGAGCTGTGTCCAGGTGAGAATCCGTTCCCCATCAGGCTGCCCGGTCGCCATCTCACGCGGGTGCGTCCCGACCGAAAGCAGAATAAAGTCTGCATGCAGGTCATATTCCAGCCCGGTATTATCGGTAACCGCAACGGTGTGCGGGTCGGTAAGTTTACCGGTGCCGCTGATAATTTTGACCCCGGCGGAGGCAAGGGCCCGTTTGATATCGGCAGATTGTTGATGCGCTAGATCCAAAACACGGCTATTCACCCGGTTCATATCTACTTGCAGCTGCGGTGCGTTGCCCTTGGTATTTTCGATCCCCAATCGCCCAGCATCAGAGAAACGAGTCATCATATCTGCGGTAGCGATAAGCGTTTTCGAAGGTACTACATCGGTTAGGACTGCGGATCCGCCTAGAGCATTACGTTCGATGATTGTTACATCAGCATTCGATGATGCTGCCACAAGCGCGGCCTCATAGCCGCCGGGCCCAGCGCCTAGTATCACGATTCGTTGGGATGCATAGTTCACTGTTGAAGTCACACTTTCATTGTGTGCTATCACACTGAAATACTCAACCGAAACCGCCGTCGTCTCCAGGATATTAAATGCCGATTTTTGGTGCCGAGTAGGTACCGTGATGCCTGCAGGAGCGGCAAAGTCGCCGAGAACGCTACGGATACATCTTGCTGCCTACGAGAGTCTTATATTTGCCGGGTAACGTCATGAACCCGTAGTTTGAGTTTGCGCAGTGTCATAAGTGTGCATTCGTGCGGGTAAAAACACTATACTTGAGAAAGGATTTCTCGGTTTATAAAGGTTTATAGGGCACTGAAACCGGGGTGAAGCACACACATCATCGACCCAATGCAGGTCGCTACAGATGAAGGAAAATTATGGCTAAAACGACGAAACCTCCCGCCTACTCCGGGCAGGGCAGGCATCTTGAGAACGCAGTGTTGTTCATCGGCTGCTTCGTATTTTTGCTTCTATCCCTCTACCTGCTGGGCACCTACCCCGAAGGCGGTCCGGTTCTGTATGCCGGAGCCCTCGTTGCGTTTGGAATTTTCTTTGGTGTTGTGTTCCATCTGCTGCCCTCGAAGACAACCCGTAAGATTACGGATCAGAATAAGGTACAGAAGTAACTGAAGTACCTCATTTTATAGTTTTTCTTATCTGCCGGATGGTGTCACAATCTATAAGAAATGTGGCACCATCCGGCAGTATGTTGCTCCCACGCTATTCCTTGCTGCCAAACCTTACCGGTCCGCTCGTGCCAAATTCTCCGCTGCGAACCTTAGCTCGATGGGCGACATAAAACAGGAGGGCAGGTGCACCGCAAGCAACCGCGATCAGCAGGTACGCCACTACAACGAAGTACACCGTTAACCCGTACGAGCTGAAAAATACCCAGACAATCGTTCCTAAGGCGACAAAACCTAGCGCAGCCCATCCCACGATACTCAGCAGAAGTCGCACCCAGCCTTTCGGGGTGCGCGGGGTAGGTGCCGATGACATCATGACTCCTCCAATGCTTTCGGGTCTGCCGAGTAGATAGAGTTAATTAACTTCGAGCACCATTCCAACATAGGACCGTCAATAAGGTCCACGCCACCGACCGGCAAAGTCTTAGGACGCGGAACCAGAGTCAGCCACGTGCTCAGACCCTTCGGTTGGGTGTGAGTTGAGCCGGGATACACACGTTTGAGGCGCATCTGCCGTGATTCCGGCAGCGGTTCGCCGCTGACCACACGCAGTTTCGGCCCCAGCGCAGTAATCTCATGGATGCCTGCTTCCCGTGCTTCGCGGCGCAGCACCGCCACCTGAAGCAGATTCTCCACAGGCTCGGGTAAGGCACCGTAACGATCGTGAAGTTCTTCGCGTACCTCCGCGATTTTCTGTTCGGTGTCTGCGGAAGCTATCTGGCGGTATGCCTGCAGGCGTAGACGTTCCGCATCAATATAATCATGCGGAATATGGGCGTTGACAGGAAGATCAACCTTAACCTCGGCCTCGGTGTTCTCCTGTTCGCCGCGGAAGTTGGCTACAGCTTCTCCCACGAGACGCAGATACAGATCAAAACCGACACCCGCGATATGCCCGGACTGTTCGCCGCCGAGCAGGTTTCCGGCGCCACGAATTTCAAGGTCCTTCATCGCCAGCTGCAGACCGGCACCCAGCTCGTTATGGGTCGCTACAGCTTTGAGGCGTTCATGCGCGACCTCACCAAGGCTCTTATCCGTCGGGTACAGGAAGTAGGCATAAGCCCGTTCACGCCCGCGACCCACACGCCCGCGCAACTGGTGCAGCTGACTCAGTCCATAATTCTGGGCGTTATCGACAATCAGGGTATTGGCGTTTGAAATATCCAACCCGGTTTCCACGATGGTTGTACACACCAGAACATCGAAGCGTCGCTCCCAGAAGTCCACGATAATCTGCTCAAGCCGAGATTCGCTCATGCGCCCGTGCGCCGTGGCGATGCGCGCCTCCGGCACGAGCTTACCGATTTCGGCGGCAACAGTATCAATATTCGCCACCCTGTTATGGACGAAGAATACCTGCCCTTCCCGCATAAGTTCGCGTCGAATAGCGGCAGTAATCTGGGCATCGGTACGCGGACCCACAAAGGTCAGCACGGGATGCCTCTCTTCCGGCGCAGTTGCCAACGTTGAGGTCTCCCGAATACCGGTAAGCGACATTTCAAGCGTGCGCGGAATTGGGGTGGCGCTCATGGCAAGCACATCCACATTAGTGCGCATCTGCTTGAGCTTTTCCTTATGCTCCACGCCAAAGCGCTGTTCCTCATCAATAACGACGAGTCCAAGATCCTTGAACTTCACGTTTTCCGAGAGGATGCGGTGAGTACCAATCACCACATCTATGCTCCCGGAGGCAATATCCTCCACGATAGCGCGGGTTTCTTTAGCCTTTTGGAAGCGCGATAGCACCTTAATTTTGATGGGGAATCCCGAGAAACGCTCGGTAAAAGTCTCAAAATGCTGCTGCGCCAGCAGGGTTGTGGGTACAAGTATGGCAACCTGTTTACCATCCTGCACGGCTTTGAAGGCCGCCCGAATAGCGACCTCCGTTTTGCCAAAGCCGACGTCCCCGGAGATCAGGCGATCCATGGGGATTTCCTTCTCCATATCCACCTTAACCTCGTGAATAGCGGTAAGCTGGTCGGGAGTCTCATTATAAGGAAAAGATTCCTCAAGTTCCCGTTGCCAGGGAGTATCTTCTGAGAATGCATGACCGCGCGAAGCTTGCCGTGCCGAATAGAGTTTCACCAGGTCAGCGGCGATTTCTTTAACTGCTTTACGTGCGCGGCTCTTTGTCTTAGCCCAGTCGCTCCCGCCCATTTTAGAGAGGGTCGGGGTTTCGCTTCCCACATAGTGCGAAATGAGATCCAGCTGATCGGAGGGCACAAAGAGGCGGTCAGGGGCTCCCCCGCGTTTTGAAGGCGCATACTCGATCACCAGGTATTCTTTCAAAGGGGTTTCCCCATGTTTTGAAGACACTCCAGCGACTGGGCGCGAAGCCATTTCAATGAATTTACCGATACCGTGACGTTCGTGCACCACATAATCGCCAGGGGTTAGTGCCAGAGGATCGACGGCGTTACGTCGTTTACGGGGTTTGAGTTTTTTGCCGCTCGTGCCACGTGGCGCATAGGTGCCGCGCCTGCCCAAAATTTCACCTTCAGTCAAAACAGCAAGGCGCGCCTCAGGAATTAAAAATCCGGCAGAGGCTGGGGTCTCACAAACTTCGACTACTCCGGGTTGTAGGGCGCCTTCCGTTCCCCCGTCGAGGGTTTCCCGACGTATGGCTGGAATTGGGTCTTCTCCTGAGATACTCTCGCGGAAAAGTTCGATGAGGCGGTCGGTGGATCCTCGCCCATTGGTAAGCGCCAGTACCGTCCAGCCGTCACGAACCAGCGAACCAACCTCGTGAAGCATTTGTTCTACCGAGCCGGTGAAGGATGCTGGAGCCTGTGCCGCGACCGTCATAGTTGGGATGTCGTCGTCGAGAGCATTGTTGAGAAGATCTACACTATCGACAAGCTCGGTGATTTCCCACCAGGATAGGTTACGGTCCAAAGATTCCTGCTGGGTCGCGGCAATCGTGCGGAACCCGCTGTCGCTAACCCGAAGCTGTCCCAAGTCTATAGGCGCACGCGAGCCCGCATCAGCGGAAGCATCCCAAGCGGCCGCTAAAAACTCCTCGTTGGTTGCCACAAGGTCTTCGGCACGGGCACGCACCCGCTCAGGTTCCAGAGAAATAATGAGTGATTCTTCGGGGAGCAGAGACACAAGAGTCTGCATTTTATCGACAAGAAGCGGGGTTAGAGATTCCATGCCTTCGACATAGATACCTCCCGCGATTTTCTCAAGCATGCTTGATGCCGTCGGATAGTCCGTTTTGAGTCGGGCAGCACGTCCCATAACTTCCGGGGTAATGAGAAGCTCACGGCATGGGAGCAAGGTAACGTGCGTTGGGTGGTCTGCTTCCTGCCCTAGAGTACGCTGGTCTGCCGTTGAGAAGTAACGTATTTCGTCAAGTTCGTCGCCGAAGAATTCCAAGCGAACTGGATGCTGTGCGGTGGGTGCAAAGACGTCGATAATACCGCCTCGAACCGCATATTCACCACGCTTTGCTACGAGATCTACACGCGAGTATGCGGCATCTGTTAGACCTTTAATAACGTCTTTGAAAGAGTATTCTTCACCGCGTGCCAGGCTTACCGGTTCCAGGTTCTCAATACCAGCCACGAGGGGCTGAATGACCGCGCGCACCGGGGCTATAACAACCTGTGGAGTCGGCGTTTCAAGATGAGTTATAGAGCGCAGAACATTCAAACGTTTTCCCACGGTATCGCTGCGTGGCGAAAGCCGTTCATGCGGCAAAGTTTCCCATGCGGGAAAGCTCTCGATATGGTGATCAGGCAAATATGAGTGCAGGGCATGTGCGGTATCCTCAGCCTGTCGCTCGGTTGGTGTAATAATGAGCGTCAGCGGAGTTTTTCCGGTTCTGGACTGGCGCCGTACTGCAACGGCAAGATCAGCTATAAGGGGTGCCTGTACACCGGCGACGGCGCCAATTAGGGTTTGGACAGGACGTTCCGCAGCGGGAACATCGCAGGCTTCAAGAATATGACGGTAGGAGGGCTGTTCTGCCAGAAGACGGCTCAGTCCAGTTAGTTTCACGGATACTCCTTCTACCGGATGCGGTGGCTATCAAGGCGGCGCCTCCCAATAACGCGTGCGCTCTATATTGCCACGTTGATGCGTTTGGGTACCCGTCTATCTTATACCGTAGGGGTATCTCGCTCAGGCTTTTTGTCTATCTCCTCGACTACAGCCGGTGGGGCGGGTCTTCACGATAAAATCTATTGTTCGTCGTTTCCTATCTGCTCATATTTTTGAGGATGGCATGCGAAATGCATATTTTTAACTGTTCATGAAAGTGTCCTTAAGGTATATACCCTTGTAAATCCTGGTTTTAAGGCCGTGGCTAGGAAATTTATAGCAGGGTTTGCCCGCCTCCCTTCTCCCTTGTTATCACAGGGAACATGTTTTCTGGGGGTATATACTATTATTTTTTATTTGATAGGTAAAGTATGTGCCAAGTCTCAGAACGTATATTGGGTGAATATTTATAAATTTAAGAGCTTTAAGTATCTTTCAAGTAGACTCAGTTGCCGAAACCCAATCCCTCCCAACCCCCTCAGAAGTTTTATAGGTATTTTATGAGTAAATTTCTATACACGAGAACAACTATCAACTTTGTATCGAAACAACCATTTACACCTTTCTTTTGATAAGGGTTCATAAAATATTTATTAGGTTTTCTTATAGTATTTGTCCACCCCTCGGACTATCCGCGAGTATTGTGACCTCACCGCGGTCACAACTTTCGTTCGCTGTGCTAGCCTATAGGTATCCACGGAAAGTTCTGTGCCTTCATGGCGCGGTGTAGCCCCATGGAAAATAATAAAAACCAACGGGTACTCCCGTCGGCAATAGCAATTCACTCACTTATAATTACACAAAGGGTGGGTTGTCGTTATTGTTGGCAGAAGTGCCTTCACTTTACCGATAACCAACCACCTTACAACTGAACGAGAAAGATCGTGCTTCGTACGTTTTCTTCACTTCCGAAACAGCGACGGGCAGCAACGGGCTTACTTCTGAGTTTGTCTTTGATAGTCCCCCTTGCGGCATGCTCTCAGTCATCAGATCAACAGACTGCGAGCCCCGACAGCTCAGCTTCAGCAAGCTCGTCATCTTCTGCTTCAAGCGCATCTAGCGCTTCTTCCGCCCCTTCTTCTGAAACTGCTACTTCCTCTGAATCTGCACAGGCTGAAGTTCCTGCGCAGGACGAAAATTATCCCCAAGCAGAGCAACTCAAAGACGCTAAAACTGTCTCGACTGACGCGGCCGAGGTTAAAGAAGTCAACGGTCTCGTAAACTCCTATGAGCAGACCATGTCTTCTGTTCCAAGCGCGCCTGAAGGTTCAGCAGATACTGCTTCATCAGATTCCGGTCAACCCCGGCAGTTTCTTGATGAGGCAACCATGGACTCCATCAACAAGGTAGCTGTAGACAACGCCGCCGAAGAATACGCGGCATCCGCTGCCGAGTATGCCCAAAACGGTTGGCATTACGAGGGCACCAGCACGGTCGTCGGCAGCCCCAAAGTTGCCGAAGGAACCTACCAGGGCAAGCGTGCACGATTCGTCGAGGTGTGCCTGGATTCCTCCCAAGTCAAGACCAAAGACAGCGCGGGTCGGGAACTCCAGAGCGGAGGCAAACGAGCTCTCAATATATATACGCTGGTCGAATCTGACGGCACGTGGAAAATAGCCCAACACGACTTCCCTAACAATCCCGATTGCTAAGCACATGGTACGTCGTACCTACAGGCATCATAAGGCCGTTTTATCCTTCGGTGTCTGCCCGTGTTTATTCCACTCCTTCAATACGTATTCAGCATTCAACGGAGGTGCAATAAAACCATGAAATTTGCTAGAAAAGCGACTACGGCGGTAGGGCTTGCCCTGACGCTTGGACTTTCCGGGCTAGCCCCGGTAGGTCCCGTAGCCTACGCTGCTGAGGATGCGGTCGTTCACGACGGCTCCTCCAGCGACAAGGCAGCCGCTTCCTGTTATGAAGCTAAACAAGTCAACAAGGATGCAAAATCCGGTAAGTACTGGCTGTACACCCCTTCGATGTCGGCTCCACAGCAGTTCTACTGCGACCAGGAGACTAACGGCGGCGGTTGGGTTCTGATTGGTCGCGGCCGTGACGGTTGGACCGAGAACTACCACGGTCGAGGTGCTGCATCTAAGCTGTACACCAGCCCTGAGGGTGACGACGCAATGACTCCGGTACAGCTGCCCTCTACCACTGTTGATGAGCTGCTGAACGGTCAGAAGCCGCAGGATCTTGAAGATGGCGTGCGCTTCCGCCGCGCCCTGAATACTGACGGCACGGAATGGCAGAACATCACGGCGCATCGTGATCAGACCGAGCGTTGGACCTGGGCTCTGCGAAGCAACAATATCTGGTCCAATATTGACGTCAGCGCGGATAACCCCCAGTACATGCAGAGGGACCGTACCCACTTCGACAAGACTGAGGGCCATATTCAGCAAAATGGCACCTACTCGGTGCTGAACTTTGATGAGCAGCGTGAGCAGGGATGGAAGCTCGGTTTTAGCTACAGCCGTGATGTTCGTGCTAACGGAAATCGCAATGAGAGCGCAAGCAACTCATATCTGTACCGCCCGAGCGGTTCCAACGCTACTCCCTTCGCTTTCACTCAGGTGTACCTGCGCCCGAAGCTGACCCAGCAGAACATGGGTGCACAGGCTATTGGCGATAACGGTACTGCGGCAAGTAACCGCCGCGCACTGCCCAAGAGCGGTTCTATGCCATGGAAGTGGCGCACAAGCGATAAGTCCGGAACCGGTAACGTCAACGAAATGAACACCTACGTTCAGGCTATTACTCAGGTAGGCGACACTGTCTTCACCGGCGGTGACTTTGCATACCTGGAGTCTGCAGCCGGTGCTCATGTGGATCAGTCTTATCTTGCTGGTTTCAACGTCAATACTGGTGAACTGGTACAGACCTTCAAGCCGAAGTTCAATGGTCAAATTAAGTCTCTTGAGGCTCTGCCGAACAACAAGTTGGCCGTTGGTGGCGAATTCACCGAGGTTAACGGAGAAAAGGTGCCCGGTTTTGCGGTGCTTGACCCCGCAACCGGACAGCTTGACCGCGAACTGAACCTGCAGGTTGAAAACAATGTTTCCGGTTCAGCTCTTTCTGTGAAGACTCTGCAAGCTCAGGGAGATTACCTGTACTTGGGCGGTACGTTTACCCATCTCAAGAGCTCAGGAACCCCCAATAAGGTTTACTCCCGTAACGCTGCTCGCGTGAAGATCTCCACCAACCAGGTTGATCGCACGTGGACCCCGCGTTTCAACGGAACAGTAAATGGTATGAGTGCATCGGCAGATAACTCCGAGGTATTTGCCGCCGGTTACTTCACCGAGATGAATGACCAACGCGCATTCCGTGTGGCACGTATCCTCGATTCCGCCAAGAAGGTCGGCACATGGGAGGTCACTCCCTCATACCTTCCGGATCCACAAACCCGCGAGAAAAGGGTGTGGGGCTTCCACTTTGACGTTCAGGATGCTGGCAGCTCCGTATGGCTTGGCGGTACTGAGCACATGATTTCTCAGTACACTAAGAACGAACCAATGACCCGTTTGAGCTCGAGTATTACCCGCAACGGCGGTGATTTCCAGGATCTGCATCTCAACGGTAATAACATCTACGGCGCCTGCCACTGTGGTGACTTCCTGTACCAGGGCAGCGGCACCCACGACTACGCATGGCGTGGTTCTACCGTGACCGACAGCATCCGTTTGGTTGCTGCGTTCGATAAGGACAGCGGTAAAACTCTCCCCGAGTTCGCTCCTACTCTTAAGGGTAAGAGTGGTCACGGCATCTGGGAATCCTTCGTGGACTCCAATGGTGTACTGTGGGTTGGCGGCGATTTGAACCGCTCCCTAGGTGAAAATGGTGTACAGCAGGAATCTGTTGGCTTCGTACGCTACGCACCACGCGATGTTACTCCCCCGCCTGCTCCGAGTAACCTGACTGTTACTCAATCCGGTGATAACGATCAGCTGAACTGGAGCGCATCTGGCGAGGCGGGTGCACGTTACCATGTGCTCCGTAACGATCGCGTGATTGCTACTGTGAACGGCACCAGCTACAGGGTAAAGCACACCGACAACGCTCGTTACTTCGTGCGTGCGGCTGATGCAAACGGTAACTACTCTGCTTCTACTTCGGTTGCTGTATCTGGCAAGAAGGCTGAGCAGCCTAAGCAGGAGAACCCCAAGCAGGAGAATCCGCAGCCTCAGCCGGAAAACCCTAAGCAGGACGATCCTAAGCAAGAGGACCCCAAGCAGGAACAGCCCAAACAAGAGCAGCCCAAGCAGGAAGATCCTAAACAGGATGATCCCAAGCAAGAGCAGCCCAAGCAGGAAGATCCTAAGCAAGAGCAGCCTAAACAGGATGATCCCAAGCAGGATGACAATAAGAATATCGTCAAGCCTCAGCCGGAAAACCCCATCCAGGACGATCCTAAGCAAGAGGACCCCAAGCAGGAACAGCCCAAGCAGGACAACCCGAAGCAGGAAGATCCTAAACAGGATGAACAGCCTCAGCCGGAAAACCCTGCGACAGACGACCAGGTTCAGCCCGCTGATCCCAACGATGATCTGAAGCCGAACGAGCCTAAGCAGCAGGAGAACCCGAAGCAGGAACAGCCCAAGCAGGAAGATCCTAAACAGGACAATCCCAAGCAAGAGCAGCCCAAACAAGAGGACCCGAAGCAGGAGCAGAAGCCCCAGGGCGATCAGGTTCTCGTCGATAGCGGTTCTTCATGGGTCTACCGCGTAGGCAGCGACCGCGCCGAAAGCGAATGGAAAACTCGTTCATGGCTCGGCGGTGCATGGTCTCGCGGCAAGGCTCCCCTGGGTGCTGGCTCGGTGAATGTTGAGACCGAGGTGAATACCTTCTTTGGTACTCCGATGAGCATCTACGCCCGTAAGGACGTTACCCTCACGAAGGAACAGGCTCAGCAGTATCTGAAGCTCACCACCTACGCAGATGACGGTACTGTGGTTTATGTCAACGGCAAGGAAGTTGCTCGTAAGAACATGCCGCAGGGTCGTATCTCGGCTAACACCCCCGCAACCCAGCGTCCGGAAAGCCAGAACGCTCAGCTGTTCTCAGTTGACGTTCCTGCTGAGTACCTGCGCGAAGGTCGCAACGCAATCGCCGTTGAGGTTCACGCTAACTCGCACTGGAGCAACAACATCAGCTTCGATATGCAGGTTATTTCCACCGCGCAGCACCAGAATCCCCTTCCTGAAGTACAGAATCAGGAGGATAACGGTCAGCAGCACCGCCCTCAGGTCTGGTACTGGTACTACCCGGAGTACTACGGCAACTATGGTAACGGTGACTACTACGGTCGTCGTAACCAACGCGTAGCCTATAACTACGATCACCGTGGTTTTGGTTACATGGGTGGCTTCGGTTATGCCCACGGATTCTTCGGTCGTGCATTCTACGACTACGGATTCGGTTGGTAATCACCTAACCCCCGCGTAGGGACTGCATAAACGCTCCTGTAGCTGGATTTAGTATTCGGCTACGGGGGCGTTTTTCAGCGCGATACCGTCTTCAATGTTTGACTAAGAGTCAGTAAAATAAGGCGCGTATGGCAAAGTCCTACTTTTTAGAGCATTTTATTTCTATAATCTTTATGACTTACTTTTTGCTCGGACACTCGGTTTTAGATCGCATGTCTTCCGGCGGGCTTAGGTAACAGCAAACGTCGTCATCACCCGCGGCACCACCTCAAACTTTGATCACCGATTAGGATTCTTCACATGGGTCACATCACTACGCCAAGCACAGCAAAACGCCCCGGCTTTTCGGATACTCTGAGAGCGCTTGAGCAGGCGCAAAAACCAGGTATTGGAGTTCCCGCATACACCCGATGGGTAAACCGCAGGATTGCACGCTATTTCGCTGCTGCCGCTGTCTCTCTTGGTATTACGCCCAACGGCGTTACGGCGGTCAGCGCAGCTATCTCAGCGGCAGGTGTTATCGTTCTTCTAACCACTCCCCCAACAATCCTGACAGGCGTTATCGTTGCGTTTCTGTTTGCCCTCGGTTACGGGCTTGATTCAGCGGACGGGCAGGTAGCCCGCGTGACCGGCGCATCCTCACCCGCAGGAGAATGGCTTGACCATGTAGTAGATTCCATGCGAGTGCCCACCGTACACCTAGCGACGCTGGTAGGTTTTATCCGTTTTCCCGAGTACTTCTCTGTATCACATACCACCGATGGTTTTCCCGGTGGCTGGATTCTTTGGGCACTGCCCATGGCATTCACAGTACTCACCGCCGGACATTTTATGAGTCAGATTCTCGCTGAGCAGCTGCGCAAAAACCGTAAAACTGCGGCACCTTCGACCGGGGGTAACCTCCGTTCCTTCATCAATCTGCATATGGACGCCGGTACGCTCTGCTGGATCTATATTTTTTGGGGTTTTGGCGTGATCTTCGTCTTCGTCTATGCGCTTCTTTTCTTGGCAAATGCGGCGACCGTTTTGCTGTCTATGCGCCGTAAATACGTCACACTTGCAACCCCCGCACCGTCCCCCTCGCAGGAGGCATAACCGTGAAGTTTGAATCTTCAGCTCCCGCCGTAAGCGCCGTGATCGCAACTAACGGTAAACGTCCCGAAACTCTGCGCACTGCGGTACGCTCTATTCTCGATCAAGATTATGCGGGGTTTATCGAGGTTGTCGTGGTGTATGACCGGGTAGAGCCCGATCTGCTGGAAGACGTACAGGTTCCGGAAAATCGGAAGCTCATCACGGTGACGAACACACGCACGGGCGGTCTTGCGGGCGGTCGTAACAGCGGGATTCTTACCGCCACTGGAGAAATTATTGGCTTCTGCGACGACGACGATTATTGGATGCCCACCAAGCTGACCGAACAACTCGCACTATGGAATGCTCACCCGGAGGCGGTCGCAGTTTCTTCGGGTATCACCGTTCGCTCGGGTGGGCGTGATATTGAGCGGCTGGCGCCTAAGCGTGCATCCTTCGATGACTTTCTGCTCTCACGCATTACGGAAATTCATCCTTCCGCTATGCTCTATGCGAGGCAAAACCTTGTGACCGACCATCTCGGTTTAGTCGATGAGGAGCTGCCAGCTTCCTACGGCGAAGACTACGATTTACTCTTACGAGCAACCCGCTACGGCGACGTTTTTTCGGTGCAGAAACCACTTATTCTGGTGCTGTGGGATCGTCCCTCATTTTTTGCCGGCAAGTGGCAGGCTATGGCGGACGGGCTTACCTATATACTGCAAAAATTCCCCGAATTTGAGCGTAGCCCGCGTGGACTGGCACGTATTGCCGGGCAGATAGCTTTTGTGCATGCAGCGCTCGGTCACCGTGATCTTGCTCGTTCCTACGCCCGCTCGGCCCTTAAACGCGATAAAAAGCAATTACGTGCCTGGGCGGCATACGTGGTAGCACTGGGGATTGTGAAACCTCAGCTGCTTCTTGATCTCGTTCAGAAGACAGGAAGAGGTCTGTAATGTCTACTGCTCTAGCTCTTCCAACCCTCGGTGCTTCAAGGAAGCTCGCGTCCACACCCGCGGCGGGCGGTGCATCCGCACAGGCACCCCGTAAACGTCTTCCTGCGTGGCCTCTTCTCACCCTGTTCTATGGGTTCCCGGCATTTTGGGCGTTGGGGCTGCTTCAGATCGTGCCGCTGGTGCTTTCGGTTACGATGGTCATTTACTTGACTATCCGCGGCGGCGTGCGAGTGCCCCGCTCACTCTGGATATGGGCTGCGTTCATCTTCTGGGTGATTGTCTGTACCGTCTCGTTAGAAGATGTGACAGACTATATCGCCTGGACGCTGCGCTTCGTCAATATTCTCAACGCGGGCGTGTATACGCTCTACTATTTCAACGCTAAAGAAAGCATCTCGATCAATCAGCTCTTGGGCAGCTTAACCGCCCTGTGGGTTACGGTTGTCGTACTCGGATGGGGCGGCGTGCTCTTCCCGGAAGTGCGCGTTCAAACACCAATGAGCTACGTCGTGCCACAGAGTTTCATGTCGAACTCTTTGGTGAAAGACTATATGCTCCCACCCTTCGCGGAGGTTCAAAACCCTTGGGGCGCGCCCGAACCCTACGTGCGCCCCGCCGCTCCTTTCCCCTATGCCAATAGCTGGGGTCTTGCCTTTACCGTGCTCACCCCCGTCATGTTCGCGTTCTTTGCGCGCACACGCTCGTGGCTTCTGCGCATCTTTCTGGCAATCGTCCTCGGAGCGTCGGTCGTGCCGCTCGTTGCGACCAGTAACCGCGGTATGTTCATTGGTCTGGGTTTTGCGACTGCATACGTCATTATTCGCCTGATTATTGGTCGCTATTGGGGCTTGGTAACGGCGGCCGGGGTGATGGTTGTCGGGGTGGTGACCGCGTTAATTGCCTCCGGCACGGTGGCAGCTATTTTGGGTCGTCAGCAGTATTCTGACTCGACCGGCGGTCGCGCGGCGCTGTACCGCTCAACCTGGGCGGCGTCCTTAGAGTCTCCCATTGTGGGGTATGGAACTCCCCGCATGGAATTGAGCGTGGGTGTTTCGATGGGTACTCAGGGGTATCTGTGGACTCTGATGTTCTGTTTCGGATTTGTGGGTCTTGCTATATATGCCCTCTTTATTCTCAGCATTTTGGGTGAAGGGTTGAAGGTGCGCACCCCCGCCGGATTCTGGTTGCATTCTATTCCGGTCTGCAGCTGTGTTGTCATTATTTTCTACAGCTTCGATGTGGCACAGCTCAGCGTTCTTCTGCTCAGCGCCATGGCCTGCATTCGTGCACGATATTACAGAGAGGAGCTTTAATGGCACGTCATGCTTCTTTAGCGCGCAGTGGATCGCTGGCTTCTCTCTGTGTGATGTACGGTGCCGGTATTGCGTTCGTTACGACCCTCGTGGTCTCAAACGGAATCGGCGCCGCCGGTGCCGGTGAATTCTTCCGTCTAATGGCACTCTTTGCGATCGGAACCTCGCTCTCAGTCTTCGGCGCGGATACCGGGCTTGTACGTACGATGTCCGCACAGCGTGCCCTAGGACGATACTCTGCGCTCCCCCAGCTTATCCGCTTCGCTCTTTTCCCTTCGGTACTTCTTGCCGTTGTTGTAGCCCTCGCAGCGCTGGTGTACAGCTTGATCATGCCGGGAAGCGACGAATACGCCACCGCTCTACGGGTGAGCGCTCCGTTCCTGATAATTGCCGCCGCCATGACGGTGGGGTTCGGCGCGTTACGCGGTCTAAACCAGGTAGTGACATTCACCCTCCTGCAGAACGTGGTGCTCCCGACTCTTCGCCTAGCTGGCGTAGCTCTTGCGGTGATTCTTGCGGGTTCTTTGATGGGCTTAGTGTGGGCATGGACTATTCCGGTGATTATCACCACGGCGGTCACAGCATATCTGCTCAACCGCCCTCTTCCCGAAGAAATGAGCCAGGATACGCCGCCCACCACGAACGACCATCAGGACGCCCCAGAAGAAACGCTGCGTTCCTTTTGGATGTTCTCATCTGCCCGCGGTGTTGCCGCTATTGTCGAGACCGCACTCGAATGGATTGATGTGCTGGTTATCGCAGCATTCCTCGGACCGGCCGCAGGCGGTGTCTACGGCGCGGTAAACCGGTGTGTGCGTGTTGGCACTATGGTCGAACACACCGGGCGCATCGTGACCGGACCATCGATCAGCGCGGCTTTGGCAACCCAAAACTTGATTCGTGCCCGTGAAATCTTCCTCGCGACCACCCGCGTGCTCACCGCCCTAGCCTGGCCTTTCTACCTTTCACTTGCTTTCTTCGGCCCGGTTTTGCTGCGTTTCTTTGGTAAAGGTTTCGAGTCTGGCGCCGGTATTCTCTGGGTTATCTGCCCGGCGGCGATGCTCGCGATGAGTGCGGGCGGCGTGCAGTCAGTTCTGCTTATGAGCGGTAAAAGCCGTTGGCAGCTTCTCAATAAGCTCTCGGCTCTGGTTCTGGCGATTATCCTGAACCTTACCTTGGTTCCGTTATGGGGGCTCTATGGTGCCGTCACCGCTTGGGCGGCGGCGCTGCTGATTGATACGTTCTTGGCAAGCTACCAGGTCTTCAAGCTGGTGGGTATTCGCGCTACTGTCAAGGAAATGGCTCCGGCGCTCATCCTTGGCGGTGCGGTACCGACAGTATGCGCCCTTATTCCGCTTGCGATTCTGGGGCAAAGCCTAGTAGCTCTGGTGCTGTACCTGGTTCTTCTGGTTCCAAGCTACGGTTACCTGCTGAAGCGCTTCCGCAAGCCGTTGGGCGTTGAACGTTTCCTCTCGGCACGCAAGAAGCCCGCAACCGCAGAAGAAGTTGTTGCAGCCCAGACCCCGGAAAACGCGCCTACCACGGTGATGGCGATCGTTCGCTCCCCCAGCAAGTTTTCAGCGGTGCGTGCCGCTATTGCTCAGGGGCGACGTGAAGCGTTCCCGCAGTACACCGATTCCGGTGCCGATGCACAGCGCTTGAATGATGCGCTTGCCCACGGAGCAACGATGGTTCAGCTCGTCGGGGTTTCCCCGCAGCATCCTCAGCGCTCCTCCAGCATTGCTTCCGCCGTTACTGCGGCGCTTTCAAAAACACCACCGGCGCAGTCTTCGGATGCGCCCTCTCAGCAACATACCGCAGCTGAGACACACCTGTCAGCTACGCCTCCCGCCGAGGGAACGGCGGTTCACCACGAACAACTTCACGAGAAGGGACAAACTCCGCACATGGGGAGAGAACAAGAGTCTGCGCCGCAGGCTAACGCATCGTCGCAGGATCACAGCAACCCCCAGACGGGGAAAACACCGCATATCGAAAAATCGCCTACCGTACCAATATTCCTGGGTGCGGCGGCTGGTGATGAGCCGGGTTCACCCGATTCTGCGGTTGGTACCCTCAGAAATGCTCTGCCGCAGGATTCTGCACAGCCTGAAGCCGATAAATCTCCCGAGCCAGCTCGACCCGTGCAAGCCGTGAAGAAGCCGAGGCTTCCTGCGATTGCACAGGCTACCGCGAATGGTGCCCCGGATACGCCCACGGGCATGATACCCGCGCAGCCCGCCGCTAAGACTCAGGCGACACCAGCGGAAAGCACCGACGCCGAAGCCCCGGCGAAGTCTTCCGAAGATACGACGGACTCTCACAACACAACACCGATCACGAACCACGAACGACCCAGGATTATCGTTCAGAAAGAGAACACCATGGAAAATTCGAGCACTTCCGAGAAACAGCCTTCGGCATCTTTGCTTGAGCAGGTTCAGCGAGTATGGCGCCATAAGCTCATTGTTCTTATTCCGATCGTGGTGATGGCGATTCTTGCGGGAACCTACGGTGTGATTTCGCCTGCATCATACGCCGCGAAATCAACTGTGGTGGTTTATCCGCTCGTGAACGACCTTTCTGGAACCGGCAGCGCGAACTCCTTGAAGGTCGATATTAACACCGAGTCCCGTGCGGCAAGTTCCCGCCAGGTTGCCGGGCGTGCCATTACCAAGGCTCAGGCTAACCAAGAGGGCCCCAACTACCAGGCGATGGACGTTGATAAGCTCATGGCTGCCACAAAGGTAACGGGTACTTCGCAGTCGGCCGTTTTGGATATTGAGGTGACTCTGCCTAACGCCCAGCAAGCGGCTGACTACGCAAATGCCGTGGCTGAAGCCTATCTGGAGGTGCGCAGTGAAGGCCTCAAGGCTAATGTGGAGGACCGGCGCAAGAAGCTCAATGAGAAGATTGAGGAAGCACAAAATAGCAATACCATCCCAGCTTCCGAACTTACTCAGCTTCGTGAACGCCTTTCTCAGCTTGAGCTGATTTCTAAGGAGGGCGGTCGTGTTGTATCCTCGGCTCAGGTTCCAAAGAGCCAGAAGGGTCTCTCCCCCATGGTTCTGATGGTCGTTGGCGGTGCCTTCGGTCTGCTGGTGGGTATTGCTGCAGCATACATTTATGACCGTTCGATGCGTACCTTAGGTTACGCTGGTCGTCTCAAGGAAATGGGTATCGATTCGCATGAGCTCAAGCCGAACGACACCGAAGGAGCGCTTTTGCTGCTGCACCGTGTAGGCGCTACGGATGGTGACCTCAAGAAGGCCGGTTATGCCGGTATTACCCTCAGTTCTGCATCCGGCAAACTCGCTTACCGTATGTACCAGGCTCTCTACACCGCGCTGCCAAGCGATCAGGTGCGTTTTATCGACTACAAGTCGCTCAAAGACAGTCACTCGCTGCAGAACCCCGAGAAGTATGTTGCGGGTAATTCCATTCCCGTTGTGGTTGATTTGGGGAATTCCGCTACGCTTCCGCAGGTTGTGCGATTCAGCAATGCCACTCGTTTGTGCCTGATTCCGGTGAACAAAGATACTAACCGGGCAAAGCTGCGCGAGCTCTTCTCGTACCTGCAGACTCTTGAAAATACCGTGAGCATCGCAGTATTTATGGAACCGCAGAAGGAGGGGTAAGCGATGACTAATTCACCGGATAAGTCCGCGAAGTTACTTCTCGTCTCTAGCAGCGGCGGGCATTTGAAGCATCTGACCGAGACCGCTTCTGCATGGGAAAACTACGAGCGGGTGTGGGTGAGTTTCAAACAGCCCGATGTTCAGGCGGCGCTTGAGAACGAGCGTGTGCATTGGGCCTACTACCCTACGACCCGCAATATTAAGAACGCTATTCGGAATTTCTTCTTGGCTCTGAAGGTTATTCCTCAGGAGAAACCGCAGGCCGTAGTTTCTGCGGGGGCCGGGGTTGCGGTTCCGTTCTTCGTAGCGGCGAAGCTATTTCGGGTCAAGACCATGTACATTGAGTGCTATGATCGCCCGACGCTGCCGACGATGACGGGAAAAATGCTCTATATTCTGGCCGATAGCTTTAACGTTCAGAATGAGGAACAGCAGAAGAATTTTCCGGATTCGACGATTCTGCACCCGATTTTCTAGGGCGCAGCACCGCATTATATGCGCGGGCGTGGGATTAATAATTTTCACCGCTTTCATGACCGTGAAGTTTTACTTTAATCCTGCGTCTGCGCGTATATACTTAATACATAACAAACTGATAACAACATCTGCGGGCGAGCATTACCTTCGACTAACCACCGGAGTCAATCGCAGAAACTCTTCCGATTTACCAACCACTCGGGGTTAGCTGGCCTACTTCCACTCTTTAGGCTGACCGATTCCGCACTCACCGATTAGAGTTAGGATCAGACATATATGTCTATTCAGAACGTGCCCCATACTGCGGGGCATAGCATTATTCTCGATCCGGCGAGCTTCACTCTCGCCCAGGCTCCCTCACGTCTTCCGGCGGATACTTATGATCTTGTGGTTTCTCTCGGAACCGACTATCACACCTTTGATCGGCTGCTACGGTGGGTCAAGGCTTATTTGGCGGAGAATCCTCAGGTACGATGCCTCATTCAACACGGCCATACTTCCCCCGTTGAAGGAGCAGACAACGTTAAACTTCTGCCCGCAGGCACCCTCAAACGCCTATACGCCAAGGCGCAGGTTGTGCTGGTTCAGGGTGGTCCGGGGTCTATTCAAGATGCGCGTGCTACCGGCGCTATCCCCCTCGTTGTACCGCGCCGCGTTGAGTTTGATGAAGTTGTCGATAACCACCAGGTCCCTTTCGTTACCATGATGGAGAAGCAGGGCGGCGCCGTTATCGTTGAGAGCCGCGCAGACCTGTTCGACAAGCTTACTTTAGCCTTTGAAAATCCCTCGCTTTTTCATGCGGCACAGCCCTATGTGGCGAACCCAAGTATCGCTGCGGAACAGCTGGCGCAGGAGCTCGATAACCTGCTTTCGGGGAAGACTCGCCGTGCTGAGGGATATATAGCCCGTTTCAAGCAGGCAGCACGTGCCCACGCTGCGGGTAAACAAGAAATGGCTCGAATTAACGCTATTACACCCAGCGAGTAGAATCTAAGTAGCTATCGGCGATATAGTGCACATGTATCCGCCGAGTTTTCAGACGTAAGGCTACACCGGAGCATCCGCCACTATATGAGGCAGAAGACCGCACATATGCGCGGGTGTTCCACTCAAGTTGTGCAGCCACGAAGGCTGTTACCTGTTAGGTACGAAAGCCTCGGAGCGCTTATCTTCCGGATAGGATGCCCGGGGCTTCGCACGCGCCATGGAAGGAAAAGAGAAAATATGGCAGTTCAAGAGTCCAACGACGTCAACGTGTCGGTTGAGCAGATCGCTGCAGCATACGCCAGCGAAGATTTCGCACGCTTTGTATGCAACGAGGTTGGTGTTAATTTCGTCAGTTTCAACCTTGACGGTGACCCCGCCGGTGAGTACACCATCACTACCGAGCGCACCATCCCCGCAGACCGCGTGCCGGATATTGCGAAGAAGTTCGTCTCTAACGGTGTTGGTATGACCCAGACCGATAAGGTGAGCGCACCCGCTGCCGACGGCACCCGCACCGTGAACACCGAGGTTAAGGTTAGCGGTATGCCTGTAAGCGCACAGGCTACCCAGACCCTCACTCCTGTGAGCGACAGCCAGGCACGTGTGGACGTCAATGGTGAGGTCTCCTGCTCGATTCCGCTGGTGGGCAAGAAGATTGCTGCCGCTGCCGAACCTCAGGTTGGTCGCGTGCTCAAGGTTCTTGGCACCTCGGCTGAGAAGTGGACCGCTCAGCAGGGTTAATTACTGACCTGCCAGCATACCTGCTAAAAAGGCTCTTTATGTGAATGAAGCGGCGGAAAACCCGCTTTATTCGAATAAAGAGCCTTTTTATGTTGGGTACTGAATGCTAACGACCGATGGGGCTTTAGGATGCTTCGGCTTCTGCCGCTCCCACGGGGGCCTCTGCTTTAGCGGCAACTACCGCCTCATGATAGGCACGGTCACCAAGAAGTTCGGCGAAGCGACGCATCTCAACACGCAGGTCGTGCTCAGCTTCTAACAGGTCAACAACTTTGCGGAGCTTGGTGCTTGAGGTGTGCTCCGTATAGGGGAAGTAGTGGACACTCACGCCGACCTCTGCGAAACGTTTTTCAAGGGCGAGGCCCTGTGGGGTTCCCTTCCAGTCGTCGCCTTTGAAGAAGACGTTAAAGGGCTTCTGGCGCCATGTTTCGATCTTATCGGGGGTGGTCTCGATATAGACTTCGTCCACATAGTCGATATGGCTGACGATTGCGGCACGCTCATCAATGGGGATAACGGGGCGGCGCCCCTTGGTTTGTTCAAGAACGTCGTCGTGCACGACACCGGCGATAAGGTAGTCGCAGTTTTCCTTCGCCTTGCGCAGGATTTCGAGGTGCCCGTAATGGAACAGGTCGTAGGCGCCAGCGGCGTATCCAATAATCATAAGAAACCCTCTCTTGGGGTACGTGCTTACGGCAGACGCCTGGGGCACATTCACACGGTGACTGCGCGGTTTTATACCGCACGTATAGCACCATCAGTTTACCAGCCGGAACGCTGTTCAGCTTCCGTCTGGATAACCGCAGGAATCTAATAGGGACGGTAAAAAGGTAACTTCCCGTTAGCTATGTCGAGAAGTCACCTTCTATATGAGCTACCCTTCGGTGAGATCTCCCGCTTGCCAGGCAAGGTGATCCTGCCACGAAAAGCCGGCAATACGCTCGCCATGAGCAAATAGCTCCCACGGATCGTTCACCGCGCCCGCTTGCAGGGTTAAAGTCCACGGGGAACCATCAGAAGCACGCAGTGTTATCACGGGGTTATACCCGTCTTCTGAACCGGAAACCTCAGTGATTACCATTCCCTGAACTTGCCCCAGACTATCCGGAAAATGATTATCCTGGGGCTGGGGTCCCTTGGGAACAGAGCCCTCTGCCGCAATAAGAACACCGCTACAGTTAACTTGAAGTGCCCAATCCTTCCCAGATAAAACTGCGCAGGCGTCCTCACCCATGATCTCCATTGCATCAATGGTTAGCGGGAGGTGTGAACGCATACGTTCAAGTATTGAACGGGTATCCCACCCGGCAGGTGTCTCATCTGATGGTTCCAACGGGGCTGTGCCATCAGAAGGAACATACCCAAAATAGTGGCGTGCCTCGGCAAAACTATGAGGCACAATAAATTTCTTATTCTCTTCTACCTCAAATTCTGGTTTGTACCGATACACCGCCACGCTACGACCCGTGTAGAAGTTCTCATCATACGGGTTAATACGCATAGCGTGCGCATAATCAATCAGCATATCCGCACTGAGGCGGTCAGGAATACGCGCAACCTTATATGCTTCTTCCTGCTCAAAGTTAATTGGGAGCCCCTCATGAACGAAACGCCACCGAGAACCCATCTCACGTTTAACCTCAACACATCGTCGAGCCCGTTCCGTGTGAATATCGCCGGGATTATCAGGCTGAAAAAGAACCTCAAACCGGCGACGACCCCGCACATTCACCCGAGAATCAGCATGAGAAGCTATAGGGTACCGATTCGGAACATTTGAGATCAGCACGCCGGTAGTATTCAATAGTCGAGAGGTTGTGTGCACAATAGAATCTACATCGTTACTCGGCACACGATTTGTCAAAACCGAAACCCAATAATTTTCGCACTCAGTAAACACAACAGCATCACTGATACGACGCAGCGGCTCAAGGTACGACATCGCCGCAGCTAACCCGCCCGATTCAACAACCTCATACTGCATGCGATAGCCCAGCTTTTGCTGCCAGTCGATATATGCTTGGGCGATATCCTGCAGATCCGCATAAATATAGCCAAGTTCGTAGGTAGTGGGCTCATATGCACCGTTAGCTAACGTGTAGTGGGGATTCATAACGCTCTATTCTGTCGGTTATCGCTACATAAGAATTTAGGATGCGGAACGGGTAAAGGTCTTCGTTGCAGGATCATCGTATTCCCGCACAGTACGTATTTCTATCCCTCCATGTTCTGGGTCATTAGCAGCTATACGCTGTGCCTTATACTGCGCGAGCTTACTCTCTTCAGTCAGCCAGAGGACATAGTACCGTTTACCATCAAGCGTGTACTGCAACTCAGGATGGTTATACCCTACTTGGTAGCCGTAAGCGCTCTGCTGAGGGGCATTAACAAGAATATCCTCAGCGCCCTGATAATGTAATTGCTCGATGGTGCGTTGTAAGTCATCATTCTGGCTGGTAACGGGGCTTATGAGTGCCATGTATTTATTCCTTCGTCATGGGGCGGGGGATGTAATGATCTACATTAGCGATAGTATCGGATAGAGTTTGCAGGTGTACGAGTTTTCGTCACCAATATTTAGGCTTTTACCTTTCGGTCTCCTGACAGCGTGCTTCTTTCCATGCTTCGTGAGCCTGCCAACTGGGGCCTTCGATAATCTGTTCCCGATTTTGTATGACACCCCACGGAGCATTTTCATCTTCGCTCAGGATGTGAATTACCCATTCTTCACCATGAATATCGCGAACGGTAATAAGCGGATCATAGGCATCTGGTGTATCCGCTTCAACGGCAATTATCATGCCGCCTTGGAGAGCTTTAATAGGCTCTTGCTGATTCTTCGGAAACTCCTCTAGGCGATTTTTCTCTAATGCTGAAGCGATACGCCAGTCACAATCCACATAGAGCTTAAAGGAAGAATTATCTTTATTACCCGTGAAAGAGAAATTCAGATTTCCTACGCTAACTTGTTCAACCGGTAATGGCAACAATGCCTGTAGCTCACTCAGACGTAGAGAATCAGCCTGATATTCATCTAAAGGCTCAAATTCATCAGATTTTTTAGATTCATTATTCTGGATATCATCAAGATGTGGTTTCGATGAGTCTTCATCATCACCATAGCTATCGTAAAGATGATCAAGTTTATATTCTTTGCGCGCTTGGGCAAAGCTCAAAGGCCGCAAAGACTCAGGGTCTTCATGCATCCAAGGTGCATCTACATTGCATACAAGTGCAGGACCAGTGTAGAAACTCAGATTATATGGGTCAATCCCCAGCTGCCACGCATAATGGAGCAATAGTTCTGGAGAGAATCGGTCAGTTACTTTATGTTTACTGTAAACATTTGTATCCTCAAATTCAAAAGGATTACCACTACTTTGAAAAAACCATTTCCTTACACCTTCACGCCCCAGGTGCAGTGAACGACCACGGTTATTACCACAGATTTTCTGTCCAGAGCCATTATAATATGTAAGCCGAATACTTCCATAAGACTCTCGATATTTTTCGAGTTCTTTATAATTTTTTGGCGGGTATATATTAGGTACATAACGTATAAAAACACTATCCAATAAATATTTCTTTTTCATATTCCACATTATCGTTGTATAATCTACTGGCTTAGGGCTATTAGTTAACATAACGGTCCAACCATTACAACATTGAGCAAATATAATCTTCGACTCTGCACGTGTTAAAGGATTTAAGGCATCAAATATTGCTTCCCCAGCAAGATTTTCTTCAGTATTAGTCAGAAACTGTGGAAAAATTATATTCTTTGCCCAGTCTTGGTAATACGTAGCAACTCGACGGTAATCGCCCCTAAAAAATACCAAATTATACGTAGTAGGCTCATACCGACCACCAGCTAGACGATAACGGTTAACATCTTCAACCATAGGGGTTACCCTTTCAAACATAGTTATTTTTTATACGGGTCAACAATACGTAGCTCAATACCGCCGTGGTTAGGATCGTTAGCCGCAATACGTTCGGCATGCCCAATTTCACGTCCCGAAGTAGTACGATCCCATTCGACGTAGTATCGTTTACCATCTTTAGTAAATTGAAGAGCTGGACGATTCGTCACATCATCTCTTCAGAAGATACAACTAACCCTCAGTATCTGTTGGGTCAACCGTTATACCTTTCAAATTACTGATAGCGTCTTCTTTAGTCTTCACATACAAAGGATACTCAGCACCCGGATCACCCTCGTCAAACTCAGGCACCACAATCGCCCGACCCTCAAAAAACTCTAATACAGTATCAAGCGTATCCCGAGAAACGTCCATAGCATAAAGCACAGGTGTTGGATCATACTCCCCATCTTCATTCCAGGTACGATAAAACCTCAAATCACCGTCCACAGACTGCAACAGCTCTGCAGCCCATTCAGCCATATAATAATGAGGATCTTTAGGATCATGGAACATAACATCATAATCGCGCAGCACAACAAAAACACCCTGACTCAAATCCAACCAATGCAAATCCTCAAGATACTCATGAATCCAATCATCTGGCATATCAGGAACCTCATACGGAAACTCAATAGCCTCAAAAACTATGACGGATGCTTCTTCCGAACCTGAGGAATTCTGAATTTTTTTGCAGGGAATCTCAATGATCGCCCATCCAGCCTGTCGCAACAACTCCAACTGCCGTTCTAAAACACCATCCTCCCGCACATAAACAACCG
>NZ_KV815303.1:0-294 GCF_001814205.1 Rothia sp. HMSC036D11
GCATATGGTTCTCCCAGTACCCGTTCTCACGGATAAACAAAGGGGCAATGAATTCCTCAGCAGACCGTACCTGCTTGTAAGCCATGGTTATTTTTCTCCCTTACTCTACTATCAAGATAAACGTGTGATAATGATCCGGGCTGTAATAGATACTGCCATTACTCCCCACTATCAACCGGTCATCACCACGAGTCGTCTCGGGCTTCCCGTTAGGCTTCAACTCAACTTTACCGTTTTCACCAATCTTCGGTTGAGGCGCCATGAAATCCATTTCCGTATACGTAATAGGATTCC
>NZ_KV815304.1:0-208 GCF_001814205.1 Rothia sp. HMSC036D11
TATGCGTACCCCTCGTACCAGCATCATCATGCCGGTCTACAACACCGCCAACACCGTCATCAACGCCATACAATCCGTCCGAAACCAAACAGACCCCAACTTTGAACTGCTCATCATGATCGACGGATCCCCCGATGACTCCGCCGACATCATCACCGACTACCACAAGAAAAACCCCGACACCCGCATCCACATCTTCAACAACCCC
>NZ_KV815305.1:0-247 GCF_001814205.1 Rothia sp. HMSC036D11
ACCCCGAGCACGGGCTGACCCATCGTACGTTTCAGCGAGGGAACATTCCGGACGAAAAGACCCGCCAACAACCCAATCAACGCAGGAGGCACCACAACCTACTTTCTCCTAGAGCCCAAAGAACCCTCCCCACCCTTTTATAAAGGGCGCTCCGCTTTTTCTAACCGAGTCACCGATGTCAGCCCCGGAGAACCAAGCTGCACATTCTTCAAGTACACCTTGTAATACCCTCCCGGTTCAATGGAGG
>NZ_KV815306.1:0-225 GCF_001814205.1 Rothia sp. HMSC036D11
TTTGCTGGATATAAAACGCATGACAATGATTCACAAACGGAATCACCAGGGGACCGCCAAGAACAAACATGATAATAAAGCAAGCGCCTAAATCACCAAACATGACCCCACAAAATATAGGGGTAAGGACTAACGTTACTACCAACAAAGCATAGCCAGCGATATAAGCTATCCGAGGCCGGTGCTGTTTAACCCCGAGCACGGGCTGACCCATCGTACGTTTCA
>NZ_KV815307.1:0-280 GCF_001814205.1 Rothia sp. HMSC036D11
TTAAACACAAAAAAGCATGGGCGAAAGCTCCCCACAGGAAACCCCCACCCATACTTACCTCTAAACAAAATATTTATTGCGGCAGCCATCTACTCTCCCACACCCACCAAGATGCAGTACCATCAACACCACAGGGCTTAGCTCACCAGGTTCGAAAAGGATACTGGGCGTTTCCCCCAAGCTATCACCACCGCAAAACCACCAAACAACAACCCACCCCACAAAAACGGGGCCAGCTTGTTGTTCCAAAACTATACAGCGAACGCAAACACCACCAACA
>NZ_KV815308.1:0-971 GCF_001814205.1 Rothia sp. HMSC036D11
ATATCTATGAAGAGTTTCCTGTGGTGGTGGGGTACGGCGTTGGTCTTCCCACCTCGTATATTCCGCAGTTTGAGGATGTGATGGGTGCTGAGAATGTGATGATTGCTGGTGAGGGCGTGCGGTATCCCTGGTCTGATTTCGAAGAAGAACAGCGGAGGAACTTCCCGAACGGAGCCCCGGACCCTCTATACGACAAAGAAGGGGTAGTCTACGGATTCACCAATGACTATGATGACGCGACAGGAGTTTTTGTGGAGGACCCTCGGTATTATCCCGAGTCACCGTTTTATGATCCGGTTCTTGCCTCCAAGGTGCACCTGGTGCATAGTGAATTTGACGAGCCAGATCCTTCTGTATAAAGACTATGCAGTATATACGCGAATATAAAGATGAGTTCATTGTTCCGGTGTTCACTCAGGAGAGCGGGTACTGGGAGAAAATCATGAAGCCTCGTTTGCAGCAGCAGGGGTGGTATATCGCTGAAGTGGATTGTGCTGGTGTGGATACCTCGCACGAACTTGGGCGCAGGCTTTTACGAGCGCTTGGGTTTAATATTGCGCCGGATCAGCGGGTGAATGGGTTTTGGGTTAAAGATGCTGTTGAGGAAGCTGATTGGAATGATATGCGTCAGGGTCTTTTTGTATTCTATGAGAACTTTGAGGATCTTTTTAGCGTACGGGAAGAGTGTTCGCCTTTTTATGCCCCGGAGTATGCGCTTCAATTAGCTGAACGTATGAGCTACTACTATTCTGATCTTCGTGGGTATATTTACGAGCAGTATCCTGTGGTGGTGGGGTATGGTGTCGGTCTGCCCACCTCATATATTCCACAGTTTGAGAAGCTGATGGGTGCAGAGAACGTGATGATTGCTGGTGAGGGTGCGCGGTATCCATGGTCCGATTTTGAGGAAGAACAGCGAAGGAATTTCCCGACCGGAGCCCCGGACCCTCTCTACGATAAGACAGGTCAGC
>NZ_KV815309.1:0-873 GCF_001814205.1 Rothia sp. HMSC036D11
CCCCGACACCCGCATCCACATCTTCAACAACCCCAAAAATAAAGGTGTCTCCGCCGTACGCAACCAAGGCCTTGACGCCGCCCGCGGCGACTGGATCACCTTCATCGACTCAGACGACGAATACCACCCCGAATTCCTCGAAAAACTTCACGAGGCGGCGCGCACTCACGATGCCGACATTGCTGTATGCGGGCATACCATCAGACACAGCGACGGTACCGAAGTGCACCGGGCAAAAGTTACCCCCGGAGTGCACGAAGGCGAAGATATTGCCATTGAGTTTTTGGAAGACCGCTACACCGGGTTTATGTGCGATAAAATCTTCCGTGCCCAGCTATTTGATGGGGTGCGGTTCGCTGAAGATATTCATCGCGCCGAAGATGCCCTCGTCGTCTTCGCCTGCTGCATGAAGGCAAAACGCCTGGTCGGCATCACCGATCACCTCTACACCTACAGGATGGAACAGGGCGGGCTGACCTGGGGGCGCATCACACCCGTTGAAGAGAGTATTCGCCACACCGACTATATGCGCCGTGTCGCCGGAGATTTACTGAAAACCCCGCGAGGCAAAAACGCTTTTGCCGCATCTACAAGCGTCACCTTCCTCAATAATGCGCAGCAGGCACTTCTTGCCGGCGGTTCGGATGCACCCGGCGTTATCTCCGCATGCCGGAAACAGCTTTCGTGGGGTCAGGTTTTTGCGACTCTGCGTTCACGCCCGCTCATGGGTGCTGCGGGTGCTCTCTTGAAGCTCTCGCCAAAGCTATACCGCGTGCTCTACGGCGCTTATGTCAAACGTAACTACGGCCTTTAACCCTATATCGATCCAGGAAAAATTTTATGCGTACCCCTCGTACCAGCATCATCATGCCG
>NZ_KV815310.1:0-579 GCF_001814205.1 Rothia sp. HMSC036D11
ATGATCCTGATGAGTACCCCGAGAGCACTTCCTACACCGGTGGTCGTGAGGGAGAAAGTTCAAATAGTTAGGCTCCTTTGCCTGTCTGCATTTTAGAGAGAAACATGCCTTATCAACAAGAACGGTCTGCCGTAGAATTTACAGCTCCTTTGTTCATCCGTGAGAACGGGTACTGGGAGAACCATATGCTGCCCTATCTGGAGGCAGAGGGGTGGGCTGTCATTACTGTTGATTGTGCTGGAGTGGTATCGTACATGGACTTCGCCAGGCGATTAGTTAAAACTATCGACCCTAACTACAGTTTTCCCGAAGGTTTCAATATGCGCTGGGCATCCGAAGAAGCATGTTCAATTAGGGATAGGGATATGCGGCAGGGGCTTTTCGTTTTGTATAAGAATTTCGAGCAGCTTTTTACTATGGCTGATGATGATATAAGCGCATGTGTAAATATCCTTGAGATCATGGAAGTAAATTATGCTGGTCGTCCACTACATGGCAGTGGTCTGTACGAAGTTCTAGTTGGGTACGGTTTTGACATTTCACAAGAAAGCTTGCCGCGTGTGAAAGAGTTTTTCAACG
>NZ_KV815310.1:679-3263 GCF_001814205.1 Rothia sp. HMSC036D11
GAGCACTTCCTATACCGGAGGGAACAGCTAACAAGACACTGATAGCCAAGGAGTAACCAATTTATGGGTTATTACGACGATGGGCGAGCAATAGCTTCTTCCCAGTTGTGTATGTGAAGAATAAGGATGAGGTTTTGGAGAGCTGGAAATATGAGAGTAAGTAATACCAGGGGTTCTCATTTTTGGCTCTTTAACCGGATTTTACAATATTTATTCACGTGGAGCTCTCTTCAGGTAAATTAGTGGAGATAATCTCGACTGGTTCCTGCAGTTTTGATCTGTTGCAGGGGCCAGTGTTTTTGTATTTTAAACTTATTAGTCGTGTTTAAGTGTTGAGTAGTTATGTGTTGTTTGTTATCTCAAGGTTGAGGGTGATCCTATTGTTGGTGCTAATGAGGGTAGGAATGTTGACAATATTCCAGAGGAGGGTGAAGGTATAGGAAATATTTTACCGACAGCTGATGTTAAAGGAGGCAATATAACCTACACCGAAATGGATTTTATGCCTCGACGACCCAGAATAGATAAAGATGGTAAAGTAATTCTCAAGGCTGATGGGGAGCCTGAAATGACACGAGGTACTGAACGCCTGTTAATAGGTAGTAATGGAATTATTTACCTTACTTTAGATCATTATTATACATTTATTCTACTAATAGACTAGCGAGAAATGATGATTTATGCATCAAAATATCCTGACTTCTTTAAAGCTCCTCTCTTTATTCGTGAGAGTGGATATTGGCAGAATCATATGGTGCCTTATCTTGAGGTAGAAGGTTGGGCTGTTATTGTTGTTGATTGTGCAGGTGTGACTTCTATACAAGAGTTTGCTTATCGTCTTGTGGAAAGTATCGACAACGGTTATTCGTATCCTGAAGGGTTTAATCTGCGTTGGGCTTCCGAAGAAGCCTGCCTCATCAGGAACAGGGATATGCGTCAAGGACTCTTTATTTTGTATAAAAACTTTGAGGATATTCTGGTACTCGATAATAGGAAGTTAACTGCATGTGTCAACATTATAGAAACTATGGATGAATATTATAGTGTTCGCCCATCATTTGGTAACGGTCTATACCAGGTTCTCTTTGGGTATGGGTTTGAAATTTCACAAGAGAGTCTACCTCAAGTGAAAGAATTTTTTGAAGATAATATTGTTGTTGCTGCGAGTGATGTTAAATATCCGTGGGATGGTGCAGAGAAATTTAAAAAAACATTCTTTCCCAATGGTTTCCCGGATCCTCGTTATGAGGATGGATCATGGGTTATGGATCCTGATGAGTACCCGGAAAGTACTTCCTACGTTGGAGATAATGAAGAAGACTTGTCTAAGTAAAACTTTATATATCTTCCACTAAAAATTCGAAGAGAAAAAGATGAGTTACACGCTTAACGGAACTGTAGAGTTCATTGCTCCTTTGTTTATCCGTGAGGATGGATACTGGGAGAACCATATGCTGCCCTATCTGGAAGCGGAGGGGTGGAAGGTTATTGTTGTTGACTGTGCCGGTGTAAAAACCACACTAGATTTTGCATACCGTCTGGTTGAGAGTATTGAGAGTATCTATGCTATTCCGGATGATTTTAACCTGCGCTGGGCTTCGGAAGATGCCTGCCTGATTAACTGGTTTGATATGCGTCAAGGACTTTTTGTGCTGTACACGAATTTTGAGGACCTTTTCGTGATGGATGACGAGGACGTGAGCCTATGCGTAAATATTATTGAACAGATGGACACACGTTATACAGTACGCCCGATCCATGGTAGTGGTCTTTACCAAGTTCTTTTTGGGTGGGGATTCGAAATCTCGCAGGAGAGTGTGCCTCGTGTAAAAGAGTTTTTCAACGGCAAGGTTGTGTTCGCCATGGACGGGGTCAAATATCCTTGGTCACGGGTGGAAAGGTTTAAGAAAGTGTTTTTTCCTCAGGGTTTTCCTGACCCGTTGTATGAGGATGGGGAGTGGATTGATGATCCTGATGAGTACCCTGAGAGCACCACCTATACCGGCGGCAGTGGTGAGGAAGGTTCTTCTGAATAATACAAGTTAGTTTTCTCGTCGAGTTGCGCTCCAAAAGAGGTAGAAAATGGCTTATAGACAAGCAGGGTCTTCTAAAAAATTCATCGCGCCTTTGTTTCTTGCAGAAGATCGATACTGGGAAGATTATATGCGCCCTTACCTCGAGAAAGAAGGATGGTGCGTTGTGGAGGTCGATTGCGCAGGAGTGCAAGGTACTAGGGATTTTGGGTATCGACTTATGGAAGCGATTCGACTTAATTGGGAGAATGAAATTAGTGGTGAATTTGACTCATACTGGGCTGAAGAACTTGCTACTGAAATCGACTGGCTAGATATGCGCCAAGGACTGTTTGTTTATCTTAAACATTTTGAAGATGTTCTAAAGATGGCCGATTATCTTGGGGCTGACAGTTATGCGAACTATGTAGTACGTCTCATTGATTCGATGCAGCTTCATTACCCTATGCGGCCTGCCGGTCATGAAGGGTATGAGGTTCTTTTTGGGTACGGGTTTGAGGTGTCGAAAGATTTTCTCCCTCGCGTTGAGGAGTATTTTGAAGGTCATCAGA
>NZ_KV815310.1:3363-4082 GCF_001814205.1 Rothia sp. HMSC036D11
AGAATGGTATCTGGATAACTGACCCCGATGAGTACCCCGAGAGCACATCCTACACTGGCAGTCGTGAGGGAGAAAGTTCATCTGAGCAAACATAGTTAGACTCCTTTTCCTGTCTGCATTTTAGAGAGAAACATGCCTTATCAACAAGAACGGTCTGCCGTAGAATTTACTGCTCCTTTGTTTATCCGTGAAGACGGGTACTGGAAAAACCATATGCTGCCTTACCTGGGAGCGGAGGGGTGGAAGGTTATTGTTGTTGACTGTGCTGGGGTAAAAACCACGTTGGATTTTGCGTATCGTCTGGTTGAGAGTATTGAGAGTGTTTATGCTATTCCGGATGATTTTAACCTGCGTTGGGCGTCTGAAGATGCCTGTCTGATTAACTGGTTTGATATGCGTCAAGGACTGTTTGTGCTGTACAAGAATTTTGAGGACCTCTTTGTGATGGATGATAGGGCTGTTACAGCGTGCGTAAATATTCTGGAAGAAATGGAAGTATATTACGCCACTCGCCAATTACACGGCAGCGGGCTATATCAAGTCATGGTTGGTTATGGTTTTGATGTTTCACAGGAAAGCTTGCCGCGTGTGAAAGAGTTTTTCAACGATAGCATAGTGATTGCTGCTGACGGGGCCAAGTATCCTTGGTCACGGGTGGAAAGGTTTAAGAAACTGTTTTTCCCAGATGGTTTTCCTGACCCGTTGTATGAGGATGGTAC
>NZ_KV815311.1:0-6547 GCF_001814205.1 Rothia sp. HMSC036D11
TGCAGTACTTGTACTTCCCCTCACTATCATCACGAAAAATATGTATTGCCAGCATAATAACTACAGCAGGAACCACAAGAACAAGAATAGAAACGAGCATTCCCTTCCATCCCTTGGCATTGCGAACGCTTTGTTGCACCATTGATAACCCTTCTAGCTTCTACCGCAGTATTGGGGGAGTAACCAACTGACTATAATCATAATTCTGCACCTTAATCGCCGCGATCTGCAGAGAATCGCTAGCTTTCGTAGCTGCTGTCTGAATTCCCTGCACCGCATTATGCGCCGTAAGTTGCGGATTCTTCAACGCAAATGCAGCAGTTGACCGGTAATATGCTGCATCTTCTTTATCCATCTTCACAGCAGTCTTGACACTAGATTTTACTGCATCTTTCGCCATACCTGTTCCGGTCTTCTCTACGGCAGTACGTGGATTGAAAGTACCTGAAGGAGCTGTTTCCATCGTGTACTTCGATAACTCCCGAGAACCACCAGCTACCGCATCTGAGCCGACGGTACGGAGACCAGACTGCACCCTACCCATCGTTGACCCGTCAGCATAGCCTGGCACACCTAGCTTAGTCTTCATCTTACCGCCAACACCAGCGCCAAGAGCGCTACTTCCAGCACCAGAACCGAACTTTCCGAGCGCTTCTAAAGGATCCCGACCGCCTTTACTGACATATTCCACAGTATTACCGACACCACCACTAGCAGCGTTTTGAATAACATCTTGGGTTATTTTACTATCAGCAACGAAGTTGCCGACCTTCCCCAGCTTCCCCAGCTCTTTAAGCTTCGCCAGGTTCGTGAAACCACCACCAATAGCACCTGTGACAGCGCCAGTAATAGCACCCTTAATAGCCTCTTGACCAGCCTTACCCCAATCAATAGACTTACCTGAGACCTTCTGCTCCAATGCATACATGCCAGCACCCATCAAAGCGCCCGAAGCCGCGCCAAAAGCAGCACCGCCTAAAGGACCTAGTCCAGTCGCCATAGCTCCAAGAACAGCGCCAGCGCCAATCATCGCAACCGTAGCAGCCCATTCACCGATGTTCTGCCACATCTTCGCGCGATCTTCTCGGATTTTGTTCAAATCCTCCACACTAATCGGCGACAAACCCCACGGGTCTACTAGTCCCACCGGATTATTACCCACCAGCGAATACGGGTTACCCACCCAACCAGCACCAGGTACCGGCAGAAGCGGATCCCGAGACGTAAACGACCTACTCACCGGGTCAGCCACCCGAGCGCCAATCAGTGCATACCCACCAACCGTGAGTGCACCGGAAGCATTAATACCCACACCCGGCACGGCACCAGCAACGGCAGCATCAGAACCCGTCAGAGGTGTGGTTGGTAACTGGAACGGATCCAACAACCCCGCCGGGCCAGCTAGCCCCGGCACAGAAGACACCCCAGCATTCGAGGTGAAACCACCCAGAACACCGGCACCCCCGGCAAGCACAGACGACGAAGTACCACGCACGCCAGAACCACCAGAAGCAGGGGTACCCAGCATGTTCACACCCGTGGTCGGCACAGGCATCTCGCCCACACCCACCACGGTCGGCACCTCCGCCGTCGGGTCCATCACCACCGGAGTCCACCCCGAAGCAAGAGAGGAAATACCGGCAACCTCACCGGCCACTCCGGCAGCCACCTGCACCCGAGCACACGAACCACTATCCGCTGTGGTCATCGAGGCAATACTACCCGCCAGGCTATACCCCATCGTCACCGAAGACCCATCCGAGGCAACCTCACCCGTACGACGACCGACAGCATCATAGGAATACAACCGCACCAAGGTCAGCGGCAGCCTCTCAACCGTGCGCCCATCACCGGCAAAATTCAGGTCAACATGCTCAGGCAGTTGGGCTGTAAACTCGCTAGCGTTCCCATCGGCGAGGAACTCTCGCACCTGCTTAGCATCAGAATCGGCATTACCTGCAACACTAGTGGCGGTGTAGGTACCAATCGCACGCACCTGTGCCGCATCATCATACGCCAGCACACGCACCCAGCCAGCAGCCTCAGAGGCAGCATTATCGGTAGCGTCTTCACCAGTAGTAGTGTTTCGGGTGTATTCTTCGCGGATTAGGCACCCAGCGGCATCCCACACCCAAGACATCCGCTCGTTTCCACGGCGGGCAGATACTAACTGACCGGCTCCGTCATATGCATACGTAATCAGCCCGGCGGCAGAATCTACTCCCACAATCCGGCCAGCTTCATCACGAATAATCTCAACCCGCACATCGGCAGAGTTATCAGCATCCGCAGCGGTTTCGGTGTACCCCGTTATCGCGCCGTGACCGTCATAGGTCCACGAGCGCACCGTATCGGCTACCTGCGCCCGGATGAGCGCACCGGCGGCATCATAACTGAGCGAAGACTGCTCACCCGTATCAGTATTCGTGATAGCACTAATATTCCCCACCGCGTTCCGCGTGTAGGCCAGTGCGCCATACGGACTGGTAAACCCAGTGCGGTAACCGTCGGCATCATACGCATACGACAGCTCATACGCACCACTACCGGAAGCGGCAGACTGGGACTCGCCCCACGAGCGTGCTACCGCGGTGATACGTCCGAGCCTATCCAACTCGTACCGAGACACCCACGGCAGGCTTCCGTCACGGTCATCAGCAGGAATACTGGCGGCATAGTCAGTCACCGTCACCGACCGGGTACGGTTATCACGATCTACCCGCAGCTGTTCGGTACCATCCACCGAATACGCACATGCCGCACCAGAGCTGTCGTAGCCCCACGCATGTACCTTCTGGGCTGCATCAACTACACGCAATACACGACCAGCAGCATCGTACTCATACAAGGTTATAGCGCCGGCAGGATCCATCGTCTTCACCATGTTCCCGAGCACATCGTACTCATAGGTGGTGATACGCCCAGCAGGATCCGTCACCTTCGTGACATTGCCAGCCTCATCGTAGGTATACCGGGTAACACCGCCAAGACCATTGGTGACTTCGGTGACCTGCCCGGCGGCATCATAGCTAAACTTGCGGGTACCCCAGGCGGCATCTCGAATGCTGCGCACACGTCCACACGCATCATACGTGTAGAACACATCCCCGCCAGAACCGCCAATAACCGAGATAACCCGCGAGTTTGCGTCATACGTAATCTTCTCGCTCATACCGGGCAGATTCCGCTCGGTCAGGCGCCCGTCGGCATCATAGGAATACCGAGTTGTAACGGCCTCGGCGGTTTCAGCGCCCTCAGTAACAGAATCTAAACGCCCACAGCTGTTATACGTGTATGCGGTAATACGCCCCGCAGGCGAA
The DNA here is from genome assembly GCF_001814205.1 of Rothia sp. HMSC036D11. Classification (NCBI taxonomy): domain Bacteria; kingdom Bacillati; phylum Actinomycetota; class Actinomycetes; order Micrococcales; family Micrococcaceae; genus Rothia; species Rothia sp. HMSC036D11. The sequence continues at coordinate 3,321 of NZ_KV815311.1, forward strand.
ATCTGACGCACAAGCTGGGAGGCGAGGTTGTATTCGTACCGGGTCAGACCACCTTCAGCATCCAGGATTTCCACCGGATTACCGGCCGGATCGTAAACCACCAGCTCGGCAGCTGACTCGGGGGTATCGGTTTTTTCTGCCCGTGCTTTAGGAGCTTCCTGGGCTGCCTCAGTCGGGGAGAAAATTTCTTCACGCGCAACGGGGCGGCCAAGATGGTCAAACTTAACCCGTACGCCGTCGGTGCCGTCCCAGCTGGTAACGCTGCCGCTCTTGCGATCTGCCTGAGTACGCACGCGTACCCCGGTCGGGTCCGTCATTTTCGTGAGCACGCTGGCGGCATCATAGGTGTTCTCCCAATGACCACCGGCTGGATCAACCGTACGAATAAGCCGTGAGAGTCCATCCCACACATACGAGAACACGCCCCCATTGGGCAGAGTTACTGTGGCGACGTTTCCGTTTTCATCAAAGGTGCGTTCGGTACGGCGACCGAGCGGATCGATAACCGCAGTCATATCACCGCTGGGCCCGTACTCATAGCCCGTGCGTGCACCAGAGGGGTCAATGACTGCGACCAAACGACGACCAGCGGTGTACTCGAACTTCCAGCGGGAACCGTCAGGGTCTTGCCGCCCGGTAATATTGCCAGCCGCGTCATGGGTGAACGAGGTTGTGAGCCCTAGCGGAGTAGTAACCTGAGCGAGGTGCCCGGCAGCGGTATAGGTGAACGAGGTTGTGTTGCCCTCTTGGTCGGCAAAGCTGGTCAGGTTACCAAACTCGTCATAATTCAGAGTCATGCTGACCCCTTCGGGGCCGGTCAGGGAGGTCAGCAAGCCACCCTCCCAATTTAGTTCGGTGACCCCGCCCAACGCATCGACAACGCGGGAGGGATTGTGATCCCAAGCGTTAGCGTACTCGTAAGTAACCGTTGAGATCGGAGTGACCTCACCGGTATCAGCCTCAGCATCCGCTGCATTGCGGCGCGCCTGGGTGGCTTCATAGCGTTTCTTCGGGTCCGTTTCAAACGCCGATATAGATACCGCCGTCACGCGATCGTACTCATCGTAAGCGTAGCGGGTATCTTGACCCTCTGGGGTAACATCGCGGGTAATACGTCCGCGGCTGTCGCTGATGCGGGTTGTACGAGAACCATCACGGTCAATCACCCGAATACGGTTGCTGAACCGGTCGTACCCGAAGGATGTGCGCCCACCGTCAGCGTCAATAATTGCGGTTAGGCGGCCGCTGTCATCGCTAATCCACACATTGGCTTGGGATCCGTCTTCATCAGCAACTTCGGTCACTCCGCCGTCAAGGTACAAGTACCGCACATCACGACCGTACTCGGTATGCTGATGTGCAATTCGGGCAGACTCATCATAGGTGTTGGTCACCTCGACGGTGCCATCTGCAGCAATCACGCGGTGGATTAGCGCATTGTCATCGTGTTCGTAGGTGCGTGTTCCTGCACCGCTGGTTATGGATACCAGGTGCCCGGCAGCGGTACTGCCTGCGGGGGCGTAGGCGTATTCGACACGTTCCCCTGCCGAGGTTCGTGCTACCGCGACGAGCCCATCCACATAGTCAAACATGATAGAACGGTTCAGCTCATGTACCAGGGAGGAAATGAGCCCGTCAGCAGCGCGCGTGACCGCCAAAGTGGTGCCTTCTCCACCCGTGGAGCCAAGCCATGCACCGGTGAGAGTGAAGAACCACAGGTGACCTTGGTTATCAGAGATGATATACAGGTCAGCTTCAGTGCTCAGAGCACAGGTTTCCAGGATGAAACGCCCCATAGGTGTGGTGGCGATTTCGCTGGCACCAGTGCGAGTAAGCCAGTAGGGATCGGTCTCAACTCGCGCAAAACCCTCACCAGCGCGGGCAAAGAACAGGTGACGGCCGTCCGGCATAATCCAGGTAGCGCCTTCATCAGAGAAATTCAGGACCGTATCAAGGTTAGAAGACCAGCCCGGACCGAAAACCCCAGCCAACGGTGGCAAATCATCGCCATTACCGTGCACAGCCAAACTGTTGTACATGCGCGTGACGGCACACGAGGAAGCGAGGTTGCTAAACGCAATATCGATTTCCTCTTCGATAAAGTTACCGGTCGCAACGTTGACCGGGTCATTCGCATAGCCGCTGGAGGTAGGCTGACCTACGACGGATGGCGCGGGAACCTTGAGATCTTCGCGGCTGCTTTTGATGGATTTATTATCGAGGGCAGCCTGGAGCGCGGCGTTAGAAACCGTGTTAACGGTGTTTTCACTGCCTGCTTTAGCGAACTCATCTGCGATTGTGGTTGCCCATTTATCTTCTTGGTCATTGGCGTTGTTCCATTTGTCGAAAGTCGTCAGAAGATTTTCGCAGTCGATGGTGCCCCACTTACATTTTTCTTTAAAATTAGCGGCTTTAGCACGAATATCGCCGGGGACATTACGGAAATCCACGAACAGCTGATGTGAGGTTTTTGCGCTTTCTCGCAAATCTGATGGCTTTGCTGAAGAGGTGCCACTTGTAGAACCCGATCCACCTCCGGGAGCGCCCGGGGTGGGGTGCTCACGTTGACCAACCTGGGTAGTATCAATCGTGGTGTCTGGAATATAGGGGTCTGGAAGTTTTGGAGCGGAACCCCAGAAATCATCCCAGCTTTTGCGAAGTCCGAACCAATCATCTTCATAATGCCGGGCGTCTTCACGAATTTTTTGTTCTTTATGAGCGGCCTCTTTGAGGTTGTCTACCACTTTGGCAAGCTGGTCAAGAACAGTGGCAATATCTTTACCATTATCAACGGCAGTGTTGATGTTATTGTCATAGAGTTTTGAGAAGTACCCTTTGAACTCGACCATAGCTGTATCTGCTTTGGTTCTTTGACCAGGCACTTTATCCCGAAGGTCGCGCGCGGCGTTTCGGCACGCACTCGCGAGAGCATCTGACGTAGCATCATCAAACTCTACATCATTACGGTTGGCATAGTGAGGGCTGTTGCGATCTGGCTGGTCACCCATTGGAAGATACTCCTTCGGAAGAAATAAACGGGTATTAGGTTACCGGGATAACGTTGAATAAATGGTGTACGCCCATTTGGGTATGAACACGAGTGTGTCTAGAGCTGCTTGTAGGGAGCTAAAAAGCTTCCCTCGGGCTTCACCATGAGTAACACCTGGTGTTTGGCCGAGGGAAGCTTTTTATATGAAAACTTGGTTGTTTTCTGTGTCTTATGCGCC
>NZ_KV815312.1:0-602 GCF_001814205.1 Rothia sp. HMSC036D11
TAGAAGCCTTGTGCCGCAATCCTCAATATCCTCTGTCCCAGAACAATCTATTTCAGCGATATACCACCCCTGCTGCTGCAAGCGAGGTTTCATTACCTGCTCCCAATATCCATTCTCCTGAGTGAACACCGGAACAATGAAGTCATCCTTATATTCGCGTATATACTGCATAGTGTTTATATAGAAGGGTCTGGCTCGTCAAATTCACTATGCACCAGGTGTACCTTTGAGGCAAGAACAGGGTCATAAAACGGTGACTCAGGATAATACCGAGGATCCTCCACAAAAACTCCTGTCGCGTCATCATAGTCATTGGTGAATCCGTAGACTACCCCTTCTTTATCGTATAGAGGATCTGGGGCTCCGTTCGGGAAATTCCTTCGCTGTTCTTCCTCGAAATCAGACCAGGGGTATCGCACGCCCTCACCGGCAATCATCACATTTTCCGCACCCATCAGCTCCTCAAACTGTGGAATATATGAGGTGGGAAGACCAACACCATACCCTACCACCACAGGAAACTCTTCATAGATATTTCCACGTAGCCTGGAATAATGATGAACTATACGTTCGATTAGCTGAAGCATGAACTCAGCCCCATA
>NZ_KV815312.1:702-110480 GCF_001814205.1 Rothia sp. HMSC036D11
GAGGCTTCATGATTTTCTCCCAGTACCCGCTCTCGTAAGTGAACACCGGAACAATAAACTCATCCTTATATTTTTTTTCGTAAGTCATCATGATCTCCTTTAGAAAATTCGTACAAAGGTCTTATAGTGATCAGGAGTGTAATACATACTCCCATCTGAACCCACAATTAAACGCTCTTCACCAGCAGCATTTATCTGGTTAGGAACACGTGACCGCCTCCTAACCTTGTATTTCGTATACTCTATCTCATTCCCAGCAGAATCACGCATAGGAAGGATACGAGCTTCCTTATTATCAAAAGGCAGAGGATCCGGCACATTCCCAAAACCCTCAGGCTTATGATCCTTATTTTTCCAGTACACTTTCCCATCTTCATAAAGAGATTTAGCCGTTGGAACCACATCATCAGGGATCGTCCCAGTATACTCATCCAGATTAGTCACCATAAATTTATGGGAACCAACCTGAGCCTCAACCGTATTACCATGTCGGGTAACATTCCTAAAACCAGTCATCGCTGTGTCTAGATTAGGCTCACTAACTTCAGGACGCCACAGGGCAAATTCAGGCCTACCTTTCGATAAGTCAGCAGAAGATCCTTGTCCTTTAGTCGTTTTAAAGTACTCTTCTCGCAGTTCGCGAGCCTTATCAACCCCGTACACGTTGTACGTTCCAGGCTCTTCAGCAGGTACATACCGAGAGCTGTCCTTAGTATTCTTCACAAGAGTCTTTTTGAAGTCATCACCAGCGAGATATGTGGCCGTCTGATCACCATTTTGCAGCTTAGAACCCGGAGGATGCTCCGCCCAAGATACATGCCTGTCAGCCGCCACACCTTTTGCCGGAGGCAGGTTCTCAACCTTCGGTTCCTCCACAGGTTTCAGCTGCACATTGGGTTCGTGTACTGTTCCTGATGTCCTGTGATCGAGAGATCCGGTATGGGTAGGTTTGGGACCGTTGGGTATGTCTATCTGATGTGGGCTATTGTGCGGCGTGGGGTGCACTTTGGGCACTACGTGCTCGATGCCCAGCAGGCTGGTGCGCGTCCATGTGGCAATGCGGTCTTGGATTCCGTTGATGCGGGTTTTGACGGCATTAACGGTGTTTTGGGTTTTAATGACAACAGGGGACGTCTTAACCCGATCAACCGTTCTGGAGATAACGGGGACTTTCATCGCCTGGTTGCCGGTGGCGCGTGCTACGGGCGGCCCGGCTTTGAAGAGCAGCCCTATGAGTGCGGCTGTGAGTGCTTCTTTCCCGCCTTCCTGAAGGGCGTAAGCCTGCACTTTATCCCAGTCGATATTGCCGTCGGGGGTGTGGAAATCCATGCCATCAGCGGCACCGTTGGCGGCACCAGAAATAAAACCAACACCGCCGGCCAAGAGGATACTTGTCGGCGCTATGAACAGGGAACCAATAACACCTACAAGAGCCAGAAGGCGCAGACTCTGCTGCATGAAACGTTCGCCTTCTTGGCTCTGATACTTACGGTAATCTGCAACCGTCATGGGGCGCTCACCCCGAGGGTCCACATACTCCAGCGGATTATTGCCTGCATATGCGTAAACGTCAGCAAACCAGGATGAACCAGCTATTGCGGCCTTCGGGTCTGTTGAGAGGAAACGACGTGAAGGGCTGTCATAGACGCGAGCGCCTAGCATATCTAGACCGGCTACGCGTAGCGACCCTGCACCCGTGAACTCGAAACCGGTGGGCAGCCCGGGCACCGGGGTAGCGCTTGCAGAAGGTACGCCCCAGTCTGTCGGCAGCCCGGGTGTGCTACCTAATGCCGAATCGAAGGTGCTGCCGGTCAATCCGGGGACGTTGAGGGTATGCCAAGGCATCATTCCGCCGGGTATACCCGCCTGCGAAAAGCCGCCGTCAGAGCTGGGTGCGCTCGTTGCCCCAGCACCCAGAAGATGCGGAATATCCGACCTGGCATCCCACATGAGAGGCACTGTAATGCCCTCACCATCAGAAACAGCGGATACCTCACCCACCGCATCAGAAATCAGTGAAGTGCGTGAAATACCTACACGTGAGGAAACAGAGTCTGTTACCGATGTCAGGCCGCCGTAGGCACCCCAGCTATATTCGCGAGAGTATGAGGTGCCGGTGAGCTTATCGGTCGTGACTTCACCACTACGTTCGCCTGCCAGATTGTAGGAGTAATCCGTGATGGTATGAGCGGCAAGCTCCCCAGCGTCGCCTCGTGCACCTGCGTATGCGCGAGCCTCAACGGCGACTAACTGGTTCGCTTCGTTATGGGTGAAGATACGCTCACCCTCCAGAACACGAGAGCCTGCAGCCGAGCGTTCAGATCCGTTAGAACTATCGAGAGCAAAGACGCGCTCGCGCATCATGACTCCGGCTGTGTACTCCCACTCCCACACGTGGGATGCTGAACGGGCGCCCACAAGCTGCCCGGCATCGTCATAGGAGTACAGAACAAGACCATCCTGTGAAGTATCAGATCCCGTTGAGTCCAACCCAATCACGCGGCCGTTATGGTCACGGATTACTTGTGTGCGTTCAAGAACCTTTGATTCTTCAAACCCTCGGACATCGGTGAGCGCCTGTTCCCGCACATAGTCTGAGATTAGCCCGGTAGTGCGCTCGTGCGTCCAGGAAGACACCATATCTCCCACCCGAATCCGCGTGAGACGTCCCAGAGGATCGTAGGAGAATACTGAAGAGATAACGTCGTGAGCGGGCTGTCCCGTGGCGTGTGTTGTTACAGCTACCGTTCGACCGGCGCCATCTACGGTGCGTGTAGATTTTGCGTAAGGGGTTACTGACGTGATCAGATAACCATCGGCATCATACGAGTACGTCAGCGTATATGCGCCGGTTTTGATAAAGGTATTCAAAGCGTGAAGACGCTCGTGTATATCATCGTCTGCATGAGCGTTGCTTTGCTCGTCCGATCTTAGGAATCCTGAACGGCTGCGAGAAATCAGACGGTCGGAGGAATCATAGACAAAACGATGCTCAAGGTACGGCTTTTCGGTACCCGCAAAGGCGGAAGAATCGCGGTCCCTGAGTGCAGAAGCTGAGGCGTAGTCACGCACCGTCACGGTTCGATGACCAACAGATGATACTCCGGGGGAGTACGAATACTCCGCCGCGCACACACCATTGACGCTCAAAGACGCAAGCAGACCGCCACCCTGATAGTCGTAGGAGTATGCACGGGTTCGCTCACCATTATTTTCAGACAGCAGACGACCTGCGGCATCGTAGGTGTATGTAGATGTTATCTCTGCCGTAGAACCCGCGCCCTTAACGGTGCGGATAAGCTGACCTGCGGCGTCATAAATATACGTGGTGACCTGGCCGGTCGCATCCAGGGTGCGCACCATCTGCCCAGCAGCGTCATACTCGAAATGGGTGCGATACCCTAAGGCATCTACAGCAGTCACTAGCTGACCGGCTGCATCATAGATGAATCTGCGGTTACCAGCGCTGTTATCACTCATGCGGATCAGGCGTGAGCACCGGTCGTATGCATACGTTGCCGTGCGAGCCCCATGCTGCACCCGTACGATCCGGCCAAGGGCATCGTACGTCGTATGTTCAGTTGTGCCGTCAGGATAGGTTCGGGCAATAATTCGAGATGCGGCGTCGTAGGTTAGCGTTGTGTACGCCCAAGCGGTAGGTTCTTCCCACTCCACGTTCTCGCTCACTGCCGGCTTCTGCTCGGGCACGCTTAGCCCCACGCCCATACGCCGCAGACGCCCAGCTTGATCATAGTCGAATGTTTGGGTACGTCCCGCCGCAGATACCTCGCGTATCAGCCGGTTTGCCGCATCGTAGGTGCGGCGGGTGAGTCCGCCATGAGCATCAAGAGTTTCAACAGGATTGCCTGTGGCATCATAGGTTGTAAACTCGGTAACAGTTTCGCTGTTTCTTGGGGATGCACTCGGTGACTTTGAGTTTTGAGATGCACGTCTAACCGGCTGCGAAGAGGCGAAATTTTGGGTATTATTCTCGCCCTCAACAATCACCCGTCCCAGATAATCGACGTGACGGAATGAAGATCCGAGTATTCCGCCGGAGGACGTAGTTTCTTTGCCCGTTCTACGGTCTACAGCGCGATGTGTAACAACGCCAGTAGCATCCGTAATCTGGCTGATTTCGCCAGCCAAGTCGTAGTCAAACTCACTCCGGGCACCCAGAGGATCTGTCACCGCAATAAGTTGTGACAAGCCATCGTATTCATAGTTGGTTACGGCACCGAGGGCATTAATAGTCTTGATCATGTTGCCCCAGGCATCAAATACTGCGCGGTTGGTACGCCCCAGTGGATCCGTGACAGCGGTGAGCTGGTTGCCGTTATTGTATTCAAAGTGCGTGACATGACCGTAAGGATCTGTCAAAGAAGCGGGCAGCTGACCTATAGGGCGCGATGTATTGTATAAACGGTGAGTGTCGCTTGACGTAAGGTTTTGGCGCACAAAAGCAGGAATATCCAGTTCTTCGGGAGCAAGCTCAGGGTACGTGAGAGACCAGCGTGAACCGGCAGCATCCGTGACTGAGGCGAGTTGCCCGGCGGAGTTCCAATGAGTAGAGGTTACGTGGCCTAGAGCATCCCTAACCTGCACTATTCGACCGTGTTTGTCGTACTCTAGATGGACTGTATCGCCAACACCGTTTGTTATGCTGATCAGTTCTTGACGTGCGTTATAGGTGTATGTGGTACGTGCACCGGTGGGGTCAGTAACGCTTAGAAGGTTGCCGTACTCATCCCAGCTATATTCTGTAGTATGCCCATTCCCATCAGTCATAGTGATGGGGTTTGGGTTTGCACCTGTTGATTCGTAGGTATATGACACTACCACGGGATCACCGGGGTTGAGCCGATCACGGAAATCACATACAGAGGTCGTGAGCAGGCGGTTATGTTCGTCCCAGGTGTACTTAGACAGTGCGCCCTCGGGGGTAAGCTGTTTCGCTAAACGACTGTGAGAGTCGTAGGAACGGCTTATCGTAGAGCCATCGCGTTCAGTGACGCTGATGCGGTTGCCGAATTTATCGTAGCGCATGACTTGGCGGCTGCCATCAGCAGCCGTCATAGAGCTAAGACGTCCGCGTTCATCAGAGCGCCAAATATTAGAGCTGTCGCCGGTTATCGCATCAGCAATAATCGTCATAATGCCCGGAGCATAGACGAAAGACACTTCACGGGAATGTTCTGTCAGCTGGTGGACCACACGTCCTTGGCCGTCATATGTATTAGTGACTTCACGGTGGCCGTTCACATCCCAGACTTCTTCAATAAGGCGCTTAGCGTTATGGGTGTAACGACGAATACCGTCAGGACGGTTAACCGCTGCTAGCAGATCATCATCGTCGTAAATGTAGGTGACGGTATCAAGTATCTGCACATCATGATCTATGAGATAGGTGCTGGCAGATTCAGGGCGAATACGGTTATCACGGGGTGAGCAGCCATAGCGTATCTGAAGACCTCGACCTGAGGCCGGGTGAATGATGTCAGTTAGCTCTAACGCACCCGTTGCGGAATCCGAAGAGTAAAGAGGCAGCGTTAAGGTTGCATAATGCCCCTCCATGACGCCTGTCCAGGCACCAGAAGGATCGTAGAAGTGTCGAACATGCTTGGAATTGTAAACAACCCAATAATATGCGGGTGTAGTAGGTGCGCTGACCTTGCGCCCAGCGTTCTCTGCCGTCTTGATTGCCTTCGTCGTCGCTGTGGAAACATAGCTGTAAAGCTCGTCGCCGGGAACAGTTTTGCTAAGCCAATACGATTCGGAAGGAACACGACCAAAACCGTCACCCATGCGAGGGAACGTGAGAGCCCGACCATCAGGCGTGTGCCATACAGCGCCCGTGTTACTCAACGTAAGCTGAGTATCAAGCGTAGAAGACCAACCGAAACCAAAGATACCCGAAGGAGCTTCTTCAGGATAGGTAACGGCAACGCTGTTGTACATACGTTCAAGCTTGATGAGCGATGCCGCAGGAGCGTGCTCGAAGGAGAGATCACACTCATGCTCAATGAAATTCCCTGTGGCAACATTTACGGGATCAAGCGCATATCCCGCTGAGTATACAGCGCCGGTTATTGTCGCACGAGAAACATCAATACTCGGACGATCCGTAGAAATTTTCTGTTCCTTCAGATAATTCCGAATATACCCCGTATTAAGGTACTGCGGATAATCCAAAAAATCTGCTTCAGAATAAATAGGACCTAACATTCCTTGAGAACCAGCCGTCGCGAAAGCTTCCGCAACAGTGAGAATCCAACGAACATCAGATTGGTTGGCATCAACCCATTTTGCTAGCGAGTTAAAAAGGCTTACGGCATCAAAAAACCCCCATGACGTATGCTCAACAAAAGAGCTATAGCATTTGGTGATATTGGAGTAAAGCTCGGCAATTCTTTGATCTAATGTGGAGTTCTTCTGCGCAAATTTCACGATGTTGCCGGGAATAGCCGATGTAGTCTCGGTAGCATCCTGGGCGGCATCCCGAGCCCTCTTTTCGGCGCGATGCGTACGGTTGCGCCCGATAACCTCTGCATTTCTGCCCGTATTACGGGATTTGATAATCGGGGCGCGTTCGTCGAACTTGGGACCTTCGCTATCTAGATTAGGCTGTGGTCGGGGAGGGTAATAGGCAGCGGGATCTTTCTGAAAACTTATAAATGTATTGCGATTATCATTTTCAATGTTATCTCTGATCTTCTTCTTTTCTTCCTCCCAATGTGCCATAGCCTCACGGAATTTTTTACGATTCTCATTTTCTTGGTGTGCGGCATCAGTATATTTCTGCAGGTCGGCGGCGGCATCGCCTAAGGCTGTAATCAGGTTTTTACATTCAGAGATGGAATATTTGCAGTTTTGATCAAAAACTCGTGCAAAATGTCCTTTAAACTCACGTTGGGCTATGCCAATATACCGCTGTCGTTCCGGAAGCTGTATTTCTAACTTTCTTTTTAAATACCTGAATATACTGAGCAGAATATCGGCATGATTAAAATCGAACTCAACATCACGCTCTAGAACGTGCATGTTGTCGTATTCGCCCATAGTTTATGTATCTTCCGTGATGCGTGGCTGGAAACTATGCTGAACCTAAGTGAAAGGTTGAAGCTCAACTTATGTTACCAGATGTGAACCCCCAATATGAGCACATCCTGTAGGGGCTAGAGGCGTTGCATGAGCCTGTCTAGTCATCTGGAATACTTCGAGCCCCTCGAAAGTTTTCGAGGGGCTCAAAACTCGCGCACTTCCATGCACATGGATCGCGAAAGTTCTGGTACTAATCAATAACCGGGCGGATGGTCTCAACCGAGACGATACCACCGTGCTCGGCGGCTGAGACCTGCAGGACTACCGCATCCCCTGGCTCCATATAGGGGTCTTCGGCGGGAAGAATTTTCGCCGAGCCCTTCATGAGGTGCCCCTTAAGAGCCTTGAAAACCAACGGGAGCACGGGGCGGTGTGTGCACAGCAGTGAAGGAACTTCCTTCACGAACAGCGATTCGGTCACTTTTGCCGTGCGTTTAGGATGCCCTGCCGCGCCGCTCTCCGAGAGGGACTTCTTCTCTTTGATCGCGATCGCATGGTCGTTCGCATAGGGCGCCACGGTCTGCATGCACCGCAGCCACGGAGACGAAAGCAAACGGGTGGGGGAGTATGCCTCCAACAGGCGGCTATGCGCAAGCGCCTGGCGTTTACCGGTTCCCGCGAGCGGACGCTCGTCGTCGGCGGCAGTCCAGTTAGACCGCGGTTTTGCCTTGGCATGCCGCATAATGACGACCGGGCGAGTGTGTAGAGTACCGGCTTTATGGTGAGCAACGAGCGCATCCAAAGGTTCGTGATCGGTGCTGTTGCTCAGGAGCTTGCGTGCCTCTTTGGGAGTCACCCAGCGGATTTCGTCAACTTCGCCTTCGTCAGCGCGGGGATGCTCCCCCACGGGCAGCTGCGCGGCCCAGTAGAACACATCCTTGGGGCGCCCCGAGACCATATAGTTAGTGACCGCCAGCGGCACGCCGAGGGTTATTCTGAGGGTGACTTCTTCGCCTACCTCACGAATGGCGGTTTCAACGAGTGATTCGCCCGCATCCTGTTTGCCTTTGGGCCAAGACCAGTCGTTATAGCGGGGCCGGTGAATCATGAGCACCTCAAGTTTTTCCCCGTGCAAGCGCCAGACAAGGGCACCTGCGGCAACGACAGGCGCTGTGTTTTCGCGGGTGCGGGTGATGGCGAGTGAATTATCGTATACGTGGGCGGAATAGTACGTTGATTCGGTGGTCACGGGATCCTCTACGAGCTGGTAGTGATGATGCGGTGTACTCCCATTCTAGGGGAAAAATCTTCAAAGCCGTCACCGTCCCGTAACCTTGTGTTCACCTTCGTAGTAAAAATCCGAATGTTACGTGGCTTGGCACCCTGTGGAGCGCAATTATGGGCATATAGTGTGGCTTTCAGACCGAAAATTCACATAGTGCTACTTTTCGGTCTGAAAGCCACCTGCATACAGAAGTTACGGAAAGGGAAAACCGCTAAATCTTGTCGTGGTTCTTCCGAGAGCGCGAGCGCAGGTAATAGGACTGCACATCGCGCAGCGGGTTGCCGTCGGCATCAGTATCGAAACGCTTCCACGTGCCATCGCCCGAGAGATGCCAGGTGCGGGAGTCATCGCTCATGTAGACCGTGAACATATCGAGCAGGTACTTGATATGGCGGGGGTCTTTGACCCTTACGAGCGCCTCAATGCGGCGGTCGAGGTTGCGGTGCATCATATCGGCAGACCCGATATAGACGATGGGCTCACCCGCGTTCTCAAACGCGAAGATACGCGAGTGCTCCAGGAAGCGCCCAAGTACCGAACGCACCCGGATATTCTCGCTGAGTCCGGGCACACCGGGGCGCAGGGCGCAAATACCGCGCACGACCACATCGACGGGAACTCCGGCCTGAGAGGCGCGGTAGAGGGAGTCGATAATCGCCTCGTCCACCATAGAGTTGCACTTGATCTGGATGCGCGCCTCCTTACCCGCCTTATGATTCTCAATTTCGCGGTTGATGCACTCGATGAGCCCGCTGCGCAGCGAACGCGGGGCGACGAGTAGCGATTTGTAAGTGGTTTTCGGTGCGTACCCGGAGAGCTGGTTGAACAGGCGCGAGACGTCCTCACAAATCTGCTCGTCACAGGTGATAATGCCGAGGTCTTCGTAGAACCGCGCGGTGGAAGGGTGATAGTTGCCGGTGCCGATGTGCGCGTAACGGCGCAGCTGGTTGCCTTCGCGGCGCACTACCAAGGAGAGCTTGCAGTGGGTTTTCAGTCCGACCAGACCGTAGACCACGTGCACGCCCGCGCGTTCGAGTTTGCGCGCCCAGGAGATATTAGCTTCCTCGTCGAACCGTGCCTTAATCTCAACGAGTGCGACAACCTGTTTGCCTGTCTCAGCGGCTTCGATCAGCGCATCGACAATGGGGGAGTCGCCGCTGGTACGGTAGAGGGTCTGCTTGATAGCCTGTACCTTCGGGTCGGCCGCCGCTTGCGCAAGAAACGCTTGCACACTGGTGGCGAAGGAATCGTAGGGGTGGTGCAGAAGCACATCGTGATCGCGGGTTGCGGCGAACACATCCGCCTCTTTGGCGGTTTCGGCGGCGTTAAGCCAGCGGGAGGTATGCGCAATATGCTTGGGGTAGTGCAGGGCGGGACGGTTGGCGCGCACGATCGCGCCCATACCGCGCAAATCCAGTGGCGCAGGGAGCTTGTATACTTCGGAGTCGTCGATATTGAGCTCAGAAATAAGCAGGTCGAGGATCGTGGGGTTGATCGTATCTTCAACCTCAAGACGCACGGGCGGACCGAAACGTCGGCGCAGCAGCTCCTTTTCGAGGGCCTGCAGCAGGTTCTCGGCATCGTCCTCTTCAACCTCAAGGTCTTCGTTACGGGTTACGCGGAAGACATGGTGCTCAACAACCTCCATGCCGGGGAAGAGCGTGTCAAGGTGCTCGGCAATGATAACCTCTAGCGGAATATAGCGGGATTCCTTGCCAGTCGTGTTGGCGGCGCGGGGACCATCCACCGAAATCATGCGGTCAAGCTGATCGGGCACCTTCACACGCGCGAAAAGTTCCTTGCCGGTCTGCGGGTTACGAACCAGCACCGCAAGGTTCAGCGAAAGCCCTGAAATATAGGGGAAGGGGTGCGCCGGGTCTACCGCGAGCGGTGTGAGAATCGGGAAAATATCGCGCAGGAATTCTTGGCGCAAACGGGTTTTAGCGTCTGCATCCAAGTCATCCCAGCCCACAATATGAATGTTCTGTTTTTTCAGCTCGGGAAGTATCTGCTCGTGGAATACCTGGGCGTGGCGCTTCTGCAGGCTGTGAGCGGCGGTCGAGATCGCCTCCATCTGTTCGTCAGGGCTCAACCCTGCGGCGGAAGGCACCGCCAGTCCGGTAGCGATGCGGCGTTTAAGCCCCGCCACGCGCACCATAAAGAACTCGTCAAGGTTTGAGGCCACGATAGAAAGAAAATTCAGGCGCTCCAGCAGGTATAAATCAGGGTCTTCGGCAAGCTCCAGCACCCGGGAATTAAAATCGAGCCAGCTGCTTTCACGGTCGAGAAAACGCTCGGCGCCAAAATCGCCTTCGATATTGGGTAGATCGAGTTTTTCTCCCGCCTCAATGCGGTCGGCACGGGTATCGGCACGCTCAATCTTCGAGATATCGTTTCCGATGTGAATCAACCCGGTCATCGGTGCCGGTTCGGTATTCTTTTTGGTATGCGGGTGGGGTGCCACAGGCTATTCCTTACTATGTTGAGGGACTAAGTTTACGATGCGCCGCTCGTCATCGAGCACAACGCAGAAAGAACGTTCGGTATGGGTATGAGCCGGTAAAGAACCCGCGTCCCACCCCGAATAAACGCTAGATGCTGCCGGTCGAGATAACCGCCGTGGTAACAGCGGAGAGCACGCCCGCATCCACACCGTTAGACGAACTCTTGCCGGAGCCGCGTTCGGGGGCGTACATGCGATCCACGGTCGCAACTGCGAACCCTAACGATTCATAGAGCTTCAACGCAGGGGCATTATCGGCGTCCACATACAGTTCGATTGCGTGCAGAGGCTCGCCGTTTTCGTCGGATGCAAGCGCCAAATACGCCAGGGCACGCAGGGTCACGGTGCGCCCCAGACCGCCGCCCTGGGCGTTTGGACTGACCCCCACCACATAAATCTCACCCGCAGGCACCAGATCGTCGAGCGGCTGCCCCGGCTCGGTCTGAGCGGTGGGAATCTTTGTCCACGTAAACGCCGCAATATTATGCGGATCTTCCCGCTCGGAGATGAGAAAGAACCCCTCCGGGCGGAACCAGTCGCTGCCGGTGCGTTCGCGTAAATCCGCGAGAGTCAGGCGACCTTGTTCGGGGTGCTCGGCGAAGGCTTCCGCGTTAACGCGAAGCCAGGGATTTTCGTCGGCGGGGGTGAAGGTGCGCAACTCAAGCGAATCGGGCAGGGTGCGCGCATCCGAGAGCTCGGCAAGATTCTCACGGGTTTGCTCGTCAAGCGGAAGTACCATTTTGTACAGCACGCGTACCGGGGTGAAACCTGCGGCTTCGGCGAGCTCATTGGCGGGACTCTCAATACCGGTGTCGGTTGCGCTTCCGTGTACCCAGAGATTGTAGTTGGTGGCCTCGCTTCCTAAATCCTCAATAACGCGAGTGAAGAAGGCAGAACCGAGCCCCTGCCCGCGCATCTGCGGGTGAACGGCTGCCTCAAGTACACCGGGCTCGTTGGAGTCTTCGGGGGAGGGAACGGCAACGAGCACAGCCTGTAACTCGGGATTATCGGCGGCCGAAGTGAACGCGAAAACTTGCGGTTTAACCAGACTCTCACCGCGCACCGCTTTCGAGAGCTCCACCAGAGTTTGTTCGGAGAAAGCCGGGGTACCGTCGTGCTTCTGTACGGCACGTGCGAACTGCGTGAAATGCTCTAGAAGCTCAGCATTGAGGGGCATATTTTCGTAGTGCCCAGAGTCGAGGGTGAAGTTTTCGGGTGATGCCGCCATTCTCGCCTTCTTTCACATTGCCTACTGTTTAACTTTACCGGGTGAAAGCCTGCGTTTGAACCGGTTTGATGCAATAAGCGCAATCTTCGGCGCACCAGAAAAAGAAAAGTATTTCGCCGCGCCGTTAGTCTTCGGCAGAAGGGTCGTGATGGGTATTCTGCGCGTGGAACGAATACCCCACGTTACGCACCGTGGTAATCATCTGTTCGTGCTCAGAACCGAGCTTTGAACGCAGCCGGCGAACGTGTACATCGACCGTGCGCGTGCCGCCATAGTATGAATCGTAGCCCCAGACCTCCGAGAGTAGCTGCGCCCGCGAAAATACTCGCCCGGGATGCTGAGCCACAAACTTCAAAAGCTCAAATTCCTTGAAGGTCAGGTTGAGTGCCGCTCCGTTCAGATGCGCCGAATAGGTTTGTGCATCAATGACCAGATTGCCGATGCGGATAATCTGCTGGCTGCGATCGTCTGTATCTTTGAGCTCGGGTGCCGTAACCAACAGGCGCAGGCGAGCATCCATTTCGGAGGGCGAAGCCTGGTCCAGCACAATATCGTCCACCTGCCACGAGGCGGAAACAGCCGCCATTCCGCCCTCGGTCAGGACAATCATGAGCGGGATGGTGATCCCCGCGGTCTTCAAAAGCTGGGCGGTATTGCGTGCTTTGAGCAGATTTTGGCGCGCATCTAGAATAACAATATCGTGTTCCGTGCCGATAGTACTCAGGGGCGAATCGAGGGGAAGCTCGATTACACGGTGGCTGAGCAGGCTGAGGGCAGGAATGAGTTCTTGCGCTCGTGGCGCATCGCTCAGTAACGCAATGCGGTACATACACCCTCCTGAATCTGCAATCCTTACTCGCACGGTTTTGTACTATTTTACTCATGCCTTTGTGTGCTCTTCGGGCACAGTACCTTCAACGGCGCTAAAACACGCAGCAGCGGTGCGCGTTAAAGTTATTTTTACCCAGGAGAGAGCGCCGTGATCCGTGCTTTAGTTCAGCTATCTATGGTATTTTTAAGGCATGGACAACATCTTGTACTTAGAGATCTTCTTCATCTGTTTGATGGCTCTCATCTCGGTATGCATCGCCGTTGGTGCATACGCAGTACTTAAGGGTCTCTTCGCAGGGCAGAAGTAGAGCGTAAAATTTTTTGAGCCGAGGAAGGCTCACGGTGCCCCCGGTTAATGCTGAGGCACCCCGGGCGGGGTGCGCAGACAGTGCCGGGGGCTTTTGCATGCCCGGCTCTCGTGCATCCCAGCCTATGGCGAAATAGCCCACGTTTTGAACTGCTGGCCACAGAAAACCCCTAGAATAGGGGAATGGCAATTGAAATTCCAACCAACCTAACCCCTGAGCTCGTTCCCTTCGCATGGCTTCTGGGTACCTGGGAAGGTACCGGAACCATGTGGTATGAAGGGCAAGAAAATACTCCCTTCGGGCAGATTATCAACTTTACCCAAGACGGCCTGCCGTACCTTGAATACCGCGCCGAGTCTTTCCTGCTCGATGATAACGGGCAAAAGCTGCGCCCTATCACCATCGAAACCGGTTTTTGGCAGATCGACCGTCCTCTCACGGATGCCGACGGCGGGTTCGGGTTGGTACCCAAAGATATCGTCCCCGCTTTTGCCGATGCAGAATCGGTAGAAACTCTGCGCAACGAAGACGACGGATTCAATCTGATCGCCACCATCGCGCACCCCGGTGGCATCAGCGAGAACTACGTAGGCATGATTAAGGGCCCGGTTGTGCGCATGCAGACCGGTAACCTGCTGCGCGACGAAATCTCGCACGATTACGCCGGATCCGTGCGTCTGTGGGGGCTTGTGAACGGCAACCTCATGTGGGACTGGGAGATCGCCGATCAGGAAGGCAACCTGCATAAGCACGCCTCGGCGGAACTGCGCAAGACCTCTTCCATGAGCGGCGATTCGCTGGGTACAGGCATGTTCGGTTCCCTCGATGACGGCGCAGAAGAAGACTCCGCCGAAAACTAGGACCATACCACGCAGAATAAAGCCCGCATACCCGCCGTTCCGCTGCGGTATGCGGGCTTTACAGAGCGCCTGACCGCCACTCACGATAAAGACAGCACGAGAGGAACATCATGAGCACCGCCGAGAATACCGCCGCTGATGCACCCGAATACACATCCACACTCAGCCCCCTTATGCAGGTGCACGGTGCCTTCGCCGCAGACGGTCCGGATGCGGGCATCGCGGCGCATTACGGCAACCCCCTCGCCGAACAGCGCGCCCTAGCCCGCGATCGCGGAGCTACAACGGGGGAACCCGTAGTTGTGGACCGTTCCTCTCTTGGTGTCGTGCGGGTCTCGGGGCCCGACCGCGCCAGCTGGCTCACCTCCCTCACATCCCAGATTTTGACCGACATGAACCCGGGGGACAGCCGCGAATTTTTACTACTCTCCCCGCAGGGACGCATCGAATATGCACCCGCCGCCGTCGAGGACGGGCAGGCGCTCTGGCTTATTGTCGAGGGTAACCAGGCGGAGCCGCTGACCGACTACCTGAACCGCATGAAGTTCATGCTTCGCGTCGATATCGAGGATATGAGCGGCGACTATGCCGTCATTGAGACCGCCCGGAACCCGCGCGGGGAACAGGGCGCTATACATCCGGTCTTTGCGGATGCCCTGATCTGGCGCGACCCGTGGACGGCACTCGTCGAAGGCGGCTACCACTACAGCGCAACGCCTGACGCGCATCCCGGTACCGACTACGAACGGTACCTGAGCATTATTCCCCGCGATAAGCTCACCACCCTCACGGAAGGCGCTCAGCTGGCGGGCGTCTGGGCGGCGGAGGCGCTGCGCATCGAAGCCTGGCGCCCGCGCGCAGGCACCGAAATCGACAATAAAACCATTCCGCAAGAGCTGGACTACACCCGCACTGCCGTGCACTTCGAGAAGGGATGTTACAAAGGACAAGAAACCGTCGCGCGTGTGCACAACCTGGGGCATCCGCCGCGCCGCCTCGTCTTTCTCGACCTTGATGGCTCTGAGCACACCCTACCCGCAGCGGGCAGCGAACTCTTCGTAGAGGGTAAACCCCGTGCAGTGGGGCGCATAACCTCGGTGGCGCTGCATCATGAGGCGGGTCCCATAGCGCTTGCCGTCATCAAGCGGGCCGTAGACCCTGCGGCACCTCTGCGTGCGGTAGATACCAGTGAGGCTTCAACCGATGAAGCCCCAGCTCCTGCGACCGAATATGCCGCAGCACAGACCCTCATCGTCTCTCCCGAGGCTGGCGAAATCGCCCGCAAATCCCTTGCGGGGCAAGACTTCCTCAAGCGCTAATGAACATGTGAGCATAGAAAACGCGGGTGCCCGGCCAGAAATACTCTGACCGGGCACCCGTTGCGTTCTGTGATAGGCGGACTACCGCCGAACCCTTAGCGGCCGAAGAGAACCG
The DNA here is from genome assembly GCF_001814205.1 of Rothia sp. HMSC036D11. Taxonomy (NCBI): domain Bacteria; kingdom Bacillati; phylum Actinomycetota; class Actinomycetes; order Micrococcales; family Micrococcaceae; genus Rothia; species Rothia sp. HMSC036D11. The sequence goes on from NZ_KV815312.1 coordinate 16,193, forward strand.
CAGCCTCGTCCCAGCGCTCGCGAGGTACCGCCTTGAGACCGTCCAGAGCCTCCTCAAGGGGAACGTACTTGATTTCGGTGCCCTGAACCGAGACCATCATGCCCCACTTCTTTTCGTGCACCATATCGACGGCGCCCATACCCAGACGGGTCGCCAACACGCGGTCGTAGCCGGTGGGTGCGCCGCCGCGCTGAATATGGCCCAGAATAGTGTTGCGGGTTTCGATTCCGGTGCGTTCCTCAATCTCCTGAGTCAGGTATTCACCGATACCGCCTAAGCGGGGGCGGCCGTCCTTTTCCGTGCCCTTATTCGCCAGAACCTCGTCAAAGCCTTCGGGAATAAAGCCCTCGGCAACTACGACAAGCGGGGAACGACCGCGATCATGTACTTCTTTCACCCAGTGGCAGATTTCGTCCATTGAAACCTTGACTTCGGGAATCAGAATAGCGTGCGCGCCCGCAGCCATGCCGGAGTGCAGGGCGATCCAGCCTACGTGGCGGCCCATCACTTCGGCGACCATGCAGCGGTGATGCGATTCGCCGGTAGTGCGGATGCGGTCCATAGCCTCGGTCGCAATAGAAACAGCGGTGTCAAAACCGAAAGTGTAGTCGGTGGCGCGCAGATCGTTATCAATGGTCTTGGGGACACCGATGACGGGCAGACCCGCATCCGCCAGACGCTTAGCACCGGCAAGAGTTCCTTCACCGCCGATAGCAATAATGGCATCAATCCCGTGGCGTTCCATCATAATTTCGATGTTTTCGGGTCCGCCGTTAGGTCCATCAAAGGGGTTGGTGCGCGAGGTGCCGATAATAGTGCCGCCGCGGGACGCCAAACCGCGTACCTTCTGCCGCGGAAGGTCCATGAAGTCGCCTTCGACTACGCCACGCCACCCGTCACGAAAACCGACGAATTCGTAGCCGTACTTCTTGACACCGTTGAGAACTGCGCCGCGGATAACGGCGTTGAGACCGGGGCAGTCGCCTCCGGAGGTAAGCAGACCGATTTTCATGATGGCTCCTTATGTCTGCGCGTGTTGGGTGTTCTGCGCGTGGATAAAAATATGGTCTCCGCCAGCGTCGTGCAATGGATGCGCGAGCCCGGGAGACCATCCTCTTAGATACTATTTTAGCCGCGTTTGGGTTATGTGGGTAGCTGTGGAATTACTTGTGTTTTGCCACGAAACGGCATTAAAGTTCAGGTTTTAAATACTCAAAGCGCGAAAAGCGTCTTATCGGGAGAGAACCATATGTGCGGTGGTAGCTCAATGCTGCCGAGAGAGTGTGTGGTATCTGGGGTGTAACCCAGAAAAGCAAGACTTTAGGCAAGAAAGCCGTATCTCTGTTCGCTCCATAACCAAGGCGCGGGTAATAATCGCGATCATGAGAGAACGTTCAGTAAAAGCCTTGAGCCCCTCAGCCTGAACCCCCTAAGCATATGCGAGGCACCCGCCGGACTTTGTAGACAAGTCAGAGCGGGTGCCTCATACACGAGATGTATGCGGTCCGATCAGAAGCGCGTAACTGCCTCTTTCGAGAGCCGCGAAAACGCTAAGCTTAGCGTGCGGAACCGAGCAGCTTCTGCAGGCGGGCAATGCCCTCTGCCAGGTCGTCGTCGCTCAGTGCGTAGGAAAGGCGCAGATAACCGCTAGGACCGAAGGCCTCACCGGGAACCACCGCAACCTCCGCCTCTTCGAGGATGAGCTCGGCGAGCTCGGCAGAAGTCTGGGGGCGTTTACCCGCAATTTCTTTGCCAAGAAGCCCGCGCACATCCGGGTAGGCGTAGAAGGCGCCCTTGGGGCTGGGGCAGTGAACCCCGTCGATCGCGTTTAGTCCGTCTACAATTTTGGTGCGGCGGCGGTTGAATGCGGCATGCATTTCCTCAACGTCATTCTGCGATCCGGTGAGAGCCTTTAGAGCCGCACGTTGCGCGATATTGTTCACGTTCGAGGTCAGATGGGACTGAAGGTTGGAAGCCGCCTTGACTACATCTTCGGGCCCGATAAGCCAGCCCACGCGCCAACCGGTCATAGCGTAGGTTTTCGCCACGCCGTTGAGAATAACGCAGGTATCGGCAAGTTCGGGAACAACCTTGAGTATAGAAACGGAATCAATGCCGTCGTAGGTCAGGTGTTCGTAAATTTCATCGGTCAGCACAAAGACGCCTTTTTCAAGCGCCCACTGGCCGATCGCACGAGTCTCCTCCTCGGTGTACACCGCGCCGGTGGGGTTAGAAGGCGAGACAAAGATGAGCGCTTTCGTCGCTGGGGTGTATGCCGCCTCCAGCTGTTCGACGGTGACCTTATAGTCCTGGTCGCTTCCGGCAAAAACCTCGATCGGGTTGCCGCCCGCCAAACGGATGCACTCGGGGTAGGTTGTCCAGTACGGGGCAGGGAGCAGAACATCGTCGCCGTCATCAATCACGGTAGCGAAGGCTTCATAGACCGCCTGCTTACCACCGTTTGTAATAAGTACTTGAGAAGGATCGACCTTAACGCCAGAATCACGCAGGGTTTTATCCGCGATAGCCTGTTTGAGCTCGGGCAGACCCGAGGCGGGGGAGTAGCGGAAGTTTTTAGGATCATTGAGGGCTTCGCGGGCAGCATCAACAATATGTGCGGGCGTAGGAAAATCGGGTTCACCGGCGCCGAAACCAATTACGGGACGTCCGGCTGCCTTGAGTGCTTTAGCTTTGGAATCGACGATAAGGGTTGCTGAGGGTGCGATTGCGCCGATACGGCTGGATATGCGCGCCATATGTGAATGTACTCGCTTTCATAGTTATTCCGCCGTGCGCCTTCGAGAGGGCTCTACGCGGCAGGCGGAATCGTGAAGTATCTCTCCTAAAGTGAAACTCGGCGGTGCGTGTGTGAGGCACGTCGAGCCCTTCTTATAAGCATAGAGAACATTGAGGGGGTGGAGAAAGTGTATGTGCAAGATTTTTTGAGTGCGAAGGCCGAAAAGCACAAAATATTGCCTCCATTACTGTGTAGAAAGTTGCCAAAGACGCGAGGCTTAGGATAGAGTTATGTCAGCACCCCATGAGGGTGTTTTAGTTTGCCTCCTCGTGGGCCCACGGCTACGAGGCATTCGAGGATGTAAACACGTGGAGTAATCCACGACCGACGAAGTTTATGCTTCGAAGGGCGGTGGCTCAATTGGTAGAGCAGCGGTCTCCAAAACCGCAGGTTGCAGGTTCGAGTCCTGTCCGCCCTGCTAGTGCCTCGATGAAGTGTTCTGGCATCGTATAGGATGCGCAACTAGACGTAGAAAGGGGCAGCGAAAATGGCTAAAACTGCCACTGTGAAGACCACAGATACAGATATTTCTGATGACGTTCAACCTGGCGTCTTTGGTCGTATGTTCCGTTTCCTCCGCGAAGTTATCTCGGAGTTGAAAAAGGTTACCACCCCCACTCGCAAAGAACTCGCCATTTACTTCTTCGGCGTTCTTTTCTTTGTTGTTTTCATGATTTTGTTCATTTCGGGGCTTGACTGGGTTTTCGGTCAGGGATCCTTCTGGGTGTTCGGTAACGGAACTCTGTCACCTAATCAAGGCGGGCGATAGTCTTCATAAGACGCATCCGCGCTTATACCCGTACTATTTATCGATCCCCCGGTGTGGGGTTAGATTCACGATGTAAAGAAAGTAGGAGCGACGTGTCCGAGCAGGAACAGGTACCCGAACTTGAAGAGACTGAGTCAGTCGAGGCTGCGGTTGATACCGAGTCTGTTGAGGCAGAAACCGCCGATGCGCCCGTCGCTGCCGAGAACGCATCTGATGAGAGCGCTGTAAGCCCTCTCGAAGAGTTCAAAGCGAAGCTGCGCCGCCAGATTGGTGACTGGTATGTGGTGCACACCTACTCGGGTTACGAGAACAAGGTGAAGACCGGTATCGAGACCCGCATCCAGAACCTTGAGGCCGAGGACGAAATTTTCGAGGTTCAGGTTCCGATGGAAACCGTCGTCGAATACAAGAACACGGTCAAGAAGACTATTCGCCGCGTGCGTGTTCCCGGTTATGTGCTGGTGCGCATGGATCTGACCGACCACTCATGGGGCGTGGTGCGCCACACTCCCGGTGTGACCGGTTTCGTGGGTCAGGATGCATACAACCCGGTGCCGCTGCGCATGGATGAAGTTTTCGACATGCTCCTGCCCGTGTTCGAGGAAGAGCAACAGAGTAAGGGGCTTCCGACCCCGCAGCCCGTGGTGGAATCCGATTACACGGTGGGCGAGAACGTGCGCGTGAAGTCCGGCCCGTTCGAGGGTATGGATGCTACTATTTCCGAAATCAAGCCGGAGTCGCAGCAGGTCGTAACCCTGATCTCGGTCTTCGAGCGCGATACCCCGGTGACCCTGGAATTCAACCAGATCGAAAAGATCTAATCTTTTATCTTTCACCATAAGAAAGGCTCTTTATTCAATATAAAGAGCCTTTCTTATGTTTAAGAGAACTCTAAAAGTTTAGGATACTCACCGAATAAACGTTACATATCAGCATGATAAATTCCTTGCATCTGGACGGGTGAAATGGCAGGGTGGGTAGTGTCTGCCATAGAGAATACTCCCGCCTTGAAAATCGCTCGCTATGTGAGCGGACAGAGATAAGGAGAAATAGATGAGTTATGAGCTTTTGACGAACCGTAAGACCGAAAATCGTCATAAAAATTACCGCAAGGTCGACGATATTTTCTTCCTTGTTGTTCACTGGTGGGACGATAAAAAAGGATTGTCTTTTGATAGCAATGTGAATTTTTTGTGCAAAAATAACAATAAAGTTTCCGCACATTATGTTTCGGAGGGCGGTCGCGTAGCGCAGATCGCAGAAAACGAGGATGTAGCGCTTCATGCAGGTAACTGGAATATGAACGTTGCCTCAATCGGAGTTGAGAACCGTCCTGAGGCCGACTCTGATGACTTTGCAACCCTTGCCGAACTTATCGTAGATATTGAAACCAAGATTGGGCATACGCTCTATATCATCGGGCACCGGGATGTCGTCAGCAGGTTATGCCCCGGCGTGTACTATCCACGCATTCCAGAGCTGATTAATCGTGTAAATACCATCAAGTCTCAGCGCGGAAACGCTCCCGCTCCTTTGACCGAAGAACAACGTGCAGATATGCTTTCTCGGCTGCAGAACATTAAAAATAACCCCGGATAGCTGTTATCGTGAGCGGTGGTGGAAGCCCCATTTTCCACGCCCACCGTGCTTTAGCCGTAACATCGTGAGCAGCTGGTTAGCTCATAGACACGAAGGTGTACCGTTGTCCGCAAAACGGTACACCTTCGAGTTCTGTGATAACTAAGAGTTTTCCTGAACCTGCGTGCACTCCAAGCTAATCAGGTCAGGTGCGCACTCCGTCTCTGCACCCTAGAGAGCGAGCCGTCGGCTAAAAGGCTCGTCGCAAGAAATTCCGGTGGATTTAAAGCTGCTTTAACGCTAGAATATTCGTTTGTGTATGCGCATGCTCACGCTTTCATGCGCCCGCACGGGTGACCGCGCCACGGTCACCGTCTGCTGGCGTACGCTCCTGTACGTCAGTTTCCCAGCTAAGAAAAGGACCTAACATTGGCTCCCAAGAAGAAGGTCACCGGCCTTATTAAGCTGCAGATCCAGGCAGGCGCCGCTAACCCGGCTCCGCCCGTCGGCCCGGCACTGGGCTCGCACGGCGTGAACATCATGGAGTTCTGCAAGGCATACAACGCTGCTACCGAATCGCAGCGCGGTAACGTGATCCCCGTTGAAATTACCGTATACGAGGATCGTTCCTTCACCTTTATCACAAAGACCCCTCCAGCTGCTGAGCTTATCAAGAAGGCTGCTGGCGTTGCTAAGGGCTCGGCTGTTCCCCACACCACGAAGGTTGGTTCTATTACCGAGGCTCAGGCACGCGAAATTGCTGAGACCAAGATGCCCGACCTGAACGCGAACGACCTAGACGCCGCAACTAAGATCGTTGCCGGTACCGCTCGTTCCATGGGTATTACCGTCGAGTAATTAAGCCGTTTTCGGCACCGCGGTTTTCCGCATTTTAACTTGTAAATGCCCACGTTTGGGCGTGGGATGTGGCAGAGTCGAGCGCGGCTCACGAGACCACAACTGCATAAGGAGATAAGCAGATGGCAAAGCGCAGCAAGGCGTACAAGGCGGCTGAAGCCAAGATTGAAGAGGGTAAACTATACACCCCCGCTGAGGCAGTAGCCTTGGCGAAGGAGACTTCCTCCGCTAAAACTGATTCAACCGTTGAGGTGGCTCTGCGCCTCTCGGTTGACCCCCGTAAAGCTGATCAGATGGTTCGCGGTACCGTGAACCTGCCCCACGGCACCGGTAAGACCGCTCGCGTGGTTGTTATCGCAGCTGGCGATAAGGCTGCCGCAGCTGAGGCAGCGGGTGCTGACTTCGTGGGTTCGGACGAACTGATCGCTAAGATCGCTGGCGGCTGGACCGACTTCGATGCGGCAGTTGCAACCCCCGATATGATGGGCAAAGTTGGTCGCCTGGGTAAGGTTCTGGGTCCCCGTAACCTCATGCCGAACCCCAAGACCGGCACCGTGACCATGGACGTTGCGAAGGCTGTTGCAGACATTAAGGGCGGCAAGATCGACTTCCGCGTTGACCGCAACTCGAACCTGCACTTCATTATCGGCAAGGCATCCTTCTCTGCTCAGCAGCTGGAAGAGAACTTCAACGCCGCTCTGGAAGAGATCAACCGTTTGAAGCCTTCCTCGGCTAAGGGCCGCTACATCTCGAAGGCTACCGTTGCGACCACCTTCGGCCCCGGCATTCCAGTTGATCCCGCATCCGTAGTTTCGGCTGCAGCCTAAGGCTGGGATTCTAGGAAGCCTGTGGGCTTCTCAGACGTGAAAGAAACCGCCGCCCATGTGTACTGCACGCACGGGCGGCGGGTTTTCTTTATTCTGGCACCATATCCCACAAGATTTGTAGAAGAACCAGCAAGCCTGAAGCAGGCTAGGTAACGAGCTAGAGGAACACGCTTCCGTTCCACATTTCCGCTCCCATGGTATTTCCCAGCGGTTCTGTCGACATATCTATTCTGCATAAAACCGTCGGGAATAAACGGAGCTTCTTTCCCCTTATGTTTCGTGGCGTTAAAACGCTAACACACGATCTTCGCATCGCTCTCGAAGGGGCGAGCGCCGCCGTATACTGTGCATATACCCCGGGAGGATTACATGAGTACTGCCGCCGCGCATCCCGTACCTTTGGGTACGCCCACCACCACAAAACCGTTCCCTATTCCGACGAGCTATTTTTCGGTAGCGCTGGGAACGAGTGCGCTGGGGCTGTCGTGGCGGTACGGTGCCACCGCAAATTTGGTACCGTCCTGGGTGGGGGAGAGTATACTGGCGCTCGCCTCGGCAACCTGGCTGGCACTGATCGCAGCATTTGTCGTCAAACTTATAACCCGTCGCGATGCGCTACAGAGCGAACTTCGCGACCTCGTGATGTGCTGCTTTTTGGCGCTGGTTCCGGTCACCACCATTGAGGTCGGGATATCCGCATACCCCTATGCGGCACTGCTCGGATACGCTTTGATTCTTATCGGTGTGCTGGGGCAGCTGGCATTTTCGATGTACCGCACCGCCGGACTCTGGCGTGGAACGCATACGGTGGCGGCGACAACCCCGGTCATCTACCTGCCAACGGTGGCCGCGAACTTTGCCTCCGCGTCCGGGTTAGGGGCGTTGGGGCACCGCGACTGGGCGATGCTGTTCTTCGGTATGGGTCTTCTCTCGTGGTTTAGCGTGGAGGCTGCAATCCTGGGCCGCCTGCGCACCGAACCTGCATTGGATCCTGCAGTACGCGGCATTATAGGGGTTCAGCTAGCCCCTCCGTTTGTGGGCGGTAATGCCTATCTGGCAGCTAATGGCGGGCACGTGGACTGGGTTTTCCTAGTGCTCACGGGTTACGGAGTGCTTCAGCTGCTGTTCCTGCTTCGCTTAGTGCCGTGGGTTCTCAAGGCCGGGTACACCATGAGTCTGTGGGGATTCTCCTTCGGATTGGGCGCTATGGCGGGCACCGGAATACACCTGGTCGCGGTTTCTCAGCTCGTGCAGCTTGGCTGGGCGCTATGGATTCTTGGCACCGCACTGATCGCGGTGCTTTGGCTCGGGATGCTGATGCTGGCGATACGCGGCAGGCTTTTAGTGCGGTAGCTTCATCGAACACAGATCCTCAGGAACGTGCGGGCTGTGGCGCTGCTTTTCGGGTAGAATGCCGGGAGGTCATAATAGAAGCATGACAACTCAAGGTTCAACACCTCAGCCTTCCTCAACGACGACTCACGGCGGGCTTCAGATTCGTGGTGTCGCGAAGAGCTTTGGAGCGGATACTCACGTTCTGCATGAGATCGACCTTGAGGTGGAGCCGGGCGAGATGGTGTCGCTGGTGGGCGCATCCGGAACTGGTAAATCTACGCTCCTGCGTATTATTGCGGGTCTTGAGGAAGCCAACGCCGGGCGTATTACCTATGCGGGTCAGCCGTTAAGCGCCGGGCAGGTAGGGTTCGTTTTTCAGCACCCGATTCTGTACCCGCATCTGTCGGTTCGTAAGAATATTCTTTTTCCAACTACCCTGCGCGGCTACCGCCAAAAGGTCGATAAAAATTACTATACGGATCTTATGGATGCGCTCCAGATTGGCGAGCTTCAGCACCGCAAACCCCAGGAACTCTCAGGCGGGCAGGCGCAGCGTGTGGGTATTGCGCGCGCCCTCATTCGCAAAGCACCTGTGGTTCTTTTCGATGAGCCGCTGGCGAGTGTTGATGAGGAGCTGAGCGCAAGTATTCGGATGGATATTGCGCGTCTGCACGCTGAGTACAAGTTCACGGGGCTGTACGTAACGCATGATCAGAATGAGGCGCTGCAGCTTGGGCAGCGCGTGGCGGTTATGGACGCCGGTTACCTGGTGCAGGTCGATACTCCCGAGCATTTGCTGGCAAATCCACATACGCTGCAGGCGGCGCGGCTGACAGCATCGCCAGCTCTGAACGAGCTGACCCTCACGGAGGGGCAGCATCTTCCTGCTGGGGCTTCGCTCTATGTGCGTGCAACCTCGCTGCGGCGCATAGAGAGCATCGCTGAGAACCCCGCGGAGAATACGATACCGGTACAGATTCAGGGCGTACTCCCGCAGGTGGGCGGTACACTCTACCGTGCTGTAACGCAGGCAAAGGTGACTTTAGATGCCGCGTCGCATGACGGTTCGGCGCGAGTTCCTCTGCAGGTTTCCGGTGGGCAACCCCTCGAATTTTTTGAGCCGGATGCGCTCGCCCTGCCAGTCCTTACATCGGGGGAGCGGGTACAGGTGCAGGTTCCTCCGCATCACTGTTTTATCTTTGCCGACGGCACGCGGCACTATCTGTAAAGCACAAGGTCCTAGAACTTCACCGGCCTCATGAACATAATGAGCTAAAGCAACCAGAACAGGCCTGGTTAGAAAATTGCTTTTATGGACGACAGGCCAAAGAATGATTTTTCGCATAGGTACGCTTTCTGGGAAGGAAGAACTTGCTTTTGCCGAGTTAACCTGTCATGATGATTAGACCAAAGACCGCCGGTCTAGAGCTATGTGCTGTGCAAATTTCGGTATCTTACCGCAAGAGGACACAGCCTAATCTCTGATAAGAGCAGATTTCCTATCGGGAAATCGCCGCCCGCGCAGGTGCCCGATGTGACAGTTTCATCCTACGTGGATGCATTTTTGCTGTCTGCCTCGTACGCCTGTGCGTCGGGGCATTTTTTATTGCCTCAAACACTGCACTTATTCGGCGACCTTACAAGAATCGGAAGAAGGAACTACCATGGCGACTCAGGAAAAGATCGCTGCAGTATCCGAGCTGAAGGAACTCTTCGAAGCCTCGAACGCAGTCATCCTGACCGAATACCGCGGTCTCACGGTGGCACAGCTCAAGGAGCTGCGCCGCGCACTCGGTGCTGAGACCGAATACGCCGTGGTGAAGAACACGCTTGCTGCCATTGCAGCAAAGGAAGTTGGCATCAACTCGTTTGAGGGCCAGCTTCAGGGTCCTTCCGCGCTGGCATTCATCAAGGGTGACCTCGTTGATGCTGCTAAGGGACTGCGTGACTTTGCCAAGGCAAACCCCCAGCTTATCGTGAAGACCGGTTACTACGAGGGTGAAACCCTGACCGAGGACGATGTGAAGCGCTACGCTGACCTCGAATCTCGCGAGGTTCTGCTGTCCAAGGTTGCCGGTGGCGCAAAGGCTGCTATTGCCCGCGTTGCCCAGGCTGTGGACGCACTGCGCGTCAAGCTGGAAGAGCAGGAAGGCGCAGCCCCCGCTGCAGCCGAGGAGGCTTCGGAGGAAGCATAAGCTCCCCGAACCTCACCGCGTGAAAACGCACCAAAACTTCAACCCGCCCGCCCGGGCAGGGTACTAATAAACCAGACCGCGGGCAAGACCCGCACCTGATAGTGAAGGAGCCACACATGGCTAAGCTGTCCATCGAAGAACTCATTGCAGCTTTCAAGGAACTGTCCCTCGTAGAGGTTTCTGAGTTCGTTAAGGCATTTGAGGAAGAGTTCGACGTTACCGCTGCAGCTCCCGTTGCAGTTGTAGCAGGCGGCGCTGGCGGCGGCGACGCTGCTGAAGAGAAGTCCGAATTCGACGTTATCCTCGAATCCGCTGGCGACAAGAAGATCGCCGTGATTAAGGAAGTTCGTGCTCTGACCTCCCTCGGCCTGAAGGAAGCAAAGGACCTCGTTGACGGCGCACCCAAGCCCATCCTCGAAGGTGCTTCCAAGGAAGACGCTGAGAAGGCTAAGGAGCAGCTTGAGGGCGCAGGCGCAACCGTTACCCTCAAGTAATCGATTTCTTCTCGATTCTTATTACGCTGGGCGGCGCATCCACCACGGATGCGCCGCCCAGCGGCTTTTAACCCTAAAACATGAAACGTGTTCGTGTTGTTCTTACAATACGCAGGAAGGAATCTAACCCCGGAGAAACCTTTAAACTGTACGCCAGCTGTGGCGATGCTGAGTCTGCCTGTACATCGGACAATAAAAGGCGCATGACCCTAGGGAAGGCGTTCATAGGCTGGTATGATAAACGCTTGAACCCCCACGCAGAGGTATATTGCCAACAGCCGGGGGAGCAGAGCACAGATATCTGAGAGTTGAAAAGATCGAGACCATGAGCCCGAAGAAAACCAAGACCTCAAAGAACGCATCGAAAGCACGCCCCGAACGAGACCTAGCCCTTGAGGCACAAGACGTTCTGGATACCTTCGGCGCTGCTGTTCGATCTGACCGCGACTATCCGGCGCTGCATTTAGCGCCTCCGGTAGGAAGACTGAATGACCCCAACGGACTGGTCTATGACGGGCACAATTACCACGCCTTCTACCAGTACTCGCCGCTTCACCCCGAACGCAAAGTGTACTGGCGCCACGCCGTGAGCACCAACCTCGTAGACTGGAAAGACGTGGGGACCGCGCTGGTTCCGAATACCCGCTACGACTCCCACGGATGCTACTCGGGCTCGGGTATTCGCGTGAAGGGCGGTTTCGAGTTCTTCTACACGGGCAACGTCAAAGACTCTAAGAATAAGCGTGAAGCTTACCAGATTCTTGCCACCGCAGGTAAAGATGCGAGCCCCGTTCGCCAGCTTCCGCCGCTTATTTCTGGTCCTCACGATGGTTACACGGCTCATTATCGTGACCCTCACGTATTTGAGCGTGACGGAAAATGGTGGATGGTCATCGGCGCGCAGCGCAAAGATAAGACCGGTGCCGTGGTCGTGTACACTTCGAAAGATCGCCGCGACTGGAAATTCAAGGGCGAGCTGGGCATCAAGGCTAAAGAACTTGAGAAATGCTACATGTTCGAGTGTCCTTCTCTGCTGCAGCTGCGTGACGAAGTTACCGGCGAGATGCGGGATGTGCTCATCTTCAGCCCGCAGGGTTTGAAGCCGATGGGGGAGAAGTACCTCAACATCTACCAGAGCGGTTATATTGTGGGTAAGTTCAACCCTAAAACCCTCAAATTCAAGGTAGAAACCCCCTTTACCGAGCTGGATGCGGGCTTCGAATTCTACGCCCCGCAGACTATCTCGGGCACCGGAATCTCAGCGGCTCAGGATGCGCCCCACGACGAAACCGTGATGATCGCCTGGTTCGGCAATGCCGAGCAGGACGACCAGCCGTCCTGGTCGAAACGCTGGGTGCATATGATGACCTTCCCCCGCGAACTGCACTTGCGCGATGGTAAGCTCTATCAGCATCCCGTGCCTCAGCTTGACGACGCCATGCCGCTTCAGCCAATCGAGCCAGACGAGAAAGGTAAGCTCAAAGAGCTTAAGGATGCGCGCGTCTTCCGCCTGCGTGGCCGCGTGAACGTTGCCGATGAACGCGTGAAAATCAAGATTAAGGATACGCACGGCGTGGCGCTGAGTATCGTACTGGATCAGGATTTCGTGCAGATGGATCGCGGCGGAACCCGCTACACCGAGGGAGGCAGCCTGCGCCGCCGTACCCTCAAACGTGCTAAGACCCGCCAGTTCGAGCTGCTCGTCGATGGCTCGGCTGCCGAACTCTTCGTGGGCGGTAAGCTTGCGGCTTCGCTGGGTGCAGAGGTATTTAGTGCCCGCACCTTCTTCAAAGGTGAGAAACGCCGTGTTCGTCTGACCGGCGGGAAGGTTCTTTCGCTTGAGTATGCCCGAAAAAACTAGCCCCATTAGGGAGTTTCATAAGTAGAAAAAATATATTGTGCAGGAGCCTGGGATTTCATGGTCCCAGGCTCCTATCTTCGGGTACACTGCATACTAACATGTCAAGCGATTGACATATCACGAAACGGTGATTTTTCACCGCCTTTAACACAGACAGCACCTTGGGGTGCCAATCCAAAGGAGAGTAGCGTGGACCACAAATTAGTGGCAGAGCGCGTGCTGCAGGATGTCGGAGGCGTGGACAACATCCGCGCGGCGGCTGCGGCGGCTCCTTTTGGGCTGCTAGCACTTTACTCCTGCGATCATCCTCAAAGCAAAGGTAGCAAAAACATGTGAATTGGATTTGGAACATCCAAAACAAGGAGGGTTAATGTATTAGGAAGTAACTTCCTAATACATTAACCCTCCTTTATTATCCGTATTCTAACTCTTACATGTGTCCAGAACCATCTCCTGCGAACACATACTCACACCTAAAATTAGTGGTGAAGCCAACATTGTCTACTTGGTTAGTCACGACATGCTGATCAAAGGTGATATTGTACACACCTAATCGATTAATGTTTCCGTATTTTTCTTCGCATGCTTTACGGCCAGGACCTATAATCTGTTGCCAATCTGGTCCTTCAAGAAGCTCCCGACCGCTATAGATTTCAGTAATGTCGGAGTAAATGCGCCATGGTGGAGTGTAAGTTACTGCATTAGCAGACGGTATGCCCCCTAAAATAGAGGCTACTGACAATCCAGCGATTAAAGTAAAACTCTTGAGATTTACGCGAGCCATGGTACCTCCTAAGGTGGAATATCCTTACCTAAAACCCAAGCTATATAAGATAAGTTCTTCGCGCAATATTTTTGATAGTATTACAAGATATTAATTGTGCTTGAAAAGTAAAATATTTAATTTACCTATGTATTTTGTCTATTTATAAATGACCAGAAATACCTTGTGGCGCCCGCCGACGGTAAGATTACTGTGGCATTTCCCACCGGTCACGCCTACGGCATGCGCACCGAAGAGGGGCTGGATCTGCTCATGCATATCGGTATGGATACCGTCGAGCTGGACGGCAAGCACTTTACCCCCAAGGTTGCCAAGGGCGATACCGTCAAACGCGGCGATGTTCTCGCCGAGTTCGATATTCCCGCCATCAAGGATGCCGGGTATGTGCTGGTGACTCCGTTGGTCATTACCAACGCGAAGAAACTCACCACCGCTGTACGTGATGCACAGACTTCGGGTGCCTCTGTTGCTGCCGGTGACAACCTGCTTCAGGTTGGCCTCAAAGAGAAAACTTCGGCATAGATTTCACTGAGCGAGACATAAATTTACGCTCAGAGGTGCATAAAGTACGTGGCACCCCATCACGAAAATCTCTGATGGGGTGCCACGTTTTTCGTTGTGGTGACAATGGTTTCGCAGAATTCCGCGTTACATTGAACGGGGTGTGACGCTGTAGGGAAATGTGTCGTACCTCCTTGTTCGCTTCTGGTGAGTTAGATAACGTTATATATGTCAGTGTTTTCTGCATAAAAATGCAGAGATTGAGAGGGGATGAGAACCCAACCCAGCCGATAGCTAGTACCCAACCACATGAAAGGTGATCATCATGAATACCACCCCGTACACCGTCCGCCAAGCTCGTCCAGAAGAAGTATCGCAGGTTCTTGATACGCTCACCGAGGCGTTCCTGAACGACCCCTATATGTACAAGGTCTTGGGCGAAAAACCGCAGGAAGATAAACTGCGCGCACGCTTTGAAGTCCAGCTCGAAGGCACCTATATGCCTCGCGGATGTGTAGACGTCGCCGTTGATCTCGACGGAAAGATTTTGGGTACTGCCCTGTGGCTTTCCCCCGAAAATCAGCAGACCGATGTCAAACAAGAGCTTCGAGATAACGCGAAGTTCATGAGGATCTTGGGACCGCGTACTATGCGGCATGTGATGGCTGAGAATCGTGAACTGCACAAGTACCGTCCGAAGTTTAAGCACTGGTATCTGCACACGATTGCGGTACGAAAGGCAGCTCAGGGTCTTGGAGTTGGAACGGAGCTCCTGCGCCACGCAATTGACCGTTTTGACGGTACCGCCGCATATTTGGAGGCATCCACCCCGCGCAGCGCCGCTCTGTACGAGCGTCTTGGGTTCATTCCTATGGGCACCTTCGCCTCGGGAGACCCCTATATGGGCATGCTGTACCCCATGAATCTTGAAACCGCTCAGGATGATGAGCACAGCGTATCTGTCCGTGAAGAAGACTCTCACGACGAGGGACATTTCATGATGCGGGAGCTCGTCGGCTCCTCCTCATAGAACGTACCCAATTCATCGCCGCGTGTCTTGAGCGCTCGCAATTCTAACGTTGCGAGGGTTCAAGACACGTATTTTTATCTGAAATATTTGAGAGGAAATACCTTAAAGCTTGAGCGGTCGTTTGGGCATATTAAACACGTGATACGGCGTATGCACAACACTCAATCTCGTGCAGACCGCACCGTGCCGCCCAACCGCAGGGTTACCGGCAGAATATCCTCACCGCCCCTAGCATCTGCGGGTTCTGCATCTTCCTCGGTCTCGGCTGCGATCGCCTCCGTTAAACGCTGAACGGCACGCTCGGCAAGAGCATCAATCGGTTGCACCACGCTCGCAAGTTCGGGCAGAAGTGTGTGAACCGTATCCGTACCGTCAAAACCTATAACCTGAAATTCCTCGGGCACCTGCACCCGGCGGCTCTGAGCCCAAGCCAAGGCGAGCGACGCATAGGTATCATTCGATGCGAAAACCGCCTCAACGGGTTGGGTGCCGCGACGCGCATCAAGATATTTGTACAGCATGTTGCGCTGATGCTCCGCTGACTCGTGAAACCCAAGCTCCAGAAAATCCGGCGACAGCCCGGCGGCGGTGAGCGCATCCGCATAACCTCTCTGCCGTAAATTCTGTTCACCTAGGGTCGAGGTAATGTGCAGTATACGTCGCGCCCCAGTGCCGATCAGATGCTCGGTCGCTTGCCGTGCCCCCGCATAATTATCGGAACGAATATTGGGGTAAGGGCCGGTTTCGGGGCGATCGATAGCCACCAGCGGCGCCTGTACCTGAGGAAGCTGCGCGACGGCCTGCGAATGAGAGCCGGTAATAATTCCGTCCACCTGGTGGGCAAAAAGCATATCTAAATAACGGTGCTCAAGCTCTGGTTGCTCATCGCTATTGCACAGAATCACCCGGTAACCCGCGTTCGCCAAACGCGACTCCAAACGGTACACCATTTCCCCATAAAAAGGATGCGCCACGGTCGGAAAAATAAGCCCGATAATATGCGAACGCCGCTCCTGAAGCGAACGGGCAATGGCATTAGGACGGTAGCCTAGCTCGCGGATAGCCGCAAAAACCTTGTCACGAGTCTTCTGGCTCAAATAGCCGCGGTTATTCAACACTCGCGAGACTGTCGTGGGCGAAACCCCGGCACGGGCGGCGACATCGCCGAGTTTGGGCTGTGCCATAGCGCGTCCTTTCGCGTGTCAGATAATCTCCCAACACTATACAGCCTCCCGGATGCACCGAGAACCCTGTGCGAGCCCGTGTTTACAGTACGGCATATCTTCCCTCATGCGGCAAGTTTTTTTACTGAGCGGGGTTCCGGGGTACTTAGGTAATCCGGCCTGTACAGCAGAACGATGTGCGGGCTAGAAAACAGGCACGAGAATTGCGTGCGTGCCCGCCCTCTGTCCGGTCGCATCCACGAGAGCAAAGTGGGTCGCCTGAGCCAGCCCTGAAAGCATATGAGAGGCTAGAGCGTCCAGAGGATACGCCTTACCTTCAGAAACCCGCACCGGCATGAGACGATGCTGAGAACGCTTGCGCAGAGGCGGAATATCCGTAGCGAGTTCGGCCCGATCAAGCGCCGGAATCGGCAGACCGCGCAGCCCCGCCAGGATTACGGGAAGATACGAATATAACGCCGTATACGCTGCCAACGGGTTACCGGGAAGGCCCAGCACCAAACGCTCTTGTCCCGCATTCATGCCCTCTTCGGGGGCGGGAATCTTCGCCGCCAACGCTGGATGCCCCGGTCGCACCCGCACCGACTCGAAAATATACTCGGCACCAATATCGGTAAGCGTCTGCCGCACCATGTCTATCCCGGATGTGCTCGACCCACCCGTAAAAATCAGGATGCGTGCCGTCGAGGTCGTCACAAAGGTGTGGAATTCTTCGGCGATATCCGCAAGCCGCGCGGAAGGACGCACCTCGCACCCGGCCGCTGCGAGAGAGACCTCCAGAAAACCGCCGAACGCATCCCGAACCTGGCCGGGAGAGGGCATACCAAAGGTAATAACCTCGTTCCCCGTGAAAGCACACCGCACCGGAACGTTCTTAAGCACGGGAAGCTCGTCAAAACCGTTGACTCCCAAGAATGCCGCGCGCTGCGCCGTCATAAGATCGCCGCGAGAGCTTAGAATCGCGCCGGGAGAAAGCTCCGCGCCCGCATAGCGGATATCCGTTCCGGGTTCCGGGGCCGTGTAACCCTCCGCCATGTCAAGATAGTGAATTCCTGAACCGAGCGCACCGGCACCCTCGTACCGGTGGGAATGCTCCTCACGCACAATCGCCTCGGTCCCCTCGGGCAGAAGCCCACCCGTGAGAATCGGGGTTGCCTCCCCAGCGGTAATGGGCACCGCCAGACGGTGAACGTTTGTGCGCGCATCCTCGGGGTAATCCGGCGATACGAGACGCCAAGGCGGTGCACCGGCGACCGCATACCCGTCCATCGCCGAAGAACTATAGTGCGGCACAGGCATGCGCGCCGTCAGGTCTTCCGCCACATACCTGCCGATGGTCGCCTGCAGGGGGAGAGCCTCGATGCTCAGTGTTGGGGTGAGCGCGCTCGCGGCGGCGTGAAGCAGTTCGCGTGCTTCATGCCAGGAAACGGCGGGTGGATGGTGGTGAGACATGGAATCCTCTGCTGAAGTTGATGGTTATTAGTAGTCGAGCCAGCGTGGGGTGCTGTAGCCGAGTTCGTGCGCCTGCTCCCAGGTATCGACGTCGGCAGTATGCGCGGGATCGAGCTCGACGGCGACCGGGGCAAGACGCTTCACAAAAGAGCGCACGGAGGCGTTTGTGCTGCCCTCTGCAAAGACTTCGCGTAGGGGTGCGAACCGGTAGATGCCAATGAGCGGTTGGAAGACTCCCTCCGCTACGCCCCAATACCCCAGAGTTTCGGTCGGTGCGTCTACTGTGTGCGCGAGAAGTTTCTGCACTGCGGGCGCTATCTGCGGGGTATCTACCCCCAAAATAAGGCACCACGCGGGAGGGGCTTGTTCGCACGCCGCATAGGCTGCCGCTAGTTTTTCGAGTCCGGCATGAAGCGCCGCCGCAGGACCGGAATAGGGAGGGTCTTCGCGCGTATGCAGTGCGTCCGATGGCACCGGCAAGGTTTCGGGGCCTACGACTACGCGCAGCTGTGCCTGCCCGGCGGCATCAAGCGCGCGTTCCAAAAGAGTGTGGGAACCATTGGAAAGCCCGGCCTTCGGGGTGTGATTGAGACGCGAAGATTTACCGCCCGCCACAATAATGGCGCAGAACGCGGGAATCTGGGCGGTGCGGGTCACCGAATGCTGGGTTCGTGTACCGTTATCCGGCGCACGTAATGGGTCATGCGGTGTGTGCACAGAGGTGAGACCTTCCGGGATGATGGCAGCAAGTGTAGCGTGGTGCGCATCCTGGCGGAAAACATGAAGCAACCGCCAAAAGCGAACGACAGCCCATAAGTCTGAGTTTACCCGCCAGCAAAGGGCGGCAGAACGTCTACGCGCGCATTATCGGTGAGCACGGTATCGAGTTCGGAACGGGTACCGTCGATCAGGAACGAGCACTGGTGCATAACCTGTGCGAGCGTCATGCCGGAGGCAGTTTTCCCGGTAAACTCCCCACCCAATTTTTCGACGAGCGCACGCAGGGTCGGCTCTGCCAGGTCTGTAAGGCTCACCTGTGTCTCGGCAACGCCAGATGCGGCACGTGCGGCAGCGAAGAAATGTATCTGCACGTTTTAACCTCCGATAGCGCTCATTGAGCGGCTTGCTTGAGCGAACTCTTCAATATCGAAATCAGCGTCTTCTTTGCCGTGAGCGCGCGGTTTGAACCACATACCTTCGCGCCACCTCAAGGCAATCTCGCGGTCGCTGGCGCCCGAACGCAGCAGGTCGAGCAGGTCGGTTTCGGAATCCGAGAAGAGGCAGGAACGGATTTTGCCGTCGGCGGTCAGGCGGGTGCGGGTGCACGCTCCGCAGAATGATTCGGTGACCGAGGCGATAATACCCACACGCCCGAGCGAAGCGGTATCTTCGCGCGGGAACCCGGCACTGTCGAGGGCGGTACCCAGCGGGTAGACCTCCCAAAGCTGGGCGGGGGAGTCGCCGCGTTTTTCGGCGACTGTGCCCAGAACGAAGTGTTCGGAGAGCATCGTGCGAATCTGTGCCGCCGTAATCGTTCCTTCACGCGTCCATTTGTGATCGGCATCTAGCGGCATCTGCTCGATAAACCGCAGCTGGTAGCCGCCGTCAAGCGCCCATTGCAGAAGTTCGGGAGCCTGAGCGTCGTTGATACCGGGCATGAGCACAGCGTTAATTTTGATGGGTTTTAGACCCGCTGCTGCCGCGCCGTCAATACCTTTAAGAACCGACCCCAGCTTATCGCGGCGGGTCAACTCGGCGAAGGTTTCGGGGCAGATAGTGTCGAGTGAGACATTGATGCGGCTTAATCCAGCATCGGCGAGCGCCTGCGCACGTTTTTCAAGCCCTATGCCGTTGGTGGTGATCGCCAGCGGAATCGTGGGGTGTTCGCGGTGAATTCGCCCGATAATATCGACGAGGTCTGCGCGCACCAGGGGCTCCCCGCCGGTAAAACGAATTTCTTCGACTCCAAGTTCACGAATGGCGATGTCGGCAAGGCGTGCAATTTCAGCGGATGTTAGTAGATTATTTTTAGGCAGCCACTCCAGACCTTCGGCGGGCATGCAATAAATGCAACGAAGATTACATTTATCAATCAGCGAAATCCGCAAATCGGTGGCGATGCGCCCCCACCTATCTAAGAGCGGACCGCGGTTTGTAATATATGGGGTCTTGCGTGCGGGTTTATGTAAGGGCTTTTGGGCGTCACCAGAATTTTCGGGCGTAACAAAAGCCGTGTTCGCATCCTGCTCAGAAGCTAAGGTGCGTAACACGGGGCCCGCAATAAGCTGTGTCCGACCTGAACCGGCGGTGTATGCCATGGAATGACCTCAAAGAAAATTCGTATATTAGAGGTGACAATTAGATTATTCCATGTCTGCGGGTATGAGGATAGTGTGCGTACCTTAAGTTACATCGAGCGCAAACGTACGGCACATTATTATCGCGGCGGGAATGCACGTTATTGTGCGTCATCACACCACAGGAAAGAAACATACACTATGAAAACTTCGTTGAAGGTTGCCAGTGCCAGCGCGGCACTTTTTGCCTCTGTCGCCATGACCGGATGCGGCTCCAACTCCTCTAACACCGATGCGTCTGCCTCTGCTTCTTCGGCAGCATCCGGATCCGTGTCTGGCAAGGTTGAGGTCTATGCGGCTGCTTCCTTGCGCAATGCGGGTGTCGAGCTGAAGGAAGCGTTCGAGAAGGAAAACCCCGGCGTTGAGATCACCTACTCCTTCGAAGGTTCCTCCAAGCTGGTGCAGAAGATCGAGCAGGGCGCAAGCCCGGATCTCCTGATTACCGCCGATACCCAGAACATGGATAAGGCGGCTAAACTCGACGAATTCAAGGATGCCAAGCGCGAGGTTATCGCCACCAACAAGCTGGTACTGGTCACCGCCGAGGGTAACCCCGGCAAGATTAACTCGCTGGACGATTTGAAGAACACCGAAGGTGTTGTTGCCGTATGTAAGGTGAACGCGCCCTGCGGTACCCTGGCGGATGAAGAGCTCAAGAAACACCATATTGAGCTTAAGAACGCGACCACCGAAGGCAACGTGAGCGAAGTGACCACCAAGGTCACTACCGGTAACGCGGATGCTGGCTTCATCTATACGACCGACCTTGCCGCCGCTAAGAAAGACGGCAAGAACCTGGGTTCGGTAGACCTGCCGGACGTTCCCAGGAACGAGTACCCCGCAGCACTGACCACTAAGGGTTCTTCCTCAGACGCTGCGAAGAAGTTTAACGAATGGCTCTCTTCGGATGAAGCCCAGAAGATTCTGGCGAAGTACGACTTCGAGTCTCCTCAGGCAAACTAGAATCTTCAGTGCATAACAGCTGTCACGTAACGGTCGCCTCCTGAAAGAACCTTGCGAGATTCTTGCAGGAGGCGGCTGTGTCGCCGCAGATTCCGAAAGACGTACCCGTGAAAAAACATACTGCTTTCACTGCCGTTCCCCGTTATTTTGCCGTTCCCGCGCTCCTGGGTTTCCTGCTTATTCTGGGTCCGCTCGTGGGTTTGCTGTACAACATCCCCTGGATGCGCCTGCACGACATTATCGACAAAGAAGTTCTCGACGCCGCGCGTCTCTCGCTCACCACTGCCAGTATTTCGACGCTGATTTGCGGGCTTTTAGGCGCCCCCTTAGCGCTGGTGCTCTCTAAAGTGCTCAGCCGCTCGCGCCTGAAAAAATTTGGGGGAGTACTGTACGCGATTATTTATACGCCCGTGATCCTCTCCCCGGTGGTTTCGGGTTTGGGGCTGCTCTTCTTCTGGGGGCGTAAGGGTATGATCGGTGAGCATCTGTACCACGCGGGCATTATGATTCCCTTTACACCCACCGCAGTTATTCTTGCCCAAACTTTCGTGGCTCTGCCTTTCTTCGTGGCGACCGCCGTAACAACCCTGCAGGTTATCCCTGAAGAATACGAACAGATAGCTCGGGTGGAAGGGGCAAAATCCTCCGAAATTACATATAGGGTGCTCCTTCCCTTAGCGGCACCGGGAATTGCTACCGCTTTCCTGCTTTCCTTCGCACGAGCGCTCGGCGAATTCGGTGCCACAGTCACCTTCGCGGGTAATGTGCAGGGCAAAACCGAAACTATTCCGCTCGGTATCGAATTGGCGATCGCTGGTGGAAGCATGAGCTCCGCATTGGGCAATGCTCTCATGCTCATAAGCCTGTACGTGTGCATCTTTGGTCTGCTCGGCCTATTTTCCGTGGTGAAGAAACTGCGTGCCAAAGCCTCTTACAATAGCTAGTAGATAATTCATCACCATTTGGGAGTACAGATGCACAAGCCCCAGTTCGATGGCACCCCCAGCACCGAAGAGTATCGCGCCTATCTGGCGCTTTTACTGCGTGATACTTTTATTGGTCGCGCCGAAAACCTGCCGCTGGCGCGTGCTACCGACCGTATCCTTGCGCAGGATGTGCTGGCCAGGCTTGATGTACCGAGTTTCGATAACTCCCAGATGGATGGTTACGCCCTAACCGCCGAGGGCGCCAGCCGTGAGAACCGCATCTTTACGGTGGGGCGTGAAATTCCGGCGGGGCGGCCGCTGCAGCGTTCGCGCGCATCCGACGATTTAACCTACCCGATTATGACTGGTGCCCCCATTCCTAAGGGATATGTTGCGGTGGTGCCGGTTGAGCATTCTGAGCGCATCGAATATCCAGACTTACCCGAATCCTTCGGGCGTCCCAGCGAAAAAATTAGGCTCCCTCAGGCGCCCAAAGGGCAGTTTATACGTCGACGTGGCGAAGACGTGGTAGCTGGGCAAATTATGGCGCGCTCTGGCGAGCGCGTGACACCCGCACTGCTGGGTACACTCGCCGCGCAGGGGTATACCCGCGTGACGGTTGCCTGCGGACCGCGCGTGCTGGTGTGCACCGGCGGCGACGAGATTCGCCCCACCCTCACCGAAGACGGTGACGATACGGCTACAGAGCTTGCCTACGGCCAGATTTATGATGCTAACGGTCCCATGCTCACCTCAATGCTGGTCGAGGACGGCGCCGTGGTGCGGCGCATCTCGATCGGAGACGATCCGGAGCTTCTGATCGAGCACTTGCGGGAAGAATATGAGACTTTCGCACCGGATATTATTATCACCTCCGGCGGGATCAGCCACGGCAAATACGAGGTTGTGCGCAATGCCATCGCTATGGCACCGTCTTTGGGGCTGCCAATTCCGCTTAGTTGGTTCGGACATGTGAGCCAGCAGCCCGGCGGACCGCAGGGCGTGAACGTGCTGGATTTCAACGGGCATCGCCTGCCCATGATTTCTTTCCCTGGCAACCCCGTCAGTACCCTTATTTCCTATGTGCTGATGCTTCGCCCCTACCTGCGTGCGGGCGGACCTTACGGCACCCCGCACGAGGTGGCCTCGCGCATGGCGACTCTCGAAAATGCCCCGCGCGGCGTGCTCGTCATTGATAAACCGCTGACGGCACCGGCCAATAAACGCCAATTTTTGCGCGGTAACCTGGCGATGGTTGAATCCGAACCGGGAACCTATCGGGTGGAGCTATACCCTGATGTTTTGCCCGGATCGCATCTGCTTCATCACGCTGCGACCGCCGATGTGCTCATCGAGCTGGCGCCGGGCACCACGTACACTGGGGGAGAAACGGTGCGGTACCACCGCATCCGGCTTACGGATAACTAAACCCGGCTGAACTCTCACCCCAACACAGATCTTAAGGACATATCGTGACTGAGAAGAATCTTCACCCCGATGCGGCACAGCCAGCCCAAGACTTGACTCATGTGCGCGCCGATGGGTCGGCCCATATGGTTGATGTGACCTTGAAAGACGTCACCACACGCACGGCGCTCGCTGAGGGAACCGTGCACACTCGCGCCGATGTGATCGCCAAGATTTTTGATGCCGATTTGCCTAAGGGTGATGCCCTGCCGGTTGCGCGTGTGGCGGGTATTATGGGCGCTAAACGCACCCCGGATATTATTCCACTGTGCCACCCGTTGCCGCTGGGTAAAATTACCCTGGATTTTGAGCGTGGCGAGGACTTCGTGCGCATCGTGGCGTCGGTGAAAACCCGGGGTGTTACCGGGGTTGAGATGGAGGCGCTAACCGCTGTTTCAACCGCAGCGCTGACGATTTTCGACATGATTAAGGCGGTCGATAAATACGCCGTGATCAGCAATATTCGGGTACTAGAGAAATCCGGCGGAAAATCCGGTGACTGGGCTGTTTAGCGTTCCCCACTTTGCTATTTTGTGAAGCCCAGAAGGAAAACCTATGAACAACAGCATGAGAGGGAGCACATCGTGAGTGCAGAAGAAATCCAGCTTCCCGAGAATCTGACCGGGCTTGTTATCGTGGCGTCTACTCGCGCCGCCCGCGGTATCTATGAGGATAAATCGGGGCCTATCGCGGTTGAATGGCTGCGTTCACGCGGGTTCAAGACCCCGGACGCTGTCGTGATCGAAGACCGGCAGATTATCGACTACTTCAACTCCCTCATTGCCGATGGGAAGAAGAATAATAACCTGCCCACGTTTATTCTCACCAGCGGCGGTACTGGGCTGAACACGGACGACCAGACCGTAGAGGCGGTGCGCCCGCATCTGGATAAGGAAATCCCCGGAATCATGCACGCTTTCTGGGCGAACGGCCTGCAGAACGTATCTTCCGCCGTGCTCTCACGTGGGGTTGCGGGCGTGATCGATAAAACCTTCGTGATGACTCTGCCCGGGTCGCGCGGCGGGGTTAAAGATGGAGTGAAAACCCTGGACCCACTCGTGGAACATATTTGCCGCCAGATGGAGGACTATCATGACCACTAAGCCGCAGGGGCTCGATCACAGCGGGGCGCACGGCGCTGAGCCCACCGGTTCGGTAGTCATTTTCACCGATATTACCGAGGAAGCCTTAGAACCACTTGCCGCCGCCGCGAAGGCTCAGGTCATGACAGAAGCCATGGGCGCCCTTGTTGTATTCGACGGCATTGTACGCAACCATGATCACGGCAGTGCGGTGCGCGGTCTTTCCTATAGTGCGCATCCGCAGGCAAAAGAATATATTGCGCGTGTTGTGCAGTCTGTAGCGGATGAGCTGGAGGGGGTTCGTCTGTGGGCAGTTCACCGCGTCGGTCCTATCGCTATAGGAGAGTCCGCGCTGACCGTGCTTGCCGCTGCAGCACATCGTGGGCGGGCCTTCGAGGCCTGCGAGGCGGTGGCTGACCGTGTGAAAGCCCAGGTTCCCATTTGGAAAGAACAGGAGCTGACGGACGGCAGCACCGAATGGGTGGGCATAGACACCTAGAGACTCAACACGTATTCCCGCGAAAGATACCATCAGGATGAGCTTTATACCAGACCCCGAAACCGCGCCGGAGTCCTTGACTCAGTTGAGCGCGGCCGAACGTGCCTTCTATGCGCGCCAGCTGATTCTGCCCGAGATCGGCATGGCGGGGCAGCTGAAGCTGAAGGCGGCACGGGTTGCGGTGCTCGGCGCTGGCGGGCTTGGTGCCCCCGCCCTGCTCTATCTTGCGGGAGCCGGGGTGGGCGAGATCATCATCATCGACGATGACTCCATTGAGATCTCAAACCTGCACCGACAGGTCATTCACACTTATGCACGGTCGGGAAACTCGAAGGCAGAGTCGGCTGCCGAAACGATGCGCGCGCTCAACCCCTTCATCACGGTGACCGTTATCCGAGAACGCCTCACTGACAGTAACGCTTTGACGCTCCTTAGCGGTGCGGATGCGGTGCTTGACGGCAGCGATAACTTTGAGGCTCGCTATGCGGTTTCGGCTGCGGCACAACAGTTGGGCATCCCACATATTTGGGCGGCAATCCTGAGTTTCGATGCACAGCTGAGCGTATTCTGGGCAGGTCACGGGCCGGTCTATGAGGACCTCTATCCGCAGGCTCCCGCACCGGGAAGCGTTCCTTCGTGCAGTACCGCTGGGATTATTGGGGCGCTCGCCGGGGTAGTGGGCTCAGCGATGGCAATGGAGGCTATTAAGGTCATCACGGGTTCCGGAAAGCCGCTGCTAGGTGAGGTTGGGCTATACTCCGCGTTAACAGGAAAATGGGAATATATACCTCTCTTAGCTTCGATGCAAGCAAAACCTAAGAAATCGGTAGAAACTCACCCTCAAGAGAGTCAAGACACTAAAAATCACTTAATATTTCGTCATAATTCAGGAAAATTGACGGGTAACCATCACACGCAAAAGTTAGAAGACATAACCCCTGTTCAAGCCCGGCAGCTTTCGCAGCACGAAAAAATGACCCTTATAGATGTTCGTGAAGCTATCGAGTTTTCTTCTTTTGCGATCGATGGGGCAATTAATCTGCCGCTGACAGAAATCTTGGAAGCAGCCCGTGAAGGCCGTCTTGCCGCGAAAATTCGCGAAAAAATTGACCCCGCATCGAAATATCTTGTGGTCTACTGCACGGGATATACACGGGCGTTGGAGGCGGCACGGGATATTGCTGCCGCTACAGATACTCCCGTGCGTGTTTTAGTAGGTGGAATTTCTGGATGGCTTACGGTCTGAACAACCCTATGAATTTCCTGGATTAGAGAATATTTTTATATCGTATTTAGCATACCAATTTTTGCGATATATTGGCTGTATGGAACAAGCATCACAGACCAAAGGTCCGGATGGACCCCTTACCGATCAGCTGATCAAATTCGGTAAGTTCTTCTCTCGCTGGGACGAGACTGATGACGGTCGTGCGGTCTTCCGTGAAGGCGGTCGCAAAGGCGATACCTTCTACCGCGACCGCTGGAGCCATGATAAAGAAGTTCGCTCAACCCACGGTGTGAACTGTACCGGCTCCTGCTCATGGAAGGTGTATGTCAAAGACGGCATTATCACCTGGGAAGCACAGCAGACCGACTATCCCACAGTCGGTCCCGACCGCCCCGAATACGAACCGCGCGGATGCCCCCGTGGCGCTGCATTCTCGTGGTACACCTACTCACCGACCCGCGTGAAATACCCTTATGTGCGCGGTCTGCTCCTCGAAATGTACCGCGAAGCAAAAGCCCTGCACAGCGACCCGGTTGAAGCATTCCACTCCATCGTCTCCGACCCCGTCAAACGCAACCGCTACATCAGCGCGCGCGGTAAAGGCGGATTGGTGCGCTCCACCTGGGCAGAAGCGCTCGAAATCGTAGCCGCCGCCCACGTGCACACCATTAAGTACTACGGACCCGACCGCTGCACCGGCTTCACCCCGATTCCCGCAATGTCGATGGTCTCCTTCAGCGCCGGTGTACGCTTTATCCAGCTCATCGGCGGCGTGATGACCAGCTTCTACGACTGGTATGCCGACCTTCCCGTAGCATCGCCGCAGGTCTTCGGTGACCAGACCGACGTACCCGAATCCGGTGACTGGTGGGATGCTTCCTACCTCATCATGTGGGGCTCAAACATCCCCGTCACCCGTACCCCGGATGCCCACTGGGTTGCCGAGGTACGTTACCGCGGTACCAAGGTTGTCTCAGTCAGCCCTGACTATGCCGACAACACCAAATTCGCCGACGAATGGTTGCCCGCACAGGCAGGTACCGACGCTGCGCTCGCAATGGCTATGGGTCACGTGATTCTCAAGGAAAATTACGTGGATCAGCGCGTGGAGTTCTTCGAAGACTTTGCCCTGACCTACACCGACCTGCCCTTCTTGGTGACCCTCGAAACTCGTGAAGACGGCACGAAGGTTCCCTCGAAGTTCCTGACCGCCGCATCCCTGGCGGGGGAGCAGCACCAGGAAAACGCCGATTTCAAGACTGCCATGATGGATCGCGAAACCGGCGAGGTCTTTGTTCCCAACGGTACGATGGGTCACCGCTACTCCGAATCCGATCAGGGTAAATGGAACCTTGAATTGGACGGGCGCAAACCCATTCTCTCGATTCGCGATCTGCCGCAGGGCGAGTCCGCCGCTGTCGAGATCAAGATGCCGACCTTCGATAACCCCAAGGGCCACGGCGACATCATGACCCGCGGCGTGCCCGTCACCTATGTTGAGGGCCAGGAAGTTACCACCGTCTTCGACTTGATGCTTGCTACCTACGGTATCGGTCGCCCCGGACTGCCCGGCGACTGGGCTAAGGATTACGAAGACTGGTCGATTCAGAACACCCCGGCATGGCAGGAGCAGATTACTTCAGTTCCGCCGGAGGCCGTTATTCGCGTGGCGCGCGAATTTGCGCAGAACGCTATTGACTCTCACGGTCGTTCTATGATTATCTTCGGCGCCGGTATTTGCCAGTGGTACCACGCGGATACAACCTACCGCGCTATCTTGGCTCTGCTGAACCTGACCGGCTGCCAGGGCCGCAACGGCGGCGGCTGGGCTCACTATGTGGGTCAGGAGAAGGCACGTCCGCTCACCGGTTTGACCAATATGGCAAACGCTTTGGACTGGAGCCGCCCGCCGCGTCATATGATCGGCACCGGTTTCTGGTACATGCATACCGACCAGTTCCGCCAGGACGGTTACTCCACCGATTATCTGCAGTCCCCGCTGGGCACCGGCGAGCTCAAGGGCGTACACACTGCGGATGTTGTTGCGCGATCCACCCGTATGGGCTGGATGCCGTTCTACCCGCAGTTCCCCGAGAACTCGCTCGACCTCGCCGATAAGGCAGAAGCGGCTGTAGCGCGTGGAGAAGCTAAGGATAACGCCGATTATGTGGCACAGCGCCTGAACTCCGGCGACCTTGAATTCTCTGTTGAAGACGTCGATAACCCTGTGAACTGGCCGCGTACCCTGATGCTGTGGCGCTCGAACCTCTTCGGCTCCTCCGCTAAGGGTGAGAGCTACTTCCTCAAGCACCTTGTCGGCAGCATGGACAACGTGCAGGGCGCCGATCACGAGGAATCCATTCCGCGTGAGGTCACCTGGTACCAGGAAGCACCGCAAGGCAAGCTCGATCTGCTAGTCACCTCGGACTTCCGCATGACCACCACGACCCTGCTTTCGGATGTTGTGCTCCCCACCGCTACCTGGTACGAGAAGCACGATATTTCCTCGACCGATATGCACCCCTTCCTGCACGCGTTCTCGCCTGCTATCGACCCGCCGTGGGAAGCACGAACCGATCACGATACCTTCAAGGCTCTCTCATACGAGTTCACACGCCAGGCCAAGAAGCACCTGGGCACCCGCAAGGATATTGTTTCGGTTCCGCTCCTGCACGATACCCCCGGTCAAATCAAGCAGCCCGGCGGTCATGCACCCGACTGGAAGAGCACTCCCGGCATGTCAGGTGTTCCCGGTAAGAACATGCCGAACTTCATGACTGTCGAACGCGACTACAGCGCGATGTACGATATGTACACCTCTGTAGGCCCGCTCTTCGACAAGGTTGGTGCCACCACCAAATACGTGACGTACGATCTGAAGGACGAAGTCGCTCAGATGGCGAAGGAATTTGGTGTGATGGACTCCGGTAAGGGCGCGGGCCGTCCTGCACTGGATACCGATACCAAGCTCGCCGAGTCGATTCTGCGCATCTCTGGTACCTCCAACGGTGAGGTGGCGCTTAAGGGCTTCAAAGAACTTGAGAAGCAGACCGGTCTGCACCTGATGGATCTTGCCGAGGGTAACGAGGAACGTAAGATTACCTTCCCCATGACCCAGGCAGCCCCACAGCCCGTGATGACCTCTCCCGAGTGGTCCGGTTCGGAAACCGGCGGCCGCCGTTACGCGCCGTTCACCGTGAACATTGAAAAGAAGAAGCCGTTCCATACCCTAACCGGTCGTATGCACTTCTTCTTGGATCACGACTGGATGCACGAAATGGGCGAGGCACTGCCGATTTACCGTCCCCCGCTGGATATGACCGGGCTCTTCAAGGAACCCGAAATCGGTACTACCGACGGCGTTTCGGTTGCAGTGCGTTACCTGACCCCGCACAACAAGTGGGCTATTCACTCCCAGTACTTCGACAACCAGCATATGCTGACCCTCTTCCGCGGTGGTCAGACTGCCTGGATGAGCCCCCAGGATGCCGAGAAGATCGGCGTCAAGGACGGCGAATGGATCGAATGTGTGAACACCAATGGTGTGTTCGTGGGTCGTGCGGTTGTCTCGCACCGTATGCCTGAGGGCGTGTGCTACGTGCACCACGCTCAGGAGCGTATGATGACGCCGAAGACCGAAACCACCGGCAAACGCGGCGGTATTCACAACTCGATGACCCGCATCCTACTCAAGCCGACCCATATGATTGGCGGCTACGCACACCTGGCATTCGCTTTCAACTATCTCGGACCGACCGGCAACCAACGTGACATTGTCTCGTACATTCGCCGTCGCAAGTCGCAGGAGGTTACATTCTAATGCGTGTTATGGCACAAGTTGCAATGGTGATGGCGCTTGATAAGTGCATTGGCTGCCACACCTGCTCCGTGACCTGTAAACAGGCATGGACAAACCGTTCCGGTACCGAGTATGTGTGGTTCAACAACGTTGAGACCCGCCCCGGTCAGGGCTACCCGCGCCGCTACGAGGACCAAGAAAAGTGGAAGGGCGGCTGGGTGCTGAACAAGCGCGGTCGTCTGGAGCTCAAGAGCGGTAACCGCTTCCAGAAGCTCTTCTCCATTTTCGCCTCGCCGATTCAGCCCGAGCTCAGCGACTACTATGAGCCCTGGACTTACGACTACCAGAATCTCACCACCGCACCTCTAGGCGATGACTTCCCCGTGGCTAAGCCGGTATCGATGATTACCGGTCAGGACGCCAAGATTCAATGGGGCCTGAACTGGGACGATAACCTGGGCGGCGCCCCCGAGCACGGTCACCTTGACCCGCTTGTGGAGAAGGTGCGCAAGAAGGCTGAGGACAAGATTAAATTCGAGTTCGAGCAGACCTTCATGTTCTACCTGCCGCGTATTTGTGAGCACTGCCTGAACCCGTCCTGTATGGCGGCATGCCCCTCCGGCGCTATCTACAAGCGAGCCGAGGACGGCATCGTGCTGGTCGATCAGGATCGCTGCCGTGGCTGGCGTCAGTGCATTACCGGCTGCCCCTACAAGAAGGTGTACTTCAACCACAAGACGGGTAAGGCAGAGAAATGTACGTTCTGCTACCCCCGTATCGAGGCCGGTATTCCGACCGTATGTGCCGAGACCTGCGTGGGTCGTATGCGCTATATCGGTATCTTCCTCTACGATGCAGACCGCGTGACTGAGGCAGCATCCGTTGCCGATGAGAAGGATCTGTACGAGTCGCAGCTTTCGCTTATGCTCGATCCTTCGGATCCCGAGATTATTCGTTTGGCACGCGAGAACGATATTCCCGAGGCGTGGATTACCGCAGCCCAGAAGTCGCCCGTGTACAAGCTGGCAAAGGAATGGAAGGTTGCACTTCCGCTGCACCCCGAATACCGCACCATGCCGATGGTCTGGTACGTTCCGCCGCTGTCGCCGATTGTGGATCTGCTCAAGGACCAGGGACACGATGCTGAGAACAGCCAGAACCTGTTCGGCGCGATCGAGGCGCTGCGCATCCCCGTTGAATACCTTGCTGAGCTGTTTACCGCTGGCGATACCGAGGTCGTAACCTTCGTGCTCAAGCGCCTAGCCGCAATGCGCGCCTACATGCGTGACATTAATTTGGGCGGCGAAGGCAATGAGGAGATCGCAAACTCGGTGGGTATGACCGGTGCACAGATGTACGAAATGTACCGTCTGATGGCGATTGCTAAGTACAACGAGCGTTATGTGATTCCTCCGGCTCATATGGAAGATGCGCATAACCTCGAAGAGATGGGATGCTCGCTGAGCGTTGATGGTGGTCCCGGCATGTACGGTGACGCATTCAACGACATGGAAGGTCGCCCGACCCCCGTCTCAACTGGCGTATATGAGAGCTCTAACAAGGTGAGCCTCTTTAGCTGGGATGGGAACTCGCGTCCGGATGGTCTGTTCCCGAATACCACCGGAAAGAAGTAAGTAGTGGCTGGATTCTTTTCCAAGCTTATGGGCAAAGCCGATTCCGGGAATACCCCGGAATCGGCGCAAGCCGCGCACGATAACATTGATCCGTTTGATCGTGACTATGGTGCAGGTGAAGACCGAGACTCGGTGATTTACCAGGTCAGCGGCATGCTGTTGAGCTATCCGACGGAAGAAACTCTTGATCTTCTGCCGGAGTTTACGCGCTTGGCGCAGGCAACTGAGAATCCCGATTTCGTGCAGGCCGTGCAAACCGTTGCGGATTGGCTTACGGCTCGCGAGCTTGAAGAAGTTCAGAGTGACTACGTGCAGGAATACGACCTCTCCCGCAGGCACGCTCTGCACCTTTCTTACTGGACGGATGGCGATACTCGCCGTCGCGGCGAAACCCTTCTTCGATTTAAGAAAATGTATCGCGATTCGGGGATGCTCACCCGCCTTAACGGGGAACTTCCCGACTATTTACCTCTCGTCTTGGAGTTTGCGGCGCTGGTGGATCGTCGCCAGGGTCGCGCAGCGCTTCAAGCATACCGTCCCTCATTAGAGCTGCTTCGTTTAGCGCTTCGGGACGGAGACCTCCCACACTACGGGTTATTACAGAGTATCTGCAATACCCTCCCCGGTGTCTCTCCCGAGACTCAGGAACAGGTGCAGCAGATGGCGGGTTATGGCCCGCCCGTTGAGACCGTTGGTCTGAGCGGGTATGCCGATCCGCGGCTGACCCAAGTTAACCCTAATAATATTTAGACCCCTCAAATTAGGAGTACATCGTGTACGCACTCGCATCCGAGCACGCAGCACATGCGGTGCCTGTCGGCGAGCCGGGGATTGTAGACACCCTCCTGTGGGGCGTGCTTCCCTATGTCACTATTCTTGTTCTGATCGGCGGCACTATTTGGCGTTACCGTACCGATCAGTTTAGTTGGACCACTCGATCATCACAGATTTATGAATCCAAGATGCTGCGTCTGGGATCACCTCTATTCCACTATGGTCTAGCCGCCGTGTTTATGGGACACGTGGGCGGTCTAGTGGTGCCTAAGATGCTCACAGACCTCGTGGTGGACGACCACACTTATCACATTGTCGCTTTGGTGGGCGGTTCCGCAGCCGCTGCAGCAACTATTCTTGGTTTGTTCCTGCTTCTGTGGCGTCGTCGTCGTAATGCACAGGTTTTCTCTGCAACGACGATGAACGATAAGTTTATGTACTTTGTGCTGGTCGCCGTCATTCTGGCGGGTACCGCCGCAACTTTGATTTCCGCTTTTGACCCCTCGGGCGGTCTGCCCCCGGTTAACGGGCATGAGGTGGAGTTCAACTACCGCACCTCCATTGCGGTGTGGTTCCGTTCTATCTTCTACTTCCACCCAGAGGTAGCGCTGATGGTGAATGTGCCTGTCGCCTTCAAGATTCACATCATTGTGGCTATGGTGCTGTTCATTATCTGGCCTTTCACTCGTTTGGTGCATGCACTGACCGTGCCGCTGCACTACCTGTTCCGTCCCTACACCATCTACCGTTCTCGCGGCAATGAGCGCGTGGGCGCACGTCGTGGTTGGGACAACCCGCAAGAGGCGCTCCCACGTGAGCGCGTCAATCGCTAACAATATACACACAACACATAACACAACACATAACACAAAGAGGAATAATGAGTGCTCCCACTGCTGAGAGTTACGACCTAAAAAAGGGGCAGCTTTTTAACCTGCTGCTGGTTACCTTCGCCTCAACCGTTGGGTTCTGGGCGTGGACGATTGTCGGTCCGCTTGCGAAGTACTACGCCAAGCCGGATCAGATGCATTTGAACCCGGGAACTACGAGTTTGCTGGTTGCTATGCCTATCTTTATTGGTGCGATTGGGCGTATTCCGGTTGGTGGTCTAACCGATAAGTACGGTGGGCGCATCATGATGAGTCTGGTACTTGCCGTCAGCACTCCGCTGGTGCTCTTGGTCGGTGTTGCCGGCTCGATGAAGTCGTTCCCCCTGATATTGGTCTTCTCGTTCCTGCTGGGTATCGCCGGTACCGTGTTCGCGGTGGGTATTCCGTTCAGCTCCGCTTGGTACCCGCCCGCTCGTAAGGGCTTTGCAACCGGTGTTTTCGGCGCTGGTATGGTCGGTACCGCTCTGTCAGCGTTCTTTACTCCGCGCCTGATGAACCTCGTGGGTTATATGAATACCCACTACATCATTGCGGCTCTGTGCGCGGTAACCGCCATTATCTCATTCTTGTTCCTGCGTGATTCACCGGCTACCGCTAACCGCGAGGTTACCCCGCTGATGCCGAAGATCATTAGGGCGTTCAAGGTGAAGTCAACCTGGCAGCTGTGCTTCCTGTACTCGGTAGTATTCGGTGGCTTTGTGGCGTTCTCGAACTACCTGCCGACCTACCTGAACAATATCTACAGTTTCAACCCTGAAGATGCTGGTGCTCGTGCCGCAGGCTTCGCGGCGGCTGCCGTGATCGCTCGTCCCTTCGGCGGTATCTTGGCTGATAAGTTTGGTCCGAAGATTATTACCTTCATTGCGTTGGGCGGTGTGTCGGTTTTGGCTCTGGTTACCGCATTTCAGCCGGATGCTGAGCATGTCTACGGTCCCATCTTCTTGGCGATGGCAGCTCTGCTGGGCTTGGGTTCCGGCTCGGTCTTCGGTTGGGTTGGCCGCGCGGCTGACCCGAAGAACGTGGGTGCGGTCTCCGGCGTGATCGCTGCTGCCGGCGCTTTTGGCGGCTTCTTCCCGCCGCTGGTGATGGGTGCAACCTACGATGCCGCACATCGTAACTACTTTATCGGTCTAACTCTGTTGGCTGTAACTGCAGCTGTGGCCTTTGCCTCGGCATTCTTGGTCAAGCATGGCGGTAAGCCGGAACATCATAAGGCTGATGCCGTAGCGAAGTAGTAGCTGAGTTTTTCACTCAATTGTTTGTTTCCATGGCTCTGGCCGTTCCCTACTCTGAGGGAGCGGCCAGAGCTTTTTACGTGAGTTTCGTACCCTAAAACCAATATGGGGTGGCGGTCACAAATTCGGAACAGATGGCTCTGAACGTAAATACCTCTAATTTATGATTACAATGCAGGTTTTGGCTGCTGCCGGTGGGCTGGGCGGGTTCTTCCCGCCGCTGGTGATGGGCGCAACCTATAATGCCGCCGCGAACAGCTACTTTAACGGGTTGATGCTCTTGGCCCTGACCGCGGCCGTCGGGGTGGGGATGACGCTCATAGTGCGCGGCGGCAAGAAGTCTCTTGACGCGCCCTAACCTGCTCATATATGTGCCGGTAACCCCCCCCATAATATGCGTGTCACAGGGCACAGACAGCTAGAAGTTTAAGCCCACATTGTGGGAAAATTAGTACTGTTATACACAACAGCACCGTTGTGAACCGCTAACGGTTTGCGCCGATTAGGAGATAGATATTATGTCTTTCATTGACCGTCATCTCGGCCCCCGTTCCGCAGACGCTGAGCAGATGCTCAGCACCCTGGGGTATGACTCCCTAGGGGCTCTGATGGACGCCGTCGTCCCCGAACAGATTCGTCTTCGTGCCGATCTGCCTTTGCCGGAGCCGCTGACTGAGCAGGATGCGCTGGCTAAGATCGCCGGGTATGCCGCTAAGAATAAGGTGTACGCACAGATGATTGGTGCCGGCTACTATGATGCCGTAACCCCCGCTGTGCTTCGCCGTAATATTCTTGAGAATCCCGGGTTTTACACCTCATACACCCCGTATCAGGCTGAAATTTCGCAGGGCCGCCTGGAGGCTCTGCTGAATTTCCAGAACGTGGTTATGGAACTCACCGGCCTGGATATTGCGAATGCTTCCCTACTCGATGAGGCAAGCGCGGTTGCGGAGGCGGTTGTGATGATGCACCGCGCCAACCGTAAGGTTAAGAACGGTTTCTTCGCGATTGATTCTCGATGCTTGCCGCAGGTTCTTGCCGTGGTACGCGGTCGTGCCGAACTTCTTGACATTCCGTTCGTGGTCACCGATTTCTCGGAGGGGCTGCCCGAGGGCGATCTGTACGGTGTGGTGCTCGCATACCCCGCATCCGACGGGGAAATTCGTGATATTGAGCCGCTTGTGAAGGCGGCTAAGGAACGTAACGCCCTAGTGACCGTGGATGCCGATCTTCTGGCGCTCACCCTGCTGAAGTCTCCGGGGGAACTCGGTGCCGATATTGCAGTGGGCAATACCCAGCGTTTCGGTCTGCCGTTCTTCTTTGGTGGTCCGCATGCCGCCTACATGGCTGTGCATAAGGGCATGGAACGCACTATGCCGGGCCGTCTGGTCGGTGTGTCGCAGGATTCCGCCGGTAAGCCTTCTTACCGTTTGTCTCTGCAGACCCGCGAACAGCACATCCGTCGCGAGAAGGCTACCAGTAACATCTGTACCGCCCAGGCTTTACTGGCGATTGTTGCCGGTGCTTACGCTGTGTATCACGGTCCCGAGGGGCTGCGTGCTATCGCCGAACGTCTGCATACTAACGCGGCTCGTGTAGCGACAGCCCTGGAAAGCGCCGGATACGGTATTGCCTATGAGCATTTCTTTGACACCGTGGTGATTGATACACCGGCTCGCGCAGATGAGCTCGTTGCCAAGGCGCTTGAGGCTGGTATTAACATTCGCCGTATCAACGAGAACCGCGTGGGTATTTCGGTCGGTGAATCTCATAATGACCGGGTTTTGGAGCGTCTGGTAAAGGCATTTGGCGCAGAACTTCCCTCCGAGGCAGATGCCAAGTTCAGCATTCCCGCAAATCTGCTCCGTACCGATGAGTATATGCAGCATCCCGTCTTCCATAGGTACCGTTCCGAGACCGAGATGATGCGCTACCTGCGCCGTCTCTCTGATAAGGATTTGGCTCTGGACCGCACGATGATTCCTCTGGGCTCGTGCACTATGAAGCTCAATGCTGCGGCGGAAATGGAGCCGATTTCCTGGCCCGAATTTGCGAATATTCACCCGCTCGCACCCGCCGATCAGGCTCAGGGCTGGCATAAGCTCATCAAGGAACTTTCCGACTGGCTGGTTGCTATCACCGGATACGATGTCGTGTCTTTGCAGCCGAACTCCGGTGCAACCGGTGAGTACGGTGGTCTGCGTGCTATTCGTGCCTACCACGAGGCTAACGGTGATCACGAGCGTGATACCGTGCTTATTCCGCTTTCGGCGCACGGCACGAATGCCGCATCCGCAGCGCTTGCTGGGCTCAAGGTTGCGGGTGTGGCGACCGCATCCGACGGCTCGATTGATGTTGATGATCTGAAGGCGAAGATCGAGAAGTACGGCGATAAGATCGCTGGCATCATGATTACTTATCCCTCGACGCATGGAGTGTTTGAGCCTCAGGTATCTGAGGTTTGCGAGCTTGTACATGCCGCGGGTGGTCAGGTCTACGTGGACGGCGCAAACCTGAACGCGCAGATGGGCTTCGCACAGCCGGGTAAGTTCGGCGGCGATATTTCCCACCTGAACCTGCACAAGACCTTCTCCATTCCACACGGCGGTGGCGGTCCCGGTGTTGGACCTCTCGCTGCTCGTGAGCATCTGGCGAAGTACCTTCCCGGTGATGCCGCAACTGCGGATGCCGAAGGCAAGCTGCCTAACGGCACGGCACTTCCGATTGCGCAGGCGTTCTTTGGCTCTGCCGGTGTGCTTCCCATTAGCTGGATGTACATTGCTATGAGCGGCGCCGAGGGCTTGAAAAAGTCCTCGGAGTACGCGGTGCTGAACGCAAACTACGTGGCGAAAAAGCTCAACGATAAGTTCCCTGTACTCTACACCGGCAACGCAAACCTGGTGGGTCACGAGTGCATCCTAGATATTCGTGAGCTTACCGACCACTCCCATGTGACCGCCGAAGACGTGTGTAAGCGTCTGATGGACTTCGGTTTCCATGCGCCTACTCTGGCGTTCCCAGTTCCGGGAACTTTGATGATGGAGCCGACCGAATCGGAGTCGAAGGAAGAACTCGATCGCTTTATTGAGGCGATGGAGACTATCTACGGCGAAATTCTTGAGGTTGCCGAAGGCAAGGTCGCAGTGGAAGATTCCGTGCTGCGCAACGCTCCGCATACGGTGGATGTTGTTTCTGCCGACGAGTGGGATCGCCCGTACAGCCGCACTCAGGCTGCCTTCCCGGTTCCTTCGCTTCGCGCCAACAAGTACTTTACGCCTGTGGGCCGTATTGACGGTGCGGGCGGAGACCGTCACTTCGTCTGCGAATGCCCTCCGATGGAGGCATTCGATCTTGAAGCTCACGCCGAGTAGCTTCGATGATTCGATGAACTTCTGTGTGTCCCGCGTTTTTCGCCTGTTTGTTAGAAGGCGGGGGAGCGGGGCGCCCGGAAGGCTTACCGTACACACATAAAATAGAATGAATGTTCTTAAAAACAAGAATAATCGTTCTGGTATAAACCGTTCTGGCACAAAGCAGTGTATCTGACTATGTACTAAGGAGAAACATGTCACCCAAGAAGACCGCACTTTACCCCGTTCACGAAAAGCTAGGAGCCGCATTCACCGACTTCGGCGGCTGGGATATGCCGCTCAAGTACGCCAACGATGTTGCCGAGCATCAGGCTGTGCGCACTCGCGCCGGTATTTTCGACCTCTCTCACATGGGCGAGTTCCGCATCACCGGGCCCGATGCCGCTGCATTCCTCGACTACGCTCTGGTCTCCAACATGTCCGTACTCAAGCCTGGGCGCGCCAAGTACTCGATTCTCGCCAACGACAAGGGCGGCGTGATTGACGACCTTATCACCTACCGCTTGGGCGACGAAGAATTCTTGGTTGTGCCCAATGCCGCCAACATTGATAACGATTTTGCGGCCATGAGCGAGCGTCTGGGTAATTTTGATGTGAAGTTCGTCAACGAATCTGACGACACCTCCCTGATTGCTGTGCAAGGACCGCGTGCCGAAGAAATTCTGCTTGCGGCTGGTGCCTCAGATGAGGATGCGGTACGCGAGCTCAAATACTACGCTTCCGTTCCGGTCACCATTGCCGGGGTAGATGTACTTCTGGCACGTACCGGCTACACCGGCGAGGACGGTTTCGAGCTCTTTGTGCCGAACGCCAACGCTGTGAAACTGTGGGAGGCACTCGCCGCCGCAGGTGAGCCCTTCGGCTTGACCCCGGCAGGTTTGGCGGCACGCGATTCGCTGCGTCTGGAAGCTGGTATGCCGCTTTACGGTCATGAGCTGGGCCTGGACATTACCCCCTTCGAGTCCGGCTTGGGTCGCCTAGTTGAGATCGCTTTGGAGAAGAAGACTGTTGATTTCGTGGGCCGTACCGCCCTGACCGAACTGGCGAAGTCCCCGTCGGAGCGTATTCTGGTTGGGCTGAAAGCCCAGGCAAAGCGCCCGGCACGTGCGGGTTTGTTCCTCGTCGATGCCGAGGGTAATCAAATCGGTGAGGTAACCTCCGGTATTCCTTCCCCGACCCTGGGTTACCCGATAGCAATGGCACTGGTGAAGCGCGAATTCTCCGAGGTCGGTTCCGAGGTAGATGTGGATATTCGCGGTAAGCGTGCAACTTTTGACGTGGTCTCGCTTCCGTTCTACAAGCGCGAGAAGTAAATACTGCTTCATCTCAGGTAACCCGAGCAAGAGGCATAGGGCGGGTGAATGTGCTGAGGTATATTTACCCGCCCTTCAGCATGCCTGTGTCGGTATATCGACTCGAAGTTTATCGCACAGGCAAGCCCGGGCGCGCACGCAAACATAATGTCGCCTTAGTTTATCCATGACTTGAAGTAAGCTAGGATGAACTCAGCAGGTTGCAAGATGCTCGGTGAGCATAAACCTCAGGGAAAACCAGCAGACAATGAAGGCTGCATACCGTCTTCGGGCGGTTACATCGGGAGAACCTACAGGTGTACTCCCAGAAGCTAATCCCAACAA
This sequence comes from Rothia sp. HMSC036D11, assembly GCF_001814205.1. Classification (NCBI taxonomy): domain Bacteria; kingdom Bacillati; phylum Actinomycetota; class Actinomycetes; order Micrococcales; family Micrococcaceae; genus Rothia; species Rothia sp. HMSC036D11. The sequence goes on from NZ_KV815312.1 coordinate 55,720, forward strand.
ACGGACGAACCGCCGCATATAAAACCTGGCGGGCAAGCGCATACTCACACAGATGAAGGAATAATGTGGCACTAGATACTGGCGTTCCAAGTAGTGTGCAAAAACAAGCCGAAGCGCTCGAATACGATATCAGCGTGTTCGAGCTCTTTAGCATCGGCATAGGTCCTTCCAGCTCCCACACCGTAGGGCCGATGCGCGCCTCCAACCGTTTTATCGCCGAACTTATTGACACCAACCTGCTCTCACGCATCACGAAAGTGCATATTGACCTGTATGGATCACTCGCCGCAACCGGGGCAGGGCACGGCACCATGAGCGCGGCGCTCAAAGGGCTGTGCGGGCATGTGCCCGAAACTATCTGCCTCACCGAGGCAGACGCCATGATCGAGCGCAATAGCGTGGACGGTACTCTACCGCTCGCCGGGTATCCTTCCAGTATGTACGGTGCGACAGCACCCAGCGGCGAGGAGGGCAAAGTTTACGGACCGGTTCTGAACTACCGAGAACTCGATATAACCCTGCGTCCCCTAACAGTGCTTCCGCGCCACACAAACGGTATTAAGATCGCCGCATTCGAGGGCGAGAAGATGCTTTTGGAGCGCACCTATTTTTCCATCGGTGGTGGATTTATTGTCGAAGGTGACGAGCCCGCAACCGGGGGAGCATCCCTGGAACACCCACCCTACCCGTTCGGTTCCGGCGCCGAGCTCCTAGATATGGCGAACGAGGCCGGGATGAGTATTGCCCAACTCAAAATGACGAACGAATGTTCGCTTCGCAGCGAGGCCGAGGTACGTCAAGGAATTCTGCACATCTACAAGGTTATGAAGGAATGCATCGGGTCTTCACTATCGCGTGTCGGTTACCTGCCTGGACCCCTTAAGGTACGTTGCCGCGCCGGGGCATGGCACCGCGACCTAATGACCGAAGACCCCAATAAATCACCCGAATACGCCATCGACTGGGTGAACCTAATCGCGCTCGCCGTCAACGAAGAGAATGCGTTTGGTGGCCGCGTGGTGACGGCGCCGACGAATGGTGCATCCGGCATTATTCCGGCGGTTTTGCACTATGCGATGAACTATACGCCCGGAATACGGCATTGCGGCCGGGGCAAGCGTGAGGATGCGGTGATCGACTTTTTCTTGGCCGCCGCAGCGATCGGGGTGCTGTATAAGAAGCGTGCCTCGATTTCCGGTGCCGAGGTGGGGTGCCAGGGAGAGGTAGGCAGCGCCAGTTCGATGGCCGCCGCCGGTCTTGCTCAGGTTTTGGGTGGTACGAACGAGCAGATTGAAAACGCCGCAGAGATTGCGATGGAGCATAACCTGGGGCTGACCTGTGACCCTGTGGGCGGGTTGGTGCAGATTCCGTGCATTGAACGCAACGCGATGGCCGCGTCGAACGCGGTCACAGCGGCACGCATGGCGCTGCGCGGTGACGGCGCTCATCGTGTTTCTCTAGACCAAGTGATTGAAACGATGCGCCAAACCGGCATGGATATGTCACACCGTTACAAGGAAACCTCAATGGGTGGCCTGGCGGTTAACGTGGTGGAATGTTAGCTCCAAAACGGTAGGGGAACGCTCGCCCCGAAGCTGCAGGAGCATTCAGGGCGAGCGTTTTCTTTATTTTTTTATTGTGCAGTCGGCTAGAACACCGGTCGAGTGGTTGCCGGTACGGCGAAAGACTGGCGGTCTCCCACCCAACCGTTTGTTGGTACCATGCTCTCCAGGGCGGCTAAATCTTCTGCCTCTAAGTGGTAGCGCATAGCCGCAGCATTTTCCTGTGCCCTCCGCGCATTACGTGTTCCGGGGATAGGAACAACATCGTCGCCCTGCGCAAGAAGCCACGCCAAAGCCAGCTGGGCCACGGTCATGGAGCGGGACTGCGCAAACGAGGCGAGGGCATCAACTTGGCGCATATTAGCAGTGAGACTGGAACCGTTAAACCGCGGGTCATTCGCACGGAAGGGGCTTTCGGCAACACTGGTGGTATTGAGACTTCCACCAAGCAACCCGCGGCCCAGAGGGCTATAGGGGACTAGACCCACACCCAGCTGGCGTGCCGTCGGCACAATATTTACCTCAGGTTCACGCCACATGAGCGACCATTCAAATTGCACGGCGGCAATCGGATGGATAGCGTGGGCACGGCGCAACTGGTCAGCTGTCACCTCAGACACTCCAAGATGGCGTACTTTCCCCTGGGACACCAGCTCGCTCATCGCACCAATTGACTCTTCGATCGGCACCTGCGGGTCTACGCGGTGCAGGTAGTACAGGTCAATTGTTTCAGTTCCGAGGCGACGCAGCGACTCGTCACAGTAGCCTGCAATGCGGTCCGGGTGAGCATCCAGATGGACACCGTGATCGCCTCGTACAATTCCGAATTTAGTTGCGATCTGCAGATTGTTGCGGGGCACACCACTGGATGCTACGGCGCGACCTACCAAAGCCTCGTTATGCCCCTGACCATAGCTTATTGCGGTATCAAGCAGCGTAACCCCAGCATCAAGAGCAGCATGAATAGCCGCGATGGACTCGGTATCATCAGCAGGCCCGTACCCCTGAGACAGACCCATGCAGCCAAAGCCTAAGGCTGAGGTCGTCAGAGTTCCGAGGTTCCGGGTGGCTGGACTATCTGTATGTTGATGTAATGTCATATGAAAAATTTTTCCACCCATACTTCTATATGTCTAAGACAAGGTTTTTATAGAATCCATAACGTTTTATTATGGATAGATGGAACTACGCTACCTGGAATCCTTTGAGGCAGTCGTGCGGTGCGGTGGGTTCACCAAAGCTGCTGCTGACCTGCATCTGGCACAGCCTGCTATTTCCGCACACGTCAAAAGGCTGGAGAAGGAACTAGGGGTCACACTGCTGAACCGCTCCCGAACTGTGACCCTCAGTGCTGCCGGGGAACAATTTTTACCCTATGCTCGGCTTGCGTTGGCGAACCTTGAAGAAGGCAAGCGGCTGATGCAGTCTTTCCACTCGGTTTCAGCGGGTCATGTGCGTGTGGCCGTCACGCCACTCACCGGTAATTTTGATGTTGCTGGTCTGCTGAGTCGATTTCGTGCACGTTACCCACAGGTGACGATTTCGTTGTCTACCGGGCTTATTGCAGAACTACTCGGTAAGTTAGAAGCGGGTCAGGTTGATGTGGTGATCGGGCCTGCAGGTGCTGCCGATGAACGTCAGGGATGGCAGCGAACCGAAATTACGAGTGAACGGTTGGTACTTATCACGCCGCTTGCTGGCAGGGGCCATGTAAGTACGCTGGCTGATGTGGCGCATGAGCCATTTGTCTGCTTACCCTCAGATAGCGGTCTGCGCCACCTGCTGAACGAGGCATTCGGCGTAATCGGAGTCGAACCGCGAGTGGATTTTGAGACGCACAGTCCGGCCAGCATCCGCGAGATGGTTGCGGCAAACCTGGGATGCGCCATAATCGCACAGTCTATTGTTGAGAAACAGGGAACAGCAGTGCGGGTGCATCATATTCCAGGTCTTCCCCCGCACCCACCGATAAGTGTTATGTCGGAAGAAGAGCCCGCTCCGCCTACCGCGCGGTTTCTTGAAGAATTGGAGACAAGAATTCGAGAACATACTCGCTAAAAAAGACCTGATGGGGCGCGGTGATGAAATAATGAGAGTTTACATAGGAGGAAAGCGATGGCGATGAAACCTAATAACACCCACGACCCCAATATCATAAATTTCAATTACGATGCTGACGAAGAGCTCTATGTGAGCGATCCAGTGGATGTGCCTGCGCTCAAGAAGGCAGCGGTAACGTTTAGGTTCGATCTGCAGACTCTTGACTCTGCCGGGTGGCAGCGTATTCGTGCCGCGATTAACAACTTCGCTCACCCGATACCGATATTTTTGCCCAGGCAACCCCTTATGTGTACCAGTTCTACCGTATGTATTTTGATATGGCGGATGAGTACGACTGGGAACAATACTTGCCGGATATTCCCGAATCTCAGGTGTGGACTCTTGTGGATCCTATCTGGGATCGGTGCACGGTTGCCTGGGACAATAACAATGTGCTGATTGTGGTGGAAGCCGAGACCGAGTGGGATATTGAGCACGGTATGATGATGGTGCTCCAAAACGGCACGAAACTGGTGAAAGTGGGTATGGCGGTTGAGTCTTACACCAACCCTGACGGCAGTATTTTCTTGCGCGAAGAATAGGATTAGCAGGGGAGAGTAAGAGGGGGGCTCATGCGCGACTTCAAAAGCCTAGGAGATATACCGCGGAAGTTTCCGAAAGGGCTATAAAAAGCTCACTTGAACCCGGCGCTTGCATCTGCTGTACGGGTGTGGTAGACAAACGCGCGAGCATAGTGTATTGTTAATATTTACGCTTTCCCTGACCTTTGTGCCTTCATATAGCGGTGGGCACGGGCTGAAGGTGACGTTAAACCGTTCGACATCTACTAGCTTTGCACACCGTTTTCGGGGTCTTCATCATGATGTCTTACGGCTCTGTCGCCGGGAGGCAGATTGCTAACAGACATGTCTGTGGAAGGATCCCCATTTTGGTCGCTTCGAGCACCTCTAACCATGACGCCGCTAACGGTGCGGAAAACAATTCCGACCGTCGTATCTCATTCGCAAAAATTAGTGAACCGCTCAAGGTTCCCAACCTGCTGGCTATCCAGACCGACAGCTTCGACCGCCTCGTGGGTAACGAGCGCTGGGCAAAGCGTCTGGAAAACGCCCAGGCAGCAGGTGACACCTCTGTACCTGAGAAATCCGGTCTTGCTGAGATCTTCGAGGAGATTTCCCCGATTCGTGATTTCCAGGAAACCATGCAGCTGTCCTTCTCGGATCCGGAATTCTCCGATCCCAAGTACACCATGGAAGAGTGCAAGGATCGTGACGCAACCTATGCGGCACCCCTGTACGTTAAAGCTGAATTCATGAACCTGACCACCGGTGAGGTTAAGCAGCAGACCCTCTTCATGGGCGACTTCCCGCTCATGACCGAATCCGGTACCTTCGTGATTAACGGTACCGAGCGTGTGGTCGTTTCCCAGCTGGTGCGTTCACCCGGTGCATACTTCGAGAAGGCACCCGACCGCACCTCCGATAAGGACATCTACTCAGCACGCGTTATTCCTTCGCGCGGTGCATGGTTTGAGCTTGAAATAGACAAGCGCGATCAGGTGGGTGTGCGCCTGGACCGCAAGCGTAAGCAGTCCGTGACCGTGCTGTTGAAGGCTCTGGGATGGACCGAGGCAAAGATTCTTGCCGAGTTCGGGAACTATGATTCTATTCGTGCAACCCTAGAGAAGGACTCCGTCTCAACCCGCGACGAGGCTCTGCTCGATATCTACCGTAAGCTCCGTCCGGGCGAGCCCCCGACGGTAGAGGCCGCACAGGCGTTGCTCGACAACATGTACTTCACCCCGCGCCGCTATGATCTGGCGAAGGTTGGTCGTTACAAGGTGAACCGTAAGCTCGGTGTAGATGTTCCTCTTGATTCTCCCGAGGCATCGGTACTCAGCCAGGACGACATCGCTCAGATGATTCACTACCTGTGCGCTCTGCATGCTCAGGAGAGCAGCATCCCCGGTAAGCGTGACGGCAAGGAAATTTCCGTTAAGATCGATATCGACGATATTGACCACTTCGGTAACCGCCGCATCCGCACTGTGGGCGAGTTGATTGAGAACCAGATTCGCACCGGTCTTTCTCGCATGGAGCGTGTGGTGCGTGAGCGTATGACCACTCAGGACGTTGATTCCATCACCCCGCAGTCCTTGGTGAACATCCGCCCTGTGGTGGCAGCGATTAAAGAGTTCTTCGGTACTTCGCAGCTTTCGCAGTTCATGGATCAGAACAACCCACTGGCTGGGCTAACCCACAAGCGTCGTCTTTCGGCGCTGGGCCCCGGCGGTCTTTCCCGCGACCGCGCGGGCATGGAAGTGCGCGACGTGCACCCCTCGCACTACGGTCGTATGTGCCCCATCGAAACCCCTGAAGGTCCGAACATTGGTCTGATCGGTTCGTTGGCAACCTACGGGCGTATCAACTCTTACGGCTTTATCGAGACCCCCTACCGCGTGGTTGAAGATGGTAAGGTCACCGACAAGGTGCGTTACCTGACTGCCGACGACGAGAAGAGCGTTATTATTGCGCAGGCAAACGCCCCGCTGACTAACGAGCGTACCTTTGCTGAGGACGAGGTTCTCTGCCGTGCAGGCGATGGTTCTGGCGAGGCCGTGCTGGTTGCCCCCGGCGCTGTGCAGTACATGGACGTTTCCCCGCGTCAGATGGTGTCTGTGGCAACCGCTCTAATTCCCTACCTTGAGCACGACGACGCAAACCGTGCGTTGATGGGCGCTAACATGCAGCGCCAGGCTGTGCCGCTGTTGGAGTCTGAGGCTCCTGTCGTTGGTACCGGTATGGAGAAGTACGCTGCGCTTGACTCCGGCGATTCCGTGCTGGCGAAGAAGGCTGGCGTGGTATCCGAGGTATCGGCCGATCTGGTATTGGTTCGCAACGATGACGGCACCACCAGCTCGTACCCGATCATGAAGTTCTCCCGCTCGAACCCGGGCAACTGCTACAACCAGCGTGTTGTGGTGAAGGCCGGTCAGCGTGTGGAGGAGCGTGACGTTATCGCGGACGGCCCTTCGACCGACGGCGGTGAGCTCGCTCTGGGTAAGAACCTGCTCGTGGCATACATGCCCTGGGAAGGTCTGAACTATGAGGATGCGATTATCCTCTCCCAGCGCATGGTTTCCGAGGACGTGCTGACCTCGATTCATATCGAAGAGCACGAAATCGACGCTCGTGACACCAAACTGGGTCCCGAAGAAATTACCCGCGATATTCCCAACGTTTCTGAGGAAGTTCTCTCTGCACTGGATGACCGCGGTATTATCCACATTGGTGCCGAGGTTGAGGCTGGCGACATCCTGGTCGGTAAGGTAACCCCCAAGGGCGAGACCGAGCTGACCCCTGAAGAGCGTCTGCTGCGCGCAATCTTCGGCGAGAAGTCCCGCGAAGTTCGTGATACTTCTCTGAAGGTTCCCCATGGTGAATCCGGTACCGTGATCGGCGTTCGCATCTTCGACCGCGAAAGCGACGATGAAGACGATCTGCCTCCGGGCGTTAACAAGCTTGTGCGCGTGTACGTTGCGCAGAAGCGTAAGATTACCGACGGCGACAAGCTCGCAGGTCGCCACGGTAACAAGGGCGTTATTTCCAAGATCCTGCCGGTCGAAGACATGCCCTTCTTGGAAGACGGTACTCCCGTTGATGTCATTCTGAACCCGTTGGGCGTGCCCGGTCGTATGAACATCGGCCAGGTGCTTGAGGTTCACACCGGCTGGCTCGCTAAGCAGGGTTGGAAGATTGAGGGTGACCCGGCGTGGCTGAAGAATATGCCGAACTTCCCGAAGGAATCCGGACCCACCCGCCTGGCAACCCCTGTGTTCGACGGCGCTCATGAGGACGAGCTCTTCGACTTGATGGATCACGCGAACCCGAACCGTGACGGCGATCGTCTGATTACTCGCTCCGGCAAGGCACGTCTGATTGATGGTCGTTCGGGTGAGCCGTTCCCTGACCCGATTTCGGTGGGTTACCAGTACATCCTGAAGCTGCACCACCTGGTGGACGACAAGATTCACGCTCGCTCCACCGGTCCTTACTCGATGATTACCCAGCAGCCGTTGGGCGGTAAGGCACAGTTCGGTGGTCAGCGCTTCGGTGAGATGGAAGTGTGGGCGCTGGAAGCATACGGCGCCGCCTACACCCTGCAGGAAATCTTGACCGTCAAGTCTGACGATGTAACCGGTCGTGTGAAGGTTTACGAGGCGATCGTCAAGGGCGAGAATATCCCCGAACCGGGTATCCCCGAATCCTTCAAGGTTCTTATTAAAGAAATGCAGTCACTGTGCCTGAACGTCGAGGTACTTTCTACCGACGGGAAGACCATTGAAATGAGCGACTCGGAGGAAGAAGGCTTCCGGGCAGCAGAAGATATGGGCGTGAGCCTAACCCATGAGGAGCCTAGCTCCGTGGATGAGCTCTAATTACAGCCCCTCCTTCGCGGGCAGGGCGTAGTCACACGATTTTCGCCCCGCCCATCAACCCCAAGTCTTCGAAACTACAGAAAGAGATTAGGACCGATATGTCCAACGAATCTTCGCTTGGTTTGATGCGAATTGGTCTTGCCACCGCCGACGATATCCGTCGTTGGTCCTACGGCGAGGTCAAGAAACCCGAGACCATCAACTACCGTACCCTGAAGCCGGAGAAGGAAGGCCTCTTCGACGAGCGCATCTTTGGACCTACCAAGGATTGGGAGTGCTACTGCGGTAAATACAAGCGCGTGCGCTTCAAGGGTATTGTGTGTGAGCGCTGCGGCGTTGAAGTGACCCGCTCTAAAGTGCGCCGTGAGCGCATGGGCCACATTGAACTGGCTGCACCCGTCACCCATATCTGGTACTTCAAGGGCGTTCCATCACGCCTGGGCTACCTGCTTGATTTGGCACCGAAAGACCTGGAAAAGGTCATCTACTTCGCCGCCTACATGATCACGAGCGTGGATGAGGAAGCTCGTCACGAGGATCTGCCGAACCTGCAGGCGGCACACGACCGTGAAAAACGTGAGCTGGAGTCTCAGCGTGACGCCGATATTGCCGCTATTTCCCGCGAAGTTGAGCAGGAACTAGCTCGTATTGAGGCCGAGGGCGGCAAGAAGACAGCCGAAAAGCGTAAGCTGCGCGATAATGCCGAGCGTCAGATGGCTTCTGTTCGTAAGCGCGCCGACCGTGAAATTGAGCACCTGGAGAAGGTCTGGGATCGTTTCAAGAACCTGAAGGTTGCTGACCTTGAGGGTGATGAGGCGCTCTACCGCTCCATGATCGATAAGTACGGTCTGTACTTTGAGGGTGCAATGGGTGCTGAAGCTATCAAGAAGCGCTTGGAAACCTTCGATCTAGAGGCCGAAGCTGAGGCCCTGAAGGAGGTCATTCAGACCGGTAAGGGTCAGAAGAAGACCCGCGCGCTCAAGCGTCTGAAGGTTGTAAACGCCTTCCTGACCACTAATAACTCACCGCTGGGTATGGTGCTGGATGTTGTTCCGGTTATTCCGCCGGAGCTGCGCCCGATGGTTCAGCTCGATGGTGGTCGCTTTGCGACTTCCGACCTGAACGACCTGTACCGTCGTGTGATCAACCGTAACAACCGCCTCAAGCGTCTGCTGGAGCTTGGCGCCCCCGAGATCATTGTGAACAACGAAAAGCGCATGCTGCAGGAAGCTGTGGATTCGCTCTTCGATAACGGTCGTCGTGGTCGCCCCGTGACCGGACCCGGTAACCGCCCGCTGAAGTCGCTCTCCGATATGCTCAAGGGTAAGCAGGGGCGTTTCCGCCAGAACCTGCTTGGCAAGCGCGTGGACTACTCCGGTCGTTCTGTGATCGTGGTTGGTCCGCAGCTGGAAATGCATCAGTGCGGTCTGCCGAAGCAGATGGCGTTGGAGCTCTTCAAGCCCTTCGTCATGAAGCGCCTGGTGGAGCTTTCGCACGCGCAGAACATTAAGAGTGCTAAGCGTATGGTTGAGCGTTTCCGCCCGCAGGTGTGGGATGTTCTCGAAGAGATCATCACCGAGCATCCTGTGCTGCTGAACCGTGCACCTACCCTGCACCGTCTGGGTATTCAGGCGTTCGAGCCGAAGCTGGTTGAGGGTAAGGCTATTCAGCTGCATCCGCTCGTGTGCTCCGCGTTCAACGCTGACTTCGACGGCGACCAGATGGCGGTTCACCTGCCGCTCTCGCCTGAGGCTCAGGCTGAGGCACGCATCTTGATGCTCTCCTCGAACAACATCTTGAAGCCTTCGGACGGTCGTCCGGTAGCTGTTCCTTCGCAGGATATGATCATCGGCTTGTACCACTTGACCACCACACGCGAAGGTGAGAAGAACGAGGGCCACGCATTCTCGTCGATCGCTGAAGCTCTGATGGCGATGGATCGTCACGATATTGAGCTGTACACCAAGATTAAGGTGCGTCTCTCTGGTGACGAGTTTGTAGCGCCCGAGGGTTGGGAGGCCCCTGAAGGTTACACGCCTGGCGATCCGATTCTGCTGGAGTGCACTGTCGGCCAGATTCTGTTCAACCAGACTTTGCCGAAGGATTACCCGTGGTTCTCTGGCATTGCAGATAAGAAGGGACTGGGCAAGCTCATTAACGATCTTGCTGAGAAGTACCCGATGGATATCGTGGCGCGTACCCTGGATAACCTCAAGAACGCTGGCTTCTACTGGGCATCGCGTTCAGGTGTGACCGTCGCCGTTTCTGATATCGCGACCCCGGCGACTAAGCCCGCGATTATGGAACGCTATGAGAAGCAGGCCTCCGCGATTGAGGATGAGTTTGATGTCGGTATGATTGGCGACGACGAGCGCCGTGAAGAGCTCATCAAGATTTGGACCGAAGCTACCGATACGGTCGCTGAGGCTATGCGCGAGAATCTGAGCGACAACGGTGGTCTGAATACCATCTACCGCATGGTGACCTCTGGCGCACGTGGTAACTGGATGCAGGTTCGTCAGATTGCGGGTATCCGCGGTCTGGTGTCTAACCCGAAGGGCGAGATTATGCCCCGCCCGATTAAGTCCTCCTACCGTGAGGGACTGTCGGTGTTGGAGTACTTCATCGCAACTCACGGTGCTCGTAAGGGTCTTGCCGATACCGCGCTGCGTACCGCTAACTCGGGTTACCTGACTCGCCGTCTGGTGGACGTTTCGCAGGATGTGATCGTGCGTGAACACGACTGCGGTACTCGCCGTGGTTTGGTACTTCCGCTGATCGATGCTGACGGCAACCTCCACCCGGATGTTGAGACTTCTATCCACGGTCGTACTTTGGCAATTGATGTCAAGGACTCTGACGGTAACGTCATCGCATCCGCTGGTGAGGATGTTTCGGATGTGCTGATCGAGAAGCTGTTCAAGGCTGGCGTGAAGGAACTGCGTGTTCGTTCTGTGCTGACTTGCGAGTCCAGCATCGGCGTATGCGCCCTGTGCTACGGACGCTCGATGGCATCGAACGTTCTGGTTGATATTGGCGAGGCTGTGGGTATTATCGCAGCTCAGTCCATTGGTGAGCCCGGTACTCAGCTGACTATGCGTACCTTCCACACCGGTGGTGTTGCATCGGCTGACGATATTACCCAGGGTCTGCCCCGTATTCAGGAGCTCTTCGAGGCTCGTACCCCTAAGGGCGTGGCACCGATTTCTGAGGTTTCCGGCCGTGTGACCATTGAGGATACCGAAAAGTCGTACAAGATCGTCGTTACCCCGGATGATGGTTCCGAACCGCAGTCTTACACGGTTCTTCGCCGTGCAGCTTCGAAGCTGCAGACTGGCGACCACGTTCAGGTGGGCGATCAGCTGGCTGCTGGTGCGGTTGATCCGAAGGAGGTTCTGCGTATTCGTGGTCCTCGCGAGGCGCAGAAGCACCTGGTGAGCGAGGTTCAGGGCGTATACAAGTCTCAGGGTGTAGAGATCCACGATAAGCACGTTGAGGTTATTGTGCGTCAGATGCTCCGCCGTGTGACCGTCATTGAGTCTGGTGATACCGAGCTGTTGCCCGGTGAACTGGTGGACAACATTGTGTTCCAGAAGGCTAACCGCAAGGCACTGGTTGAGGGCAAGAAGCCTGCCGCTGGTCGTCCCGAGATGATGGGTATTACCAAGGCGTCGCTGGCCACCGAGTCCTGGCTGTCTGCCGCATCCTTCCAGGAGACCACTCGCGTTCTCACCCAGGCTGCTATGGAGGCTAAGACCGATCCGCTGCTTGGTCTGAAGGAGAACGTCATCATCGGTAAGCTGGTTCCCGCCGGTACCGGTTTGGCTCGCTACAACGATATTGATGTTGAGCCCAGCCAGAAGGCGCGTGAGGAGCAGATGCAGGCGTTTGATGGCTTCGGCTATCAGAGCGCGTTCACCCAGCTGGGTGAAGATCCGTACCCCTACGCCAATAGCGGCTACATGGCTGTTCCCTTGGACGAGTACGGTCGTGGTCTTGAGTAAGACTCACATAATGGGTTCGTAAACTCGATCGTGAATCGGGTCTAGTGTCCTAGATGATGGAGGCGGTTTCGGGAACTTCCCGAGACCGCCTCCTGACGTTAGCTAGGGGAGAGGACTACTCTATTTCAGTATTAAGTGATGAATACCATAGTGTATTTACCGTGATGGATGGTGTTCTCTCCGAGTTCAGCTAGATTAACAGGATTTTAACCTGTATAGTCTTTATCCGAAGTACCTAGCCTCGGCGTGGAATTCACCACCGTGATTCCTTGTGATAGTTAATCGTGAGGTCTTGGGTCAACGAATCAATGGCAGTATGGATACCGTCCTTTGGTGTTGCCTGTGCGCTGACACCTAAATGCCATTTTTAAGTGTGCCCAAAAACTTTTTCATCAGAAATAAGTTTAAACTCGCTGAGAGCAAGAACCCGTGTGCCTAGATGGGCTGCGGGCTTCTGTAACCGAGAGCATTTCGTGGCAACACAAAATGCCAGTAAGTTCCCAAGGACTTGAAGACAGATAAGTCCACATAGTAACGGAGAAAACGTGCCTACTATTCAGCAGCTGGTCCGTAAGGGCCGGACTCCCAAGGTCGTTAAGACCAAGGCGCCCGCACTGAAGGGCAACCCTATGAAGCGTGGCGTGTGCACCCGTGTGTACACCACCACCCCGAAGAAGCCGAACTCGGCACTGCGTAAAGTCGCTCGTGTCAAGCTTAACGGTGGTATCGAGGTTACCGCATACATTCCCGGTGAGGGTCACAACCTGCAGGAGCACTCGATTGTGCTCGTTCGCGGTGGCCGTGTGAAGGACCTCCCCGGTGTTCGTTACAAGATCGTTCGTGGTGCTCTGGATACCCAGGGTGTTAAGGGTCGCGGCCAGGCTCGCTCCCGCTACGGCGCTAAGAAGGAGAAGAAGTAATGCCTCGTAAGGGTCCCGCTCCCAAGCGTCCCCTCGTAAACGATCCTGTTTACGGTTCTGCGCTGGTTACCCAGCTCATTAACAAGGTTCTGTTGGACGGCAAGAAGTCCGTGGCAGAGCGCATCGTATACGGTGCTCTTGAGGGTGTTGAGAAGAAGACCGGTTCTGATCCGGTCGTCACCCTGAAGAAGGCTATGGACAATATCAAGCCCTCGCTTGAGGTTCGTTCCCGCCGTGTTGGTGGTGCAACCTACCAGGTGCCGGTCGAGGTCCGCCCCGGCCGTTCCACCGCTCTGGCTCTTCGCTGGTTGGTTGGCTTCTCGAAGCAGCGCCGCGAAAAGACTATGACTGAGCGTCTGATGAACGAGATCCTGGATGCATCCAACGGTCTCGGCGCCGCTGTCAAGCGCCGCGAAGACACTCACAAGATGGCCGAGTCCAACAAGGCCTTCGCACACTACCGTTGGTAATTCTCCGTTTACAGCCTGTCGAGGTTATGGAGCCTGGCAGGCTTTCGGAGTATCTCATTTAGGGAGAAAAACGTGGCACATGATGTGTACACTGACCTGAACAAGGTCCGCAACATCGGTATTATGGCGCACATTGACGCCGGTAAGACCACCACTACTGAGCGCATCCTGTTCTACACCGGTATTAACCACAAGATCGGTGAGACTCACGATGGCGCTTCAACTATGGACTGGATGGCTCAGGAGCAGGAGCGCGGTATTACCATTACCTCCGCAGCTATCACCTGCTTCTGGAAAGACAACCAGATCAATATTATCGACACCCCCGGTCACGTTGACTTCACCGTTGAGGTGGAGCGTTCGCTGCGCGTGCTTGACGGCGCGGTAGCGGTGTTTGACGGTAAGGAAGGTGTTGAGCCTCAGTCTGAGACCGTGTGGCGTCAGGCTGATAAGTACGATGTCCCCCGCATCTGTTTCGTTAACAAGATGGACAAAATGGGTGCGGACTTCTACTTCACCGTTCAGACTATTATCGATCGCCTGGGCGCAAAGCCGCTCGTTATGCAGCTGCCTATCGGCGCTGAGAGCGACTTCGTCGGCGTGGTTGACCTGCTCGAAATGAAGGCATACGTATGGCCCGGCGACGCCAAGGGCGACGTGACCATGGGCGCAGAGTACGAAACTCGAGAGATCCCCGCTGACCTGCAGGCTAAGGCCGAAGAGTACCGCGCAGAGCTGATCGAGGCTGTTGCTGAGTCCAGCGAGGAACTCATGGAGAAGTACCTCGAAGGTGAAGAGCTCACGATTGATGAGCTCAAGGCTGGTATCCGTCAGCTGACCATCAACGGCGAGGCATTCCCCGTGCTCTGTGGTTCCGCATTCAAGAACCGTGGCGTTCAGCCCATGCTGGATGCTGTGATCGAGTACCTGCCTTCCCCGCTGGATGTTCCCGATGTAGAGGGCTCTAGCCCCTCGAATGAGGAAGAGAAGCTTACCCGTAAGGCATCTTCGGATGAGCCTTTCGCGGCTCTAGCCTACAAGGTTGCAGCTCACCCGTTCTACGGGCAGCTCATCTACACCCGCGTGTACTCCGGTCACGCGGCTCAAGGTCAGCAAGTTCTTAACTCGACTAAGGGTAAGAAAGAACGTCTCGGTAAGCTCTTCCAGATGCAGTCCAACAAGGAGAACCCGGTCGACGAAATTACCGCAGGTCACATTTATGCGGCGATCGGTCTGAAGGATACGACTACCGGTGATACTCTGTGCGATCCTGCAAACCCGATCGTGCTTGAGACGATGACCTTCCCCGCTCCCGTGATCTTCGTGGCGATTGAGCCTAAGACCAAGGGCGACCAGGAGAAGATGTCGACCGCAATTCAGAAGCTCTCCGCTGAGGACCCCACCTTCACCGTGTCGCTGAACGAAGAGACCGGTCAGACCGAAATCGGTGGTATGGGCGAGCTTCACTTGGACATCATCGTTGACCGTATGAAGCGTGAGTTCAAGGTTGAGGCTAACGTTGGTAAGCCTCAGGTTGCATACCGCGAAACCATTAAGAAGACCGTTGAGAAGGTCGACTACACCCACAAGAAGCAGACCGGTGGTTCCGGTCAGTTCGCGAAGGTGCAGGTTTCCTTCGAGCCGCTGCCTCTGGATGGCGAGGAACTGTACGAGTTTGAGGATAAGGTGACCGGTGGTCGCGTGCCTCGCGAGTACATTCCTTCTGTCGACGCTGGTATTCAGGACGCTATGAAGTTTGGTGTTCTGGCCGGTTATCCGATGGTCGGCGTGAAAGCAACCCTGATCGACGGTGCCTACCACGATGTCGACTCCTCTGAAATGGCGTTCAAGATCGCTGGTTCTATGGTCTTCAAGGAAGGTGCTAAGCGCGCTAACCCTGTTCTGCTGGAACCACTGATGGACGTTGAGGTGCGTACCCCCGAGGAGTACATGGGCGACGTTATCGGCGACCTAAACTCTCGTCGTGGTCACGTGCGTTCCATGGAGGATGCATCCGGTGTCAAGATCGTCAAGGCTCTCGTACCGTTGACCGAGATGTTCGGTTACATTGGCGACTTGCGTGGTAAGACCCAGGGTCGTGCAGTGTTCTCGATGGCATTCGATAGCTACGGCGAGGTTCCCAAGAACGTCGCTGACGAGATCATTCAGAAGAGCCGCGGCGAGTAATTTCCCGTCTCTTTCTTGAGGGTTGCGGGTTGAGAAGCCCGTGACCCCTCACTAAAATTTTTAAATAAAAATCCACCATTGAGGGCATGAACAGTTTCATCTCTGCCGCGTAATCCGCTATTCTAGACGCTAGACCGTTTTTTGCGGGTTGCGCCGGAGCGAAGATCCGGGTGCATGTTTTCAATACGTTCTAGGAGGAACACTCTTGGCTAAGGCTAAGTTCGAGCGCTCCAAGCCTCACGTTAACGTCGGTACCATTGGTCACGTTGACCACGGTAAGACCACCCTGACCGCTGCTATCTCCAAGGTTCTGGCTGACAAGTACCCGGACCTGAACGAACAGCGCGACTTCGGTATGATCGACAGCGCTCCTGAGGAGCGCCAGCGCGGTATTACCATTAACATCGCTCACATTGAGTACCAGACTGAGAAGCGTCACTACGCACACGTTGACGCTCCCGGTCACGCTGACTACGTCAAGAACATGATTACCGGTGCTGCACAGATGGACGGCGCAATCCTCGTGGTTGCTGCTACCGATGGTCCCATGGCGCAGACCCGTGAGCACGTGCTGCTCGCTCGCCAGGTTGGCGTGCCCACCCTGCTGGTGGCACTGAACAAGGCTGACATGGTTGATGACGAAGAGCTTCTCGACCTCGTCGAGATGGAGGTTCGTGACCTCCTCTCCTCGCAGGAGTTCGACGGTGATGACGCTCCCGTGATCCGCGTGTCCGCTCTGAAGGCTCTCGAAGGTGACCCCGAATGGGTTGCTAAGGTCGAGGAGCTTATGGAAGCAGTTGACACTTACATTCCGGATCCGGTTCGTGAGACCGACAAGCCCTTCCTTATGCCCATTGAGGACGTCTTCACCATTACCGGTCGCGGTACCGTTGTGACCGGTCGTGCAGAGCGCGGTACTCTGAAGATCAACTCTGAGGTTGAGATCGTTGGTATCCGCCCCATCCAGAAGACCACCGTGACCGGTATCGAGATGTTCCACAAGCAGCTCGACGAAGCATGGGCAGGCGAGAACTGTGGTCTGCTTCTGCGTGGTCTCAAGCGTGACGATGTTGAGCGTGGTCAGGTTGTTGTGGAGCCGGGCTCCATCACCCCTCACACCGAGTTCGAGGCAAACGTCTACATCCTCTCCAAGGATGAGGGCGGTCGTCACAACCCCTTCTACTCGAACTACCGTCCTCAGTTCTACTTCCGTACCACTGACGTGACCGGTGTTATTAAGCTCCCCGAGGGCACTGAAATGGTTATGCCCGGTGACAACACCGAGATGACTGTTGAGCTGATCCAGCCCATCGCTATGGAAGAAGGCCTCGGCTTCGCTATCCGTGAGGGTGGCCGCACCGTTGGTTCGGGTCGCGTTACCAAGATCATCAAGTAATTGC
The DNA here is from genome assembly GCF_001814205.1 of Rothia sp. HMSC036D11. Classification (NCBI taxonomy): domain Bacteria; kingdom Bacillati; phylum Actinomycetota; class Actinomycetes; order Micrococcales; family Micrococcaceae; genus Rothia; species Rothia sp. HMSC036D11. The sequence goes on from NZ_KV815312.1 coordinate 72,762, forward strand.
CGTAGCAACGACAATTCGCTGATGATGCGTTGAACAGCTTGCTCTTTCAACGCTAGCGATTTTAGAAGTCCCCCTGCATTCAATGATGCAGGGGGACTTCTACGTTTAACACTCCGCAGTCCTGGAGAGAGGGTGCTTCTGCGAGCGATAGTTTGTGTTTGGTATCTAGCCCCGGTGGCATTCCCCTAACCATAAGCACGGCTGGGGGAGGGCATGCCGGGGTGGATTGGGCACCTTCTTTTAGCGTGTCTTGCTTGGGCAGGCTTTTCTAGAACACGCTAAAAGGTAACGGGGTAAATAGTCCGGGATTGCATTACTTCACCTTACCCGTGCCTCCCTTATCTTCTCCATAAAAAGCGCCTTGATAGTGAATGAAGCGAAGTTTCCAATGCTTTGTTCACCATCAAGGCTCTTTTGTAGGAGCTAGAACATCAGGGATATTCTAGGCTTGACTATTTCCGTTCGGGTTGTTGTGCTGTTGTGAGTATCCAGGATACTGTGCCTGACCATTGGGCTGGTTATAGCCTTGGTAAGGCTGCTGCCCTGCCCATGGCGCCTGTCCGTAAGGTGCGGATGCGCCATTCGGAGGTGCAAACCCGGCAGGCGTGCCCTGATACGGGTTCTGCGGAAGAGCGGGAGCCTGCTTATCCGCTGAAGGCCCCTGATCGCGAGCCAACAAACGCCATACAACACCAGCAATGAGAAGTACCGAGATAATCATGAGCGTGAGCGGGTTGAGCCCGTTGAGTAGAAGCGCAAGATCTACCGTAACGAGAGCCGCGCTGACAAATACCCAGATACGGTCAAGAACAACGCTGACGAGTGCAGTCAGGAGAATGCCCAAGAGCATGATGACCGCACCTTGCTGAAGGTAACCAGTGCCCCATGCCATGATGGTGAGGAGCCCCTGTAATCCTATAGCCGTGTAGAGCAACGCCGCAGAGATACCTTGCTGAGCGGGGTGTTTCTCGATGAGGTTCCGGAGTATCTTAGATGCCACAACAGCAAGCAGAATGAGGATCGCAGCTTCCAAAAGGCTCTGGAAGAACCCTGTTACCGAGAAATCCAGAAGAATTCGTGTAGTAAATGCCACCGGTGCGGCAACGATGGCTGTTGGCAGCATGCGCTTAGTGCTGACGGAGGCAAAGCTCAAAGCTGTAAGACCCCACAGCAGAGCGCTCTGTACTGTATCTTCGGAAGCAATCGAAGCAAGAGTCCAGAAGGCGATAGCTATGATTGCTGGAACCATCAAAAAGGTGTTGTGCGGGCCGTAGAATCGGGTGCTGTCATTGCGCTGAGAAACCAAATAGTTTTTCGAGGATCGGGCGGGCCCGTGGAGCGGAAGCTGAATAACTTTCGCTGAGTTCTCCAACTGCACGTTAAGAGGCTGAAGCGAATCATACTTGCCGGGGATCTCGCGCTTCAGCAGAGTTGTTAGACCGTAGAGGACTGCACTGCATAGGGCAGCGGCAAGACCCTGGTAGATAACATATTCAGAGAACCGTGGGTGATTGAGGTTCAGCATATGATTGGTAACGGTATAACCTGTCAAAAGCAACGCGATAGAGGCGCATACTCGGAGCATAGCCAGGTTTGCTGTCTCCCCGAGCCCCCACAGCACCAGAACAGCAAGGGGGCAGAAGATGGCGGTGAACAGAGCGTTGTCTGAGTACGCGAAGGGAGCAATGAAACCGGGTAGGCACGCTGTATAGAAGATAATGTAAAACACAGTCCGTTCGCGTGGCTGGCGGCGAGTTATGTACAGAATTCCACTCAGCAGACCTTGAATAAGGAGCAGTCCAGAGGCGGTGAGGAACACCTGATCAGAGGCAATGCTATTGGAAGCCCACAGCACAATGACTGACCACAGCATTGGGAACCTAGACGTCATAAACATAATATGACGTTCCGAGGTTTCTTGAGGAATAATGTAAGACATTCCAAACATATAGATGCTGGTCAGAACCAGAACCCCGACTGCCCACCAATCCCCAGCGGGGAAGAGGTAGTTCATCGATGTTGCTGCAATGCCTAAACCGCATAACGTGAGATAGATGCAGATGAGAGGCACAATCTTTTGATCTTTATACGCACTCGATGCTCGGAGCGTCAAGAAGCCAAGAGCCAGAACCGCGAGAAGAGCGACAACATAGAGCGAGGTATCAAGGGTTGGGTCAACAACCTCGCGGGGAGTCCACGTGAAGATCGAACGCAGCAGAAAGAATACAACTGCCATGACAAGGTACACCAGAATTTCCCGGAAGGCTGTCAGAGAACGTTTCTGGGGCAGCATCTCGTAACGGAGCGCGGCGAACAACCCAAGAGCGGTAATGGTGAGAGCACCTGCTAGGAGGATACCTCGTACGCCCCATCCGAGCTGAAGCGTAAAGAGCAGGTGCATGGTACCTAGGAAGAGGAATATCTTCGTTGTACTCGATACAAGGAGCTGAGGCAGCTGAAGCTTGCGGGCGGTAAGCATGAGAATGCCCGCTGTTACGAAGTACAGGTAGAAAGCGGATTCGTGCTGGCCTAGCAACATCAGGCTTAACCCACTGCTTATCCCAGTGATCAGGTATACGTACTCCTGAGCAAGAAGATATTTGCGGTAGGCAACAATAATACCCACGCAGAGCACAGCAAATACCCATGCACGCGGAAAGGTAACACCGTCTAGATGTACAAGCAGCATAAATTCTAGCCCAGTTGGGAAAGAATCTATATTGGTCAGAAGTGCATGTGGCATTTCGATAAAAGTGACGAATGCAGCAAAAATAATGCTTATATAGGTATCAATCCGAACATCCCAGCGCATTATGGGATGCTTGGGTAGATTCGCCTTCATTTCACGCTGCATAAGGGGGTACCCTACCAAGACTGCGAGAAGGTGCAGCGCATATAGGCCCATGAGGACAATTGTGACGGTAATAGGCCTCTCTAAACCCCAGCCGAAACTGATCAGGGCGATGAATGGGTAGAGGCGAGCCTGAATGTAGTAGTCAAGCTTGCGTTCCAGAGCGGTAAAGACGAAAGCGTGAGCCGACATAACGGAGAAGACTATGCCCATATCAGAGCTACTCATCTGCGGTATAAAGAAGAGCACCACGATCGCTGTGACGGGAACGAAAATACGGGAGGATTCTAAAAGACCCTCACGCAAACCAGTAGGTACAAGGCGCGAATTCAGGCGTATGAGCAGGCCCAGGATAATGGCGAGTACTGTGAGCGCGACGAAGTACCACACAAAGGGGAGAGCAGCCACGTTCGTGGCGGCAAGCGCATCCGAGACGAAGAATGAAATAAGAACATAAGCCATCACCCTGTTGCGCATAAAAGAGCAGGCCAGAATAATTGCGGCTGTACCTATGAGTGAGACCAGCAGCCAGATGAGGCTTCCATCATTCCAAAGCCCCAGAACATAGGTTGCGATACCGGTAAGAGGTAAAAGTGCTAAACCTGTGGCGGTGAATGAGTAGGATGCGATGCGCAAACGTGCCACGGTTTTGTAGGTAATAAGACCTGCGCTGTAGAAAAGTAAACTACCTAATCCTAGACCAGCTACACGAAGAATAACGCTGGTCCTATCCTGCGAGGTGATCGAAGTGATGAACAGCGCCGCAGAACCGATGAGGAGCAATGAGCCCAAGTAAAGCAGAACATTAAGGAAAAGGTCTTCGGCACGGCGGCGTGTCAAAGAACGGGTGGTCTGCTGGGGAGCCTGCATCGTTGCCTGTGACGGATCAGAATACCACGTTGTTTGTGGGTTTTGGCCCTGCCAAGGCATCTGTGCCTGAGGGTATGAATACCCGGCTGGTGTCTGAGGAGACTGCCCTGAACCCTGCGGCTGAGCACCGGAGGGGAATTCGTGGTTGGGGGTAGACATGATATTTACTCCTTTGATGATTTACCTATTTTCACCATAGACGAATGCGGAGCATAGATTCTTTGATTTGATGCTTTATTCGGCATAGAGGTTTCTGGAAAAAGAATGAGAGAATCCTGAATGTGAAATAACCGCATTTTTAAGGAGTAATTCTGGTTTTCGAGATTTCCTCTTGATAAATTCTCTGGACACTCAAACGATATGAAAAAATAAAATAATGAACCTCAGCATGAGAGTCAGGCAGGACTGCGAAACAACAATGCAGATCTTCGTAGATGGTTGTGTTTTTAACAACAACCTTTGATTCTGCTTGCGTGGGGTGATGAGTTTTGAGAGAATGGACGACGTTGTAAAAGCGTTTATCTGTTCTAGATAAGCCCACATATGACCCGGTCCGAGGAATGAAGGGACGAGTCTGTCTTACGGTAGGCGACACGCCCGAGTTCGGGGGTCGGTGCCCATGCGGGGTGAGGAACCCGGTTTCACCGGATTCAGTCCGTGGTGGGCGGCGCACGTGATGAATATATCGCGTTCCTTAAGCGCCATGATAAGGGGCACAAGCTCCGATACAGGGAATACATCAAGAAAGAGAGTCCGACAGATGGCGGGACAGAAAATCCGCATCCGTCTGAAGTCCTATGATCACGAGGTCATTGATTCTTCGGCACGGAAAATCGTCGAAACGGTAAAGGGTGCAGGCGCAACTGTAGTTGGCCCCGTGCCGTTGCCGACCGAGAAGAACGTATACTGCGTTATTCGTTCTCCCCATAAGTACAAGGACAGCCGCGAGCACTTCGAGATGCGTACGCACAAGCGTCTGATCGACGTTGTTGATCCGACCCCTAAGGCTGTTGATGCCCTCATGCGTCTTGACCTGCCGGCAGACGTGAACATCGAGATCAAGCTGTAGAGGATCGCATCTCATGACTAACAAATTCGAGCGCCAGGTGAAGGGTCTGCTGGGTACTAAACTTGGCATGACTCAGGTCTGGGACGAGGACGGCAAAGTTGTGCCGGTGACCGTCGTCAAGGCCGATTCTAACGTTATTACTCAGATCCGTAACCAGGAAACTGACGGCTACCACGCTGTGCAGATCGGTTTCGGTTCCATCGATTCTCGCAAGGTTACCAAGCCTCTGGCTGGTCACTTCGAGAAGGCCGGTGTTACTCCCCGTCGTCACCTCGTCGAACTGCGCACCGCAGACGCTGCTGAGTATTCCCTCGGTCAGGAATTGACCGTTGAGATGTTCGAGCCCGGTCAGAAGGTAGACGTCGTTGGCAAGACCAAGGGTAAGGGTTTCGCAGGTGTTATGAAGCGTCACGGCTTCAAGGGTGTTGGCGCATCGCACGGTCAGCACAAGAACCACCGTAAGCCCGGTTCCATTGGTGGTGCATCCTATCCCGCACGCGTGTTCAAGGGTATGCGCATGGCTGGCCGTATGGGCGCAGCTCGTCACACCACTTTGAACCTGACTATCCAGGGTGTGGACGCAGAGAACAATGTCCTGCTGATCAAGGGTGCAATCCCCGGTCCTAAGGGCGGCGTTGTTCTGGTTCGTACCGCTGTGAAGGGAGCCTAGTACATCATGGCTGTCAAAACCCTTAAGGTAGATCTGCCCGCAGAGATTTTCGACGCGCAGGCATCCGTACCCCTGCTGCACCAGGTTGTCGTTGCACAGCTTGCTGCCGCACGTCAGGGTACCCATAAGACCAAGAACCGTGGTGAAGTTTCCGGTGCAGGCCGTAAGCCCTTCAAGCAGAAGGGTACCGGTAATGCACGTCAGGGCTCCATCCGCGCTCCGCATATGACCGGTGGTGGCGTGGTGCACGGTCCGACCCCGCGTAACTACGCACAGCGCACCCCCAAGAAGATGATCGCCGCAGCACTGCGTGGCGCTCTCTCTGACCGCGCTCGTCACGACCGCATCCACGTGGTGGAGAACTTCATCTCTGGTGAGACTCCCTCGACTAAGGCTGCTAAGGCTGCATTCGCAGAGCTTACCGATCGCAAGAATGTTCTGTTCGTTATCGATCGTGCAGAGGATGTGCTGGCACTGTCCGCACGTAACCTGCAGAAAGTTCACGTGCTCTACGCAGATCAGCTCAACACCTACGATGTGCTGGTTTCGGATGATGTAGTCTTCACCAAGGCGGCATACGACGCGTTCGTAGCTGCTAATCAGAAGAAGGAGGGCGCTAAGTAATGAGCGTTTCCACCAAGTCTGTGTACGACGTAATTATCGCTCCTGTTGTTTCTGAAAAGAGCTATGGACAGATCGACGAAGACAAATACACTTTCGAGGTCGCTCCGGACTCAAACAAGCTTGAAATCAAGCAGGCTATCGAAACAATCTGGGACGTCAAGGTTGCTTCCATCAATACTATGAACCGTAAGGGCAAGCGGAAGCGCACCCGTTTCGGATGGGGCTCTCGTAAGGACACCAAGCGTGCCATCGTGACCCTCAAGGAAGGCCGTATCGACATCTTCGGCGGTCCGCAGGCATAAGGCTCGCGGAGACCACTTTAACGAAGGAAAGAAATATCTCACATGGGTATTCGTAAGTATAAGCCGACGACCCCGGGTCGCCGCGGTTCGAGCGTTGCTGATTTCGTTGAAATCACCCGCTCCACCCCGGAAAAGTCCCTGCTTCGTCCGCTTCACAAGACCGGCGGCCGTAACAACACCGGTCGTATCACCACTCGTCATAAGGGTGGCGGACACAAGCGTCAGTACCGTCTGATTGACTTCCGCCGTCACGATAAAGACGGTGTGAATGCACGCGTTGCGCACATTGAGTACGATCCAAACCGTACCGCACGCATCGCACTTCTGCACTACTTCGATGGTTCTAAGCGTTACATTATCGCTCCGAACAGGCTCTCTCAGGGCGACATCGTCGAGTCTGGACCTTCAGCCGACATCAAGCCCGGCAACAACCTGCCCCTGCGCAACATCCCCGTGGGTACTGTGCTCCACTGCGTTGAGCTCCGTCCTGGTGGTGGCGCAAAGCTGGCACGTTCCGCTGGTGCTTCGGTTCAGCTGGTTGCTAAGGAAGGCAAGTACGGTCAGCTCCGTCTGCCCTCCGGCGAAATCCGTAACGTGGATGTTCGCTGCCGTGCAACCGTGGGCGAGGTTGGCAACGCAGAGCAGTCCAACATCAACTGGGGTAAGGCAGGTCGCAACCGCTGGAAGGGTATTCGCCCGACCGTTCGCGGTGTGGTTATGAACCCGGTTGACCACCCGCATGGTGGTGGTGAGGGTAAGACCTCCGGTGGTCGTCACCCGGTTAACCCCAATGGTAAGCCCGAGGGTCGTACTCGTCGTCCCAATAAGGAAAGCGACAAGCTCATCGTTCGTCGCCGTCGTACTGGCAAGAAGCGCTAAGGAGCCTGACACATGCCTCGTAGTTTGAAGAAGGGCCCTTTCGTTGATCAGCACCTCTACCTGAAGGTAGCGGCTCAGAACGAGAAGGGCACCAAGAATGTTATTAAGACTTGGTCCCGTCGCTCGATGATTATTCCCGATATGCTCGGGCACACCATCGCAGTGTACGACGGACGCAAGCACGTACCGGTATTCATTACCGAGTCGATGGTTGGGCACAAGCTCGGCGAGTTTGCACCCACCCGCACTTTCCGCAGCCATGTGAAGGACGACCGTAAGGGTAAGCGTCGCTAATCGGATAATCCGATCAGTTACGTTTCCTTTTCGGCATAAGACGAAAGAGAGATAGGCAATGGAAGCCAAGGCATCAGCGCGTTTTGTTCGCGTTACGCCTATGAAGGCCCGCCGTGTCGTCAACCTGATCCGTGGTAAGCAAGCGGAAGAGGCTCTGGCGATTCTGAAATTCGCACCCCAAGGTGCTTCAGAACCGGTATATAAAATCGTTGCTTCGGCAGTAGCAAACGCTCGCCAGAAGGCGACCCAGGAAGGTCTGCCGTTCCGCGAGGAAGAGCTGTTCATCAGCGAAGCATTCGTGAATGAAGGTCCGACCATGAAGCGCATTCAGCCCCGCGCGCAGGGTCGTGCATACCGTATCAATAAGCGCACCAGCCACATCACCGTGGTAGTTGCTACCCCGGAGAAGGAGGAGGACCGCTAAATGGGTCAGAAAATTCACCCGAACGGTTTCCGACTGGGCATTACCACCGAGCACGTCTCCAAGTGGTTCGCTGATTCCAACAAGCCCGGCGAGCGTTACGCAGACTTCGTTCGCGAAGATGTGAAGATCCGCGAGCTTTTGGCAAAGAACCTGGATCGTGCGGGCGTTGCAAAGGTTGAGATTGAGCGTACCCGTGACCGTGTGCGTGTGGATATCCACACCGCTCGTCCCGGTATCGTCATCGGCCGCCGTGGCGCTGAAGCAGACCGCATCCGTGGCGAGCTTGAGAAACTGACCGGCAAGCAGATTCAGCTGAACATTCTTGAGGTTTCTAACCCCGATCTGTCAGCTCAGCTGGTTGCTCAGAGCATTGCAGAACAGCTTGCAGCGCGTGTTGCATTCCGCCGTGCTATGAAGAAGGCAATCCAGTCCGCACAGCGTGCAGGCGCAAAGGGTATTCGTATCCAGTGCTCCGGTCGCTTGGGCGGCGCTGAAATGTCCCGTTCCGAGTTCTACCGTGAAGGTCGTGTGCCCCTGCACACCCTGCGTGCGAACATCGATTACGGTTTCTTCGAAGCCAAGACTACCTTCGGTCGTATTGGTGTGAAGGTCTGGATCTACAAGGGCGACTTGACCGACAAGGAACTGGCAGCTCAGCAGGCAGCTAACAACCGTCGCGGCAACCGCCGTGATGGTGATCGCCGCCGCTCCGGTGGCCGTGGTCCCCGTCGTGAACGCCGCAACGAGAATGCTTCGGCAAACACCGAAGCCAAGACTGCAGAGAACGGTGAGGCATAAATGCTTATTCCCCGTCGAGTAAAGTTCCGTAAGCAGCACCACCCCAAGCGTCATGGTCTTGCAAAGGGCGGCACCGAGGTTAGCTTCGGTGAATGGGGCATTCAGGCTCTTTCGCCCGCATATGTGACCAACCGTCAGATTGAGGCTGCACGTATTGCAATGACCCGTCACATCAAGCGTGGCGGTAAGGTCTGGATCAACATTTACCCGGACCGTCCGTTGACCAAGAAGCCTGCCGAAACTCGTATGGGTTCCGGTAAGGGTTCACCCGAGTGGTGGGTCGCTAATGTTAAGCCCGGTCGAGTCATGTTTGAGATCGCCGGTGTATCCGAAGAGGTGGCTCGCGAGGCGCTGCGCCTGGCAATCCACAAACTCCCGATGAAGGCACGTGTTGTGCGTCGCGAAGGTGGTGAATAAGCGAGATGGCAGTTGGATCCAAGGATCTGAGCATCGATAAGCTCGCAGAGCTCTCCAACGAAGAGCTGGCTGCAAAGCTGAGCGAATCGAAGAAGGAACTCTTCAACATCCGTTTCCAGGAAGTCACCGGTCAGGCTAACGCTGGTCGTCGCCGCACCATCAAGCGTGATATCGCACGTATCTACACCGTGCTGCGTGAGCGCGAGCTCGGTATTCGTCCCGCAACCGAAGGTGAGTCCAAGTGAGTGAAGTAAAGAACGAAGAGCGCGGCTACCGTAAGTCCCGCCGCGGCTACGTTGTCTCCGACAAGATGGACAAGACCGTTGTCGTCGAGGTCGAGGATCGCGTGAAGCACGCTCTATACGGCAAGGTTATGCGCCGTAGCTCCAAGATCAAGGCACACGACGAGCAGAATGTCTGCGGCGTTGGTGACTATGTTCTGTTGGCAGAGACCCGTCCGCTGTCCGCTACCAAGCGTTGGCGTGTCGTGGAGATCCTAGAGAAAGCTAAGTAAGCACCTAGGACTCTGCTTGAGCACTATATGAGGTAGGGCCTCTTCCCCCATAATTCCGTTGGGGGAGAGGCCCTACCTCTATGTTCTATAGGTTTCTTGTATGAAAGATGTGCAGATGATGAAACGAAATATATTCCAGTACTTTATGAAAACTTTACTTTTTGAATATGGTTGAAAATCCGCTCTAGTATTGCTTACTATCGAAGGTACGCTTACTAAGTAAAACCTATATTTGACGTGGTTTCGCTGATTAGTGAGCTTCTAGGGCGTTATGCCCCCGACACACTGCATACTGAGGAACACAGACATGACTCCTTCATCTAATCACGGCATATCTCGACCCACGCAGAGAGCGTTAGCATCTGCTGGAGCCGTATCGCTTGTGATGGCATCGTTAAGCGCGATGCCTGCATCGTTCGCTAACGAGCAACAGCCCGCTCCCCACGACAACAGTTCTGGTTGTCGTAATATTGCGATCACCGCTGATCGATACCAGGGGCTTCCGGGCGAATATCAGCTGGCATATTCCAACTACACCCGGAACCTTTATACAACATTCTCAAATGGACGTCCGCCCGTTTACACCGGCGGCATTGGAGTGTGGACAACCTACGGCGAAATCCCAACCCTCGATGAAGTTATGCTGCCGGGAACCGTAGATTTTGTACCCAGCGGGCAGACCGAAGCGACAAGTAAGCAACTTGCTTCTCCTGACGGTATTGCGATTGATGATGCACACGGTACTATCTGGGTAACCCAGACTCGTACCAACTCGGTAACCGTGTACGATCTGTACACCAAGAAGGAACTGTGGACCAGCTACGGTGCGCAGAATCCGGAAAACGGGTCTGTATCGCGTCCTCGTGAGGTTAAGGTTGATGCGAAGTCAGGGAAAGCATTTGTTTCTGGTTCTGGCGGCGTTACTGTGTTCGACTTGAAGAGCCACCAGGTTATTCAGAAGATTAACTTTACTAGTTCCGATGGCTCTGCTGATACGGGCATGAATATGGAGCTGGATTCCGAAGGTGGTCGCCTCTACGTACCTTCGCTGAACTCGGGAACGCTGAAGGCTATCAATACCGACACTCTCGCTGTTGAGCAGACCATTGAGCTGCATAAAGAAGTGGCAGACGCGCAGCTGCGTCCCTCCGATGTAACGATTGATAAGTCTCTGAGTGAAATCTATGTTTCGTCCCAGGGCGATATGGACCGCGAGACGAAAGTTTCTAAGGGGAACTCTGGTATCACGGTTTACGACTTGAAGACGGGCGAGTACAAGAAGAGCGTTAATTTCGGGAAACAGACGCTGGCGATTACTGCCGACGAAGAGCATGACGTGGTTTATGCTACCGATTTTGCCACCGGAAAGATCGGCGTTATTGACGGTCGTACCGGCTCCATCACGCATGAGGTGAGCACGGGTGCAGAAGGCGGAGCTAACGACGTTCTTGTAACCCCCGAAGGCGAAGTCTACGCGGTTGTCAGAGACAAGTTTGCTGATAACGTGACGACGGGGTACACGCTGGATCCCACCACCGGTAAATTTAAAGAAGCGGCAAGTGCTGAACCCAAGGGTGAGAACGGGGCAGATACTCCGATCACGGTAAATTCCCTTGTCAAAATTACTCCGACGTTTACTGCTGTTCCAAATATTCCTCAGTGCGATCCCGCGCAGACTCAGCAGGTTGTCGCCACGACTTCAACAGCAGGTGCTGTATATCCTAGGGGCACCAGCACAGTTCCCGCGCAAACCAAGGCTGATGCCCCCGTTTTCTCGGATGTTCCTGAAGGTTCTCCCTTTTACGCCGATATTCAGTGGTTGGCGCATCAGCGGCTTTCTTTTGGGTGGGCTGATGGTACCTATCGCCCCCAGCAGCCGGTAGATCGTGGGGCTATGGCGGCGTATTTTTACCGTCTAGCGGGTTCTCCCGAGGTAGCACTTCCTGAGACCTCACCTTTTAAAGATGTCGATTCGTCGCATCCTTTCTACAAAGAGATTGTGTGGATGTCCCAGCAGGGCATTACAACTGGGTATGAGGATGGAACTTATCGTCCCGGCATATCGGTAGATCGTGGAGCAATGGCGGCTTTCTTCTTCCGTTATGCGAAGGTGACAAACTATGAGGTACCGCAGACTCCTCAGTTCAAGGACGTCGATCGCAATAATCCGTTCTACCGCGAGATTTCCTGGTTTAAGGACCAGCACATCACGACTGGCTGGGGTGACGGCACTTTCCGTCCGAACGAGCCTATTCAGCGTGCTGCGATGGCGGCTTTCATCCACCGATTCGCCGTCAAATAAATAAGAGGCGACATAAGCGAGTACGCAGTTACCGAGGCGGTGCTTACCCCACGTTCGTGGGGTAAGCACCGCCTTGTTACTGTTATTTGGAGTATTCGAGGTAAATCCATTGCTCAGGTGAACGTGGGCATGAGAGAGCCACGATCTTGAGTGAGTACCGCTGCTATTTGCCTAAATAGTAGAGAATAACGCCGCGACCTTCGACGGTGACGGCGTTATTTGACAGTTAAAAGCGGTTCGGCTCCTGCAGACGGACTAGCAAGGAATATGGGACCCAAGAAATCTGTCTGATAAGAGCCGAACCTGTAAAATGACGCAAGCGTCTTAACCATTATGATGCAAAATGTTAGATTTTGCATCATGTTCACGAATAAAAGAGAAAAAATCTTGTTAATTCATGAAGTTATCTATCTTTATATCCGTAATGTGTCTAATATGCAGGTACACGAGTCTTAAGTGTCATAAGCCAGTTTCATCCAGGAAGTACAGAGCTTCGGGCGTTTTATAGAGTATGTTGCGTTATGGTGCTGGTAGGAACTTATTTAAGGGCAATGTTCGCTTCGATATGGGACATGCTAAGTGGCAGAGCATATGATGGGTAGAAATTTCCGAGCCCCTCATGCGGAAGACAGTGACATGGTTCAAATCTTGAGCCTCACAATTTGTAAAGCTCATGAGAATCTTGAGCAGCATCAAGTTGGGGCCAATCCTAAAACTCATAAGCTTTTTTGTTAGCGGAAGTTTCAAACATGCTCGCACGCGTGGGCATGTCGTTGCGACAACCGCCCGCGTTAACCCGAATACCTTGGTATCGAGACGCTTGCAAAATGACCGGTTGCACTGGATGAGCATCTTCAAACGGCAGGGCAGTACTACCTGCAAAGCCCATATGGTTCGGTACTCGATAACCGCGACAGTAATGTTTGGGTGGGCGGCGCAAACACTGTCGGTGATGGTATACGCGCAGGATAATTTTTCACCAGTATAGAACCCCGTCCGAGTTGCAGAACCTGAAGGGTCTGACAGTGATACTCCCGATGTGACGGTTGCGGTAACCCGCAAGATGGTGCCATCCAGCGGATACCCCCGCACTGTCTTCTAATAATCTGAGAATGTGTGCATTGAAGCCCGGTATGATGCGCTATGCCTCACGATAAATCCTTTGAAATATCAGGAAAATTCCGGTAAAGTTTTAAGACTGTGTGGCTATACCCAGATATAGTCTCATAACCACGGGTTTCTCGTGCCAGTGCATAATGCCGCTATAACGGGTGGATACGCCCGCTTACGCGGGTCCAAATGCTCCTGGCATGGGTTACCCCAGGCGTTTCCGCTAACCCGCACATTTTTATGATGCTGTGGGCCCGGGGCGTCAATCAATCCCGTAAAAATGTTCCGCAAGGCTGGCTCGCGCCTGAAGGCGAGTCGGAACCGGCGAGACGACAGGAGAAATATGATTCAGCAGGAGTCGCGACTGAAGGTCGCCGATAACACTGGTGCGAAGGAAATCCTGACCATCCGTGTGCTTGGTGGTTCCTCGCGTCGCTACGCAGGCATCGGCGATATTATCGTCGCAACCGTCAAGGATGCAATTCCTGGCGGCACTGTTAAAAAGGGTGACGTTGTGAAAGCAGTCGTCGTCCGTACCAAGAAGGCAACCCGTCGCGCAGACGGATCCTACATCAAGTTCGACGAGAACTCAGCAGTTATTCTGAAGAACACTGATGGTGATCCCCGTGGTACCCGTATCTTTGGTCCCGTTGGTCGTGAACTTCGCGATAAGAAGTTCATGAAGATTGTTTCGCTGGCTCCGGAGGTGCTCTAACTTATGGCTAAGATCAAGTCCGGCGACCTGGTTCAGGTTATTTCCGGTGCAGACAAGGGTAAGCAGGGCAAAGTTCTGAAGGTTATCCCCAAGGAAAACCGCGTGATTGTTGAGGGCGTTAAGGTCGTCACCAAGCACACCAAGGCAAACCCTGTAACCGGCGCAGCAGGCGGTATTCAGAAGGTGGAGGCACCGATTCACGTTTCGAACGTGGCAATCGTTGATCCTGAGACCGAGAAGCCGACCCGTGTTGGTTTCCGCGAAGAGACTGTAGAGCGTAATGGCAAGCAGCGTACCGTTCGCGTGCGCGTTGCTAAGCGTTCGGGGAAGGATATCTAATGAGCGAGACCAAGATTACCCCCCGCTTTAAGACCAAGTACGCTGAGGTTGTCGTTCCCGCGCTGCAGGAAGAGTTCAAATACCAGAACGTCATGCAGACCCCGAAGTTCGTTAAGGTCGTCGTAAATATGGGTGTTGGCGAGGCAGCTCGCGATGCAAAGCTCATGGACGGCGCAATCCGCGATCTCACCGCTATTACCGGTCAGAAGCCGGTTGTAACCCGTGCCAAGAAATCCATCGCACAGTTCAAACTGCGTGAAGGCATGCCAATCGGCGCACACGTTACCCTGCGTGGCGACCGCATGTGGGAGTTCCTGGACCGCTTGGTTACCCTGGCTCTGCCCCGTATCCGCGATTTCCGCGGTCTTTCCGATCGCCAGTTCGACGGTAACGGCAACTACACCTTCGGCCTCACCGAGCAGTCCATGTTCCACGAAATCGATCAGGATTCGATCGACCGCGTGCGTGGTATGGACATCACCGTGGTGACCAGCGCCAAGACCGACGATGAAGGCCGTGCCATGCTGAAGGCACTGGGCTTCCCGTTCAAGACCAACTAACGACTACGTTGCAGGTCCAGAGTCTGTTACCGCAGATTAGGGAAACCACAACGAGGAAGGGCTACAGCCCAAAATGACTATGACTGATCCGGTCGCAGATATGCTGACCCGTTTGCGCAACGCAAACTCCGCATACCACGACACCGTATCTATGCCCTACTCGAAGCTCAAGGCTCGCATCGCCGAGATCCTGAAGGCTGAGGGCTACATTGCCGATGTTAAGGAAGAGGAAGCAAAGGTTGGCAAGACCCTGACCCTCGTTCTTAAGTACGGTCCGTCCCGCGAGCGTTCCATCGCTGGCGTGCGTCGTATTTCCAAGCCGGGCCTGCGTACCTACGCAAAGTCCACGAACCTGCCTCGGGTTCTGGGTGGTCTCGGTACCGCTATTCTGTCCACCTCCTCGGGCCTGCTCACTGATAAGCAGGCTGCGAAGAAGGGTGTGGGCGGCGAAGTTCTCGCCTACATCTGGTAGTCGGTTAGAAGAGAAAGGAAGAGAAGAATGTCACGTATTGGACGTCTCCCCATCTCGGTTCCAGCCGGCGTTGAGGTAAAGGTTGATGGCAACCTGGTGACCGTTAAAGGTTCCAAGGGTGAGCTGAGCCACCAGGTGGCTTCCCCCATTACTGTTGCTCTAAACGACAATGAAATCGCGGTATCGCGCCCGAACGACGAGCGTGTTTCTCGCTCTCTGCATGGTCTGACTCGTACCCTGATTCAGAACATGATTATCGGTGTGACCAACGGCTACGAGAAGAAGCTGGAAATTGTTGGTACCGGTTACCGTGTGACCGCGAAGGGTAACGGCCTGGAATTCGCTCTAGGTTACTCCCACCCGATTAGCGTTTCTGCACCCGAAGGTGTTTCCTTCGCCGTGGAAGGCGCTAACAAGCTGACCATTTCGGGTATCGATAAGCAGCTCGTCGGTCAGGTTGCAGCAAACATTCGTGGTCTGCGTAAGCCCGATCCCTATAAGGGCAAGGGTGTTCGCTACGCAGGTGAGCACATCCGCCGCAAGGTCGGAAAGGCTGGTAAGTAAACATGGCTATCAAGTCGAAGGCATCGCAGCGTGCACGCCGTCACGCTCGCATCCGCAAGTATGTTTCGGGTACCGCTGCGCGTCCGCGCCTGTGCGTCACCCGTTCGAGCCGTCACATGTTCGTTCAGGTTATCGACGATGTCAAGGGCGTAACCCTGGCATCCGCCTCCACTATGGAAGCAGAGCTTCGTGCCGCAACCGATCTGGACAAGACCGCTAAAGCAAAGCGTGTTGGTGAGCTTATAGCAGAGCGCGCTAAGGCAGCCGGTATTGAAACTGTCGTGTTTGACCGCGGCGGCAACAAATACCACGGTCGTGTTGCAGCAGTTGCTGATGGCGCACGTGAAGGAGGTCTGGCACTCTAATGAGCGAACAGAACGTAAAGGAAACTCAGGTGAGCGAAGCAGTAGCAGCTGAAACCGCTGAGACTTCCAAGCAGCGCGAAGAGCGCCGCAACAACCGCGGCGAGCGTCGCGGTCGCGGTGATCGTAAGAACCGCGCACGCGAGGAGGAAAAAGATAAGTACATCGAGCGCGTGGTAACCATCAACCGTGTGTCCAAGGTCGTCAAGGGCGGTCGTCGCTTCAGCTTCACCGCTCTGGTCGTTGTTGGTGACGGTAATGGCATGGTCGGCGTTGGCTACGGCAAGGCTAAGGAAGTTCCAGCAGCTATTGCCAAGGGTGTTGAGGAAGCTAAGAAGAACTTCTTCCGTGTACCCCGCATCGAGAACCGCACCATTCCCCACCGCGTACAGGGTGAGGAAGCAGCAGGCGTTGTGATGCTCCGCCCGGCAACCGCTGGTACCGGTGTGATCGCTGGTGGTCCGGTGCGTGCAGTGCTCGAAGCAGCAGGTATCCATGATGTGCTGTCGAAGTCTCTCGGTTCCTCGAACCAGATCAACATTGTTCACGCAACCGTTGCAGCACTCAAGCAACTGGAAGAGCCTCTGGCAGTTGCAGCCCGTCGTGGTCTGCCCAACGATGAGGTTATCCCCAGCTACCTGCGCAACACCAAGTCCGATAAGGCAGGTGCGTAATGGCTAAGCGTATTCAGCCCAGCGACGCAAAGCTGGAAATCACCCAGGTTAAATCCTATGTTGGTCAGAAGCAGAACATGCGTGACACCCTACGTTCCCTCGGCTTGAAGCGCCCGGGCAGCAAGGTAGTGCGCACTGCCGACCCCGTCACCGTTGGCATGGTTAACACCGTTGCTCACCTGGTGAAGGTTGAGGAGGTCAAGTAAGATGGCAGACGCTATCAAGATTCACGATCTGCGCCCGGCACCGGGTGCCCACAAGGCAAAGACCCGCGTAGGCCGCGGTGAAGGCTCCAAGGGTAAGACCGCAGGTCGCGGTACCAAGGGTACCAAGGCTCGTTACCAGGTTCGTCCCGGCTTCGAGGGCGGTCAGCTTCCGCTGCACATGCGCCTGCCGAAGCTGCGCGGATTCAAGAACCCGTTCCGTACCGAGTACCAAGTCGTTAACCTGAAGCGCATCCAGGAACTGTTCCCCGAAGGTGGCGAGGTCACCGTCGAGAACCTGGTTGCTAAGGGTGCCGTTCGTAAGAACGAGCTTGTAAAGGTTCTAGGCGACGGCGACATCACCGTTAAGGTGAACGTTGTGGTTGATAAGGCTTCTGCATCCGCAATCGCTAAGATTGAGGCGGCAGGCGGTTCTGTAACCGTTAAGTAGTCTTCAGATTCATCAGATGGCTCCCGCACATGAGGCGGGGGCCATCTTCTTTGAGCAGCAAGAGTCTGCATTAAAGCTTTTATGATGTATTTAACGTCTCAGAAATTCTAGAAAATTCATCTTAAATAACGCTCACAGAATATAAAATACGCATATCTCGCGCCGTGGTTATCGACAAAACCGGTGAACAGGCTAGACTGGAAGGTATGTGTTTTAGCGTGTTCCTAACGTCTGCGTTAGCGAATACATACCCCAAGATTTTCAGGAGGACATGTGCTTAGCGCGTTCGGGCGAGTCATTAAGACCGCCGACCTGCGACGTAAGCTGCTGTTTACCCTAGGCATGATTGTGCTGTACCGTATGGGCACCTTCATTCCCGCCCCCGGTATTTCCTACGGCACGGTTCAGCAGTGTCTTAACGCCAACCAGACTCACGGTGGTGCCTACGACATCATCAACCTGTTCAGCGGTGGTGCACTCCTACAGCTTTCTATCTTCGCGCTGGGCGTGATGCCTTACATTACGGCGAGCATTATTATTCAGCTGTTGCGCGTGGTCATTCCTCGTTTCCAAGAGCTGCACGATGAAGGGGCTCAGGGACAGGCCAAACTCACCCAATACACCCGTTACCTCACTATCGCTCTTGCGCTTCTCAACGCAACCACGATTGTGTCTATGGCACGCTCTGGCGTGCTTCTGGGGAACTGTCCCGGTATCATTCCGCAGGATGACGTGCTGCACATCCTGGTTATTATCATTACTCTGTGTGCCGGTACCGGCGTCATCATGTGGATGGGCGAGCAGATTACTGAGCGTGGCGTGGGTAATGGCATGTCTTTGCTTATCTTCACCTCGATTGCTTCTTCATTCCCGAACGCTCTGGGTTCCATCCTGGAACAGCAGGGCCCATTTGTCTTCTGGTCCGTATGCCTTGTGGGCCTTGCCGTAATGCTCGCTGTGGTCTACGTGGAGCAGTCTGTACGCCGCGTTCCCGTGCAATATGCTAAACGCATGATTGGTCGCCGTACTATTGGCGGTACCAGTACCTATATTCCGCTCAAAGTCAATATGGCGGGCGTTATTCCCATCATCTTCGCCTCCTCACTGCTGACTTTGCCTGGTATTATCGCGCAGTTCAATACACCACAGGGTGGTGCAGCACCCCCCGAATGGGTGAACTGGGTAAATACTTACCTTACGAGGGGCGATCATCCGCTGTACATCGCTCTGTACTTCCTGCTGATTCTTGGATTCACGTATTTCTATGTTGCGGTGACTTTCGATCCGGTCGAGGTTGCAGACAATATGAAGAAATATGGCGGCTTTATTCCGGGGGTTCGCGCGGGTAAGCCCACTGAACGTTACCTCAGCTATGTGCTAACCCGCATTACACTTCCGGGTTCGCTTTACCTCGCTGTGGTTTCCATGATTCCGCTTGTTGCGTTGGTTCTCTTCAACGCAAACCAGAACTTCCCGTTCGGCGGTGCATCGCTGCTGATCGTGGTGGGTGTTGGTCTTGATACTCTCAAGCAGGTCAGCGCCCAGCTTCAACAACGAAACTATGAAGGATTGCTTCGATGAACCGTCTTCTGATCATAGGTCCTCCCGGTGCCGGTAAAGGCACCCAGGCCGTCAAGATTGCTGAGGAACTGAAGATTCCCGCGATTTCGACCGGCGATATTTTCCGGAAGAACATTAAGGAAGAGACCGAGCTCGGTAAGGAAGCGAAGTCTTATATTGACTCCGGCAACCTCGTGCCCGATTCTGTTACGAACAATATGGTGCGTGCTCGTCTCGACGAAGCCGATGCGGCACACGGTTTCCTCCTCGACGGATACCCCCGCAACATCGCTCAGGTTCACGAGCTTGATGCTATCCTTGCGGATAAAAACCAGCAGATTGATCGTGTACTTTTGCTCGTTGCAGATAATGATGAGCTTGTTGCCCGACTGCTCAACCGAGCTGCCGAGCAGGGGCGCACCGACGATAATGAAGAAGTCATTCGCCATCGCTTGAAGGTGTACGAAGAAGAAACCGCACCGCTGATCGCGATTTATCGTGAACGCGGTATCGTCAAAGAGGTTAACGGTTTAGGCGAAATTGCCGACGTGACCGAACGTATTCTTAAAGCCCTATCTTAGGGATATACATCATAAGCTGCGCCTCCGTTATATCGTGCGGGGGCGCAGTTGCATGAACGCACTGCCGCAGTAATGGTGATACGGCAATGCTCTTAGGCCTCAGAACGAGAAGGAACCCTATGGCACGTGTAGAGAT
This sequence comes from Rothia sp. HMSC036D11, assembly GCF_001814205.1. Taxonomy (NCBI): domain Bacteria; kingdom Bacillati; phylum Actinomycetota; class Actinomycetes; order Micrococcales; family Micrococcaceae; genus Rothia; species Rothia sp. HMSC036D11. The sequence continues at coordinate 92,503 of NZ_KV815312.1, forward strand.
CAAAACTAATGCCCAGTTACATCACATGTCGCGCGCAGGCATTATAACTAGCCGTGCGTTGGATGCGGCAGTTGCGGCAGCAAAGCCCGGGGTGAGCACCGCAGAGCTCAATAAAGTTTTTGAGCGCAGCCTAAAAGAGCAGGGCGGAATATCGAACTTCTATGGCTACTATGACTATCCGGCAAGTGTCTGCACCTCTGTGAATCATGAGGTGGTACATGGCATACCCGGTGACTATATCCTTCAAGACGGCGATATTATCTCTATCGATGGAGGCGCCTATATTATTGACCCGGCTACTAAGAAGCAGTGGCATGGCGATTCTGCGCGAACTGTATTGGTTGGACATACTTCACAGGCCCGCCGAGACCTATCCGATATAACCCGGGAAGCCCTCTGGCACGGTATCGCAGCCCTGGCACACGCAAAGAAAATCGGCGAGGTTGGGATTGCGATCGAAGAATTCGTGCGCAGCGAAACCGGGGATACATACGGTATCATCGAAGACTATGTAGGCCACGGCATCGGTACCCACATGCATATGGCACCCGACGTGCTGAACTACGCCGCTCGTGACCTCGGCCCAAAAATTAAACCTGGCATGGCATTTGCAATCGAACCCATGCTTGTAACGGGGAATACCAATACCACCGTACTTGAGGATGACTGGACAGTCATTACAACCGACAGGTCGGATGCCTGCCAATGGGAGCACTCGGTTGCCGTGCATCGAGATGGTCTATGGGTTCTAACCGCAGAAGATGGGGGAGCCTCTGAACTGGCACGCTTCGGCATTATCCCCGTACCGATTCCTAAGTAGCATCTGCCCGCTTTGGGGCGTGCATCCTTGACAAGCATCGAGCATCTATAACGCCCGAAGGAAAACTATGAGCGAAACTCTGACAGGCTGCGCCGCAGCCTCAACCGATTCCACGTCGCGCTCCACCAAAGTACCCGTGGAGATTTCAAGCGTGCGCCCTGAACCGGGAAAAATTGCGCTCAAAGCACCCCGGCGCACAAAACCGCCCAAGCATATTGCTGATTTTGATATGGCAGGGCGCCGTGAATTCCTCAAGGAACTGGGATACCAGCCCTTCCGTGCATCACAGCTCTCAAAGCACTATTTCGAACGGCTGGTTAACGATCCGGCGCAGATGACAGACCTGCCTGCTCAGGACCGTGACGAGATGGTATCCCGCGCAATGCCGCAGCTGCTAACTCCTGTGCGAACCCTAGAAGCTGACGGCGGGGATACCCTCAAAGTCGTACATCGTCTTTTCGATGGGGCGCTTATTGAATCGGTCATTATGCGGTATGACAACCGCGTCACCATGTGTATTTCCTCGCAGGCTGGATGCGGGATGAACTGCCCCTTTTGTGCCACCGGGCAGCAGGGGCTCACCCGCAATCTCTCGACCGCAGAAATCGTAGAGCAAGTAGTTGCTGGGGCACGATATCTGAAGCAGATGAAGGGTCTTGACAAGGCCGATGGAGGGTCGGAAGATACCCGCCCGCTACGCGTCTCCAATATCGTATTTATGGGAATGGGCGAGGCGCTCGCAAACTACAAATCAACGATGGGTGCGGTGCACCGTCTGATCGATCCCGCCCCCGAGGGACTGGGTATCTCCGCGCGCGGACTTACGATGTCTACCGTGGGTTTGGTGCCCGGTATCCGCAAGTTTGAGCTGGAGAAACTGCCGATTACGCTTGCCCTCTCGCTGCACGCGCCGGATGATGAACTGCGCGATGAGCTTATTCCCATCAACCAGCGGTGGAAGGTTGATGAGACTCTGGACGCCGCATACGATTATTACCGCACGACCGGGCGGCGCATCTCGATTGAATATGCGCTTATTCGCGATATTAATGACCAGGGATGGCGCGCCGATTTGCTGGGGAAAAAGCTCGCGCAGCGCGGTCGCGGATGGGTGCATGTAAACCCTATTCCGTTGAATCCGACTCCTGGCTCAAAATGGACAGCATCGCGTAAGGGCGTGGAGCAGAATTTTGTGGAGCGTCTGCGGGCACACGGTATTCCAACGACAATTCGCGATACTCGCGGTTCTGATATTGATGGTGCATGTGGTCAGCTCGCTGCTAAAGAAGAAGAGTAGGGGCGCCTCATACCGGATAATAACCCTTATTCTGCAGTTGTTTAAAAGGTAGCTATGTCGTATAGTTGGTAGTTGGCTGTTTGTACCAGCGTTAAGTGCGCCCTTTTTGCAGGTGCAAAACGCTCTTCACCAGTGTGTGAAGATATACAGCATCAGAAGATAGAACTGTTCAGAGCATAAACTCTGGGCACCGACGTTAGCGGAGGATATGGCAAAGAAAGACGGCGTCATCGAGATCGAGGGCTCTGTGGTTGAGGCTTTGCCCAATGCGATGTTCCGTGTTGAGCTAGACAATGGTCACAAAGTTCTCGCGCACATCTCGGGTAAGATGCGTCAGCACTACATTCGAATCCTGCCTGAGGATCGCGTGGTAGTGGAACTGAGCCCCTACGACCTGTCCCGTGGTCGTATCGTCTACCGTTATAAGTAAAACCCGATCATTAAACGTCGCTTCGGCGGCGTTTAAGTCGTGTTCATAGGGATAAATAGTTCTTCTGGTTGCCCAGTAAGAACCTCTTATCTCGCCAGTTATCAAGTTGCAATCAAAAGGAATGCGATGAAGGTCAAGCCGAGCGTTAAGCCGATCTGCGATAAGTGCAAAGTGATTCGCCGTCATGGCGTAGTCATGGTGATCTGCGAAAACCCGCGCCACAAACAGCGCCAGGGCTAAGCCCACGGTAGCTGCGTAACACCGCCTGCGGGCGGAATCGTCATAGGCACCGCTCCGCATTGTTTATCGAGTGATAAAGGATGCGGATACCTCCGGACTCAGAGGCCGGGGACCGGGCAAACACCCGGGCAGTGATGCTACAGACCTCTGGAAAACAACAAGGAGAAGCCAGTATGGCACGTCTCGCTGGAGTTGATATTCCCCGCGAAAAGCGCGTGGAAGTTGCTCTCACTTACATTTACGGCGTGGGCAAGACCCGTGCTCACGAAACCCTTGCTGCTACCGGCGTGAACCCTGACACTCGCGTCAAGGATCTCACCGACCAGGAGCTTGTGGCACTTCGTGACTTCATCGAAGGCAACTACAAGGTTGAAGGTGATCTTCGCCGCGAGGTTGCAGCCGATATTCGCCGCAAGGTTGAAATCGGCAGCTACCAGGGTCTGCGTCACCGTCGCGGCCTGCCGGTTCACGGTCAGCGCACCAAGACCAACGCACGCACCCGTAAGGGCCCGAAGCGTACCGTCGCAGGTAAGAAGAAGTAAGCAACGTTGCTCTGTCGAACTATCAGTATCGACCAACGTATTAGAAAACCTTTGTAGGAGAATCAATAATGCCTCCCAAGACTCGCGCCGCGGCTGCTCGCAAGACCCGCCGCAAGGTCAGCAAGAACATCGTTGCTGGTCAGGCTCACATCAAGTCGACCTTCAACAACACTATCGTCTCCATTACCGATCCCACCGGTGCAGTAATCTCGTGGTCCTCTGCAGGTGATATGGGCTTCAAGGGCTCTCGTAAGTCCACCCCCTACGCCGCACAGCTGGCTGCTGAGACTGCCGCAAACCGTGCTAAGGAACACGGCGTCCGTAAGGTTGATGTTTTCGTAAAAGGCCCCGGTTCTGGCCGTGAGACCGCAATCCGCTCTCTGCAGGCAGCAGGCCTAGAGGTTGGTTCGATTCAGGACGTAACCCCCGTAGCTCACAACGGTTGCCGTCCGCCGAAGCGCCGCCGCGTCTAATTAGGCGAATGCCTAATCCCTCTGCGGCTGTCGTCTTCACAGATAACACCAAAGAGTCCAGACACCCGTCTGCTTCCTAAAATCTGTTTTCCCAAACTTGTGGGCTCATATAGCGGAGCTCACCGAAAGGAAACAAAGTGCTTATTGCACAGCGCCCCACTCTGACTGAAGAGGTCGTAGCGCCGAACCGTTCGCGCTTCACCATCGAGCCCCTTGAGCCGGGCTTCGGCTACACCATGGGTAACTCCCTCCGTCGCACCCTGCTGTCCTCCATTCCCGGCGCCGCTGTTACCAGCGTTCGTATCGACGGTGTTCTGCACGAGTTCAGCACTGTTCCCGGAGTCACCGAGGATGTCACCGAGATTATCTTGAACGTCAAGAAGCTCTCGATTTCTTCGGAAAATGACGAGCCCGTAGTTGCATACCTGCGTAAGCAGGGCGAGGGTGAACTTACTGCAGCCGACATTGAAGTACCTGCCGGTGTTGAGATTCACAACCCGGAACTGCACATCGCAACCCTCAATGCGAAGGCAAACTTCAATGCCGAACTGATTATTGAGCGCGGTCGCGGTTATGTGTCTGCAGCTCAGAACAAGACCGGTGATGCAGAGATCGGCCGTATTCCGGTTGATTCTATTTACTCCCCGGTTCTGAAGGTTACCTTCAGCGTTAACGCAACCCGTGTTGAACAGCGCACCGACTTCGACAGCCTGACTTTGGACGTCGAAACCAAGGAAGCCATTGCACCGCGCGATGCCGTCGCATCCGCAGGCAGCACCTTGGTTGAGCTCTTCGGACTTGCACGTGAGCTCAACGTTGCTGCCGAGGGTATCGAGGTTGGTCCGTCGCCTGCCGACGAGTCCATGGCTGCCGATTTGGCTCTGCCGATTGAGGACCTTAACATGTCCGTTCGATCCTACAACTGCCTCAAGCGCGAGGGCATCCACACCGTGGGCGAGCTCGTGACTCGTAGCGAGGCGGATCTAATGGATATTCGTAACTTCGGTGCTAAATCCATTGATGAGGTCAAGGCTAAGCTGCATGAGCTTGGTCTGGCTCTCAAGGATTCCCCTCCGGGCTTTGAACCTGTTGCTCGTGCATACGATGACGAAGACGGTTCCGGCGAATAAATTTCGATCGAATAGTTCACCCGGTTGTTCCGGGATCAGTAAACGTGGTTCCTAAGTCCCGTTGTTGGGGCGGTGGAACGTAAATCATGGAGAAATAACTATGCCTACTCCCACTAAGGGTCCCCGCCTCGGCGGTTCCCCGACCCATGAGCGCCTAATGCTCAATAACCTGTCGGCGCAGCTCTTCCAGCACAAGCGCATCACCACCACCTTGACTAAGGCAAAGCGTATGCGCCCGGTGGCTGAACGTTTCATCACCTTCGGTAAGAAGGGCGATTTGGCGGCTCGCCGTCGCGTGCTGCGATCCATTACCGACAAGTCCGTAGTACACGAGCTTTTTACTGTAATCGCACCGGCAATGGCCGAGCGTCCCGGTGGCTACACTCGCATCACCAAGATCGGTAACCGTAAGGGCGATAACGCACCTATGGCTGTTATCGAACTCGTGATGGAGCCTGTAGAAACCAAGGGTGCTGTTGCAGAAGCTACCAAGGTTACTGAGAAGGCTGCCGAGACTCCTAAGGCTGAAGCAAAGAAGGCAAAAGCTGAAAAGGCTGAACCTAAGGAAGAAGCTAAGCCCGCTAAGTCTGAAGGTACCGAGGGTCTGCCTGCAGGCGCACACGCTCCGTTAGAATCTGGTGAGGCTCCCGAAGGCTTCGAGGTCAAGGGTAACGCTGACTCGATGAAGTACCACGTGCCCGGCTCCCGCTGGTATGCAAACACCATCGCCGAAATCTGGTTTGACTCCGCTGAGTCGGCTGAGGCGGCAGGTTACGCACCCGCCGGTGGTGCAGCAGCTCAGAAAGTTTCTGCTGAGTAAGTACAGCTAACGCGTTAGCTTATTGTCAAAATCCGTCGCCTAGGTTCATAGGCGACGGATTTTGCGTGTTTCAGACATACATTCTTGGGCAATTCACCAAATATTGTTGAAGGGCGAAAGGGGGAAAGCTACTGTGTCTGATCAGTTACAAGAACCTGGTCCTCAGGCATCACAGATCAACCTGGACTCACAGCCATCATCTGGCGACGGGGAGGTGCTGGGCACGCAGCGGGTACGTATCGACTGTGCCTATGACGGCACGTGGTTTAGTGGGTGGGCAAGGCAGCCTAACCTGGTAACTGTGCAGGGTGTATTAGAGGATGCGCTGGAGCTGGTGCTTCGCGCGCATCACCGAGTGACGGTCGCCGGTCGTACCGATGCCGGAGTACATGCGCAGGCGCAAACTATCCACCTTGATATTGCCACCGAAACCTGGCAGAAACTTACCGGGCGTGACGGGCTGGCAGATCCAGCTGAGTCGCTCAAACGTAAGGTTTCTGGTGCTCTGAAACGAACCCTGGCGCAGGCAGAACATACGCTAGGAATCCCTGAGCGCATGCGCGGGCTTCTTCAAGGATCTCTTGTGCTTCACCAGGTACAGCCCGTGCCGCAGGGCTTTGATGCGCGGTTTTCAGCGACCGGCAGGCGGTATACGTACCGCATCCTGGATGGACAGGGGAGTAGCCCCGATCCGCTGCGCCGCGCGTATGCCTGGTGCATTCCCGAAAGCCTAGACCTTGAAGATCTTAACAAGGCTGCTCATGAACTTACGGGGCTACATGATTTTCTCTCGTTCTGTAAGCCGCGTGAGGGAGCTACGACGATTCGTGAACTCCGCCGTATATACCTGACGCGCCGTGATGACGGAACCATTGAAGCGATGATTGAGGCAGACGCTTTTTGTCATCATATGGTGCGTTCGCTTATAGGGGCACTAGTTCTCTACGGCACCGGAAAACGGACCCAAACATGGCTGCGGGAACGCCTAGAAAACCCGCAGCGGGATGCCTCACTCATTATGGCACCCCCGCATGGATTAGCTCTTGCACACATTGATTATCCAGCGCCTGAAGAGTACGGTCTGCAAGCACGAGCTACTCGGGCAATGCGGTAGAGCAACATTTTTAACGGAGAATCCGCGCCATTTAAGGGTTTTGGTGTGGATTAAGCACCTAAATTGCTGTATAGTTTTGCTAGTTGTGCGTGTTCTGCCCGAGCACGCTCTCGGCACTGTCTAGTTGCAGGACGTCAAGGTGTCGCAGAGTACGGGTCAGAACGGGCGAGCATTCGGTCCTCACCCGGATTCGTCATGCACGTAGTAATAGGCGTGATACCCAACTAAGCGCCGAATGTACATTTCGAGACAAAGGCCAATATTTTGCGCACTTATACTCCTAAGCCCGGCGAAGTTGAGCGCCAGTGGCACATCATTGATGCCACCGATGTGGTGCTCGGTCGCCTCGCAAGCCAGACCGCTATCCTGCTGCGCGGTAAGCACAAGCCGACTTTTACCCCTAACGTGGACACCGGCGATTTCGTGATCATCGTGAATGCTGAGAAGGTCGCTCTGACCGGTGCAAAGCTTGAGCAGAAGCGTGCATACCGCCACTCGGGTTACCCTGGCGGTCTGAAGTCCGTCAATTATGCAGAGCTTCTTGAAACCAACCCTGTTCGTGCGGTTGAGAAGGCTGTGAAGGGCATGCTGCCCAAGAACAAGCTAGCTGCACAGCAGATCAAGAAGCTGAAGGTCTACGCTGGTCCCGAGCACCCGCACGCGGCACAGCAGCCCAAGACCTACGAATTCAACCAGGTCGCCCAGTAATTCGGGCCTACGAAGAAACTATTAGGAGAAATCGTGGCTCAGAACGAAGAGCAGATCGTAGTCGAGGAAGAGCTCACTAGCTACACCTCGGAATCCGCAGCCCCCGTCGCGGCGGCTGCACAGACAAGCCGTCCGGCACTGACTGTTGCAGGTGCTGCAGTCGGTCGTCGTAAGGAAGCAGTGGCACGTGTTCGCGTGGTTCCTGGTTCCGGTAACTGGACCATTAACGGCCGTAGCCTGGATAGCTACTTCCCCAATAAATTGCACCAGCAGGATGTGAACCAGCCGTTCAAGATCCTGGAACTTGAAGGTGCTTACGATGTGATTGCACGCATCAGCGGTGGTGGTCCCTCCGGTCAGGCAGGCGCGCTGCGCCTCGGTATCGCTCGTGCCCTCAACGAGATTGATCGTGAGAACAATCGTCCCGCGCTGAAGAAGGCAGGCTTCTTGACTCGCGACGCACGTGTTATCGAGCGTAAGAAGGCCGGTCTCAAGAAAGCACGCAAGGCTTCGCAGTTCTCCAAGCGTTAATCGCTGGTTCTGCTGCACAAAGCCCCCCCGCACCTCCCAAAGAAGCGCGGGGGCTTTGTGCATTATAAGGGGTTTACCTGCATAAGGTTGCGATAACTGTTACATTTGTCACTCATTCTCACTCTCGGTACAGTTAAAGTGTCAAAGCAGACACGAACGGAAAGAGAATTCATGACAGAAAAGAACCTTCAGCCCGCAACGGAGCAGGTCGAGAGCACCGTACCCGAAACCGCTCCTCAGTCTTCCGATGTTGCAGATCCAGCCGTATCAGAGAAAAAGCACGCTATTAAAGAAGCTCTCAAACCCCAAGTTCGTCGCACCTCGGTGGTTGAAGACTATGCGGCAGAACTGGATGAAATGGCATCTCTCACCCATGCTCTGAGCGGAAACAAGAAAAGCTCAAGGGACGACGCCTGGAAGATTGGCTACCCTTACGATGAAAAACTCGGTCGTAAAGCATACGAAAAAGAAAAACGCGCACTGCAGATTGAGCTTCTGAAGCTCCAGCTATGGGCAAAATCGACCGGGCAGAAAATCCTCATTATTTTTGAGGGACGCGATGCTGCGGGTAAGGGTGGTTCCATCAAACGCTTTACGGAACACCTGAACCCCCGTGGGGCTCGCGTGGTGGCTCTTGAAAAGCCAACCGATATTGAACAGACTCAGTGGTATTTCCAGCGCTATATCAAGCACTTACCCTCTGGTGGCGAGATCGTCATGATGGACCGTTCCTGGTACAACCGCGCCGGGGTTGAGCGTGTGATGGGCTATTGCACGCAGGCCCAGTACTTCGAGTTTATGCGCGAAGTACCCGACTTAGAGCGTATGCTCGTGAACTCGGGCATTAAGCTCATTAAGTTCTGGTTCTCAGTTACCAAGCAGGAACAGCTGGCACGCTTTACCTCACGACGCACTGATCCTGTTCGTCAGTGGAAACTATCACCTACCGATTTGGCGTCGCTCGATAAGTGGGATGATTACACTGCTGCGAAAGAAGCCATGTTCTTCTACACCCATACCGGCGATGCTCCGTGGACCGTTATTAAGTCAAATGATAAGAAGCGTGCTCGTCTGGAAGCCATGCGTTACGTGCTCTCACAATTCGACTACACCTCAAAAGACCGTGAAGTCGTGGGAACCTGCGATCCTTTGATTGTACGTTCTGCAACGGATGTTTTTGAAGAAGAAGGCGGCAGTGACCCCGAAGGTTTCCCTGTCATCCAATAAATAAAACTTTTGGTTGGTTTATTCAATAAACCTGCTAAGAAAATAACTAAGAACCGCCCCTGCCTACCAAAGCGGGGGCGGTTCCGGCGTAAGATAGTAAGGTGACTGAACGACTTTTTGGAACTGATGGCGTGCGCGGCCTCGCGAATGAGATTATCACTCCGGCACTCGCTCTTGAGCTCGCGCAGGCAGCCGCCCTTGTACTTGGACACGAGCAGGTCGCCGAAGGCACCCGCCCCCGCGCCGTAATCGCTAACGATTCACGCGCATCCGCAGATTTTATTGTCTCTGCCATGAAAGCCGGGTTTACCAGCGCTGGTGTGGATGTGTTGGACGCGGGAATTGTCCCTACTCCGGCCGCCGCCTACTTAGTGGCTTACACGGATGCAGACTTTGGTGTGATGATCTCAGCATCGCATAACCCCGCCGCCGATAACGGTATTAAATTCTTGGCGCGTGGTGGACAAAAGCTTGAAGACGCCACCGAAGATGCCATTGAGCGAGTGTACCGGGAAAAGAACTTTAGGTACCCTACTGGGGGTGAGGTCGGCTCTATCTGCGCCCTAGAGAACGGTACCGAGGCATACGTGAAGCACCTAGTTTCCACGCTAGAAGACGAGAAGCCCCTTACGGGTCTTAAGATTGTGCTGGACTGTGCAAATGGTGCGGCTTATGCAGCCTCTCCTGCGGCCTTCACCCGGCTAGGGGCCGAGGTTATAGCGCTTGCTGCTGAACCGAACGGCACCAATATCAACGATGGCGTAGGTTCTACGCATCCGCAGTCCCTTCAAGCTGCCGTCGTTGAACACGGCGCAACCTTGGGGATTGCACACGATGGTGACTCTGACCGATGTCAGGCAGTTGATGAGCAGGGGAACCTGGTAGACGGCGATCAGATTATGGCTATTCTTGCCTTGGCGGCGCATCGTGCTGGGCACCTGAGCCAGAACACTCTGGTGGCAACCGTGATGAGCAGCCTAGGGCTTGAACTCTATCTGCGTGAGCATGGTATTTCGCTGGTGCGCACCGCCGTGGGAGATCGTTATGTACTTGAAGAGATGCGTGAGCACGGGTATAACCTAGGCGGTGAGCAGTCCGGGCATGTGATTATGAGTGACTATGCGACCACGGGCGACGGAGTGCTCACCGGGATTCAGCTTGCTGCTGAGGTGGCGCGCAGCGGGGAGAAACTTTCTGTGCTGGCCTCACGGATGCAGCCCACCCCGCAGCGTTTGATTAACGTGAAGGGCGTAGATCGTGCCGGCGTTTCAACCAATGCTGCGCTGAATGCTGCTGTGGCCGATGCTGAGAAGGGGCTGGGGGAGAGCGGGCGTGTTCTTCTGCGTGCTTCTGGAACCGAACCGCTGGTACGCGTTATGGTTGAGGCCGCTACGCAGGAGCAGGCCGATTCTGTTGCTCAGCATCTTGCGGATGTGGTGGCGAAAGAACTGGCTCTCTAGTCTTACAGGCTTTCTAGAAAATTGTGATGCGTATCGTTGGCGAAATATTTCTATCTCGCCGACGATACGCATTTTGTTTATAGCGCAGGTTCAGCTCATATCGGCAGATTTATTCGAGCTGAAAAATACCGTGGGGCGCATCCAAATTCGGATGCGCCCCACGGCTTTTGTTGAATGACTAGTTATGTTTGAATCGGAGTGATCCGTAGATTACTTCTTAGCGAGGGAATCGCGGATTTCCTTGAGAAGGGTAAGCTCGGTTTCTTCTTCCTCTTCTTCACCCTTGTTGCGGGTAGCCCTTTCATTGAGCTTCTGAACCGGAAGAACCACGGCGAAGTACACAGCAGCCGCAATGAGCAGGAAGTTTACGACAGCGGTCAGGAAGACACCGATCTTAATCTGACCGATGACGAGGAAAGAATCAAAGTTCGGAGACTGGACGAGCATGGAAATTGCGGGCATGAGCACCGACTGAACCAGCGCAGTCACAACTGCGGTGAACGCAGTACCCATGATGATACCGACTGCAAGGTCGATAACGTTGCCACGAATCAAGAAATCTTTAAAACCTTTAAGCATGTACCTAGGGTATCGTGTTTCCCAGCAAATTTTCAGGAAAAACCAACAAAAACCGTTCTAAATAAAGTGATTTTCTTCACTAGTACATCATATATCAATCTTTAAAGGTTGATTTTAGATATTTGTTTCTGTGGGTTAGAACCCCGTCTAAAGACTAGTTAGGGGGTAAGCCATTGATAAACCCATAAGGGCTGGCTGAACCCTACCCAAGATAATCTGGTGCCGCACCGGTGCCAAAAAACTCCTCCAAAGTCTTTGCTCCGGATGCTCGATACTCCTGAGTCAGACCAACACCTAAATAACGATAATGCCAGGGTTCAAAGATATAGCCCGTCACATGCTGCTGGTTCTTTGGGAAACGCAGGATAAACCCGAAGTCGGGGGCGTTTTTCGCCAACCATTGACCCGCACGAGTATCTTGATAGCATTCTTGCAGCAGGCATCCTTCGGGGGAACCAAAATCGATAGCCAGTCCGGTCTGATGTTCCGAATATCCGGGCCGTGCAGAAAGTGTATCTGCGGTCTTCTGCCCATTAACCTGAACCCAATGCTGGTAGGTCTGTTTCTGCGCCGCGAAGGAACGATAAGCGCTGCTGACCGTGAGGGTTACCCCATCCCGTGCTGCCGCATCCATCATAGACTGTGCCGCCGCAGCCGCCTCAGCACGTAACTGCTGTCCATAAAACGGCACCAAATCCTGCGGGGCCCAATCTTGCGGTGAGAATGGGCGAGTTTTATTGACGATGCACCGTAACGATTCCGGATGCGACTCGACCGATGTGTGCTCAGCAGGTTTTTTGCTCTCGGGCGCGGAAGGTTCTTCTGTAGTGCCGCCTTCTGGTTGCGACTTCTGGTCTTTGGGTTGTGAAGATTCTGAGGCCGTGGCCTCTGGGGTAGCTTTTTCAGACGGTTTTGTCTCTGGGACTTTCTTGCTTGCCGTTGGGGATGCGCTGGGCTTCATTGTAGGGGTTGATGGGGCGGGACTCTGCGTAACCTTCGGGGTGGCGGTAGGTGAAGATGACGCACTTGTCGCAGAAGCCGTGCCTGTCGCGCTTGGTGTAGTGGAAGCAGTAGCTGATGTATTCCCGCTAGCCTGAGGTTCCTGAGAGCCGCATGCAGACAAGACCCAAGACCCAGATGCCGCAGAGGCTGCCGTCAGCAGCGCTCGGCGTGAAAAAACTGATGTACCCATCGGGATCCCTCCTTGGGAAACTGGTCTTTATTCTGACAAATATGTCAACGGCAATGCGCTAATTTTTGCGCAAGAGAACCTGTGCCACCTTATGGTCGGAACCTTTCTGCAAGATCAGGTGCGCGCGAGCGCGAGTAGGAAGAACGTTCTGTACGAGGTTAGGCTCGTTGACGGTTTTCCAGATACCGGTGGCAAGCTCAATCGCTTGGTCATCGCTTAACTCAGCATAGCGCTTAAAGTAAGAATCCGGGTTCGTGAACGCGGAGGAACGTAGGGTGAGGAACCGGTTAACGTACCATCGTTGAATATCTTCGGTATTCGCATCGACGTAGATGGAGAAATCGAAAAAGTCACTGAGTGTCAGGTCTGAGGTTTCGGGACCTTCGGCACCGGCGGGAGCGAGTACGTTAAGTCCCTCAAGAATTAGCACGTCAGGGGTCGTGACCTCAATCTGTTCATCGGGAAGAATGTCATAGTACAGATGCGAGTATTTGGGGGCTCTGACCACGGGGACTCCCGATTTTATATCGGAGACGAATTGCAGTAGTGCCCGCCTGTCGTATGATTCGGGAAAGCCTTTGCGGTGCATAATGCCGCGGCGTTGTAACTCAGCATTTGGGTACAGAAAGCCGTCGGTGGTGACGAGCTGAACCTTTGGGGTTGAGGGCCAGCGCCTCAGGAGTGCCTGAAGCAGGCGTGCCGTCGTTGATTTGCCGACTGCTACGGACCCGGCTACACCGATAATAAAGGGAACTCGCCGGTGGGATGCCTGAAGGAAGTCATTCGTCATGTGGTTGAGTGAGGATGCCGCGTTGACGTACAGATTCAAAAGTCGGGAGATCGGCAAATAGATCTGGCGCACCTCATCGAAGTCTACCGGTTCTCCTAAGCCGCGGAGCGCTTCGAGTTCCTCTTCGCTGAGGGGTACCGAAATTTCGGTCGCTAGCCGCGACCATCGTGAGCGTTCCAGCTCGACAAAACGCGAGCTGACGGCAGAAAAATTTGAGGAGCTCATTCCCCTAAGTGTACGAATTTTGCGCGTCAGATGCGAACAAGGCGTGGCATCCTTTAGGTTAAGAATGCACAAAGGCTGGGGCTATACCTTGAAAGAAATGCCTTTTGACTAGGGGTTATTCTGCCCACAGGTGTAAAGGGCGTCGGGTTAGCTGCCCTGGGGCGTGAATAAGATAAACTTGAGCTATGTGTGGAATTGTAGGATATGTAGGTCTGGACGCAGCTCCGGACGGTAATAAATTCGACCACGATGCATACAAAGTGGTCATTGAAGGTCTGCGCCGCCAGGAGTACCGCGGCTATGACTCGGCCGGTGTTGCGCTCGTATGCCCTGACGGCATCGAATTCCGCAAGAAGGCGGGCAAACTTATCAACCTAGAACATGAGGTCGAGGACGCGCCGCTCACCGAATCACAGATTGGTATTGGCCATACCCGTTGGGCTACCCACGGTGGCCCCACCGATAATAACGCGCATCCGCACGTGGTCGATCACGGTCGTCTAGCGGTTGTGCACAACGGTATTATTGAGAACTTCGCCGAGCTACGCGCCGAACTGCTTGCCGAAGGGGTGGAGTTTCAGTCTCAGACCGATACCGAGGTAGCTGCGGCACTTATCGCAAGTATCTATAACAAACTGGGTACTAAAGACCTGACCGAGGCTGTGCGTGAAGCATCAAACCGTATGGAAGGTGCTTTCACGATTCTTGCGGTTCACGCAGACCACCCCGACCGTGTGGTGGCAACCCGCCGCAACTCTCCGCTGGTGATTGGACTGGGAGAGAACGAGAATTTCTTAGGATCCGACGTTTCGGCGTTTATCGACCACACCAAAGAAGCCGTAGAGATGGGGCAGGACCAGATTGTCACCATCACCGGTACTGACTATTCCATTATTGATTTTGCGGGCAACCCCGCCGAAGGTAAGCCCTTCCACATCGAATGGGATGCCGCAGCGGCGGAAAAGGGCGGCTACAACTCGTTCATGGAGAAGGAAATCCACGAGCAGCCCACCGCCGTTGAGCAGACCCTCATGGGACGCATGGATGAAAAAGGTAACCTCGTTCTGGACGAGCTCAATATCGATGATTCCGTGCTGCGCTCGATCGATAAGATCATCGTGGTGGCCTGCGGTACCGCAGCGTACGCGGGTCAGGTTGCGCGCTACGCTATCGAGCACTGGTGCCGTATCCCCACCGAGGTCGAGCTTGCCCATGAGTTCCGATACCGCGACCCCATCGTGAACGAGAAGACCCTGATTGTGGCTCTTTCGCAGTCCGGTGAGACCATGGATACCCTCATGGCGGTGCGTCACGCCCGCGAGCAGGGCGCTAAGGTCATATCCATCTGCAACACCCACGGTTCAACCCTGCCGCGTGAATCCGATGCGGCGCTGTACACCCACGCCGGTCCCGAGATCGCGGTCGCATCGACCAAGGCGTTTCTGGCGCAGATTACTGCAGCATATCTGCTGGGTCTGTATCTTGCGCAGCTTCGCGGCAACAAGTACAAGGATGAAATCTCTGCCATCCTCGGTGAGCTGCAGAAGATGCCCGCTAAGATCCAGAAGGTTATCGACAACGATACCCTTGTGAAAGAACTTGGCGCCGAGATGAAAGATACCTCTTCGGTGATCTTCCTAGGCCGCCACGTTGGGTTCCCTGTTGCCCTTGAAGGCGCGCTTAAACTCAAAGAGATCAGCTACATCCACGCCGAAGGTTTTGCCGCTGGCGAGCTGAAACACGGTCCTATCGCCCTGATCGAAGAGGGCCAGCCCGTTATCATCATTGTGCCCTCCGCACACGGGCGTGAATCTTTGCACGGCAAGGTTGTTTCCAATATTCAGGAGGTGCGCGCTCGCGGCGCCTTCACCATTGTTATTGCCGAAGAGGGCGATGAGGCTGTCAAGGAGTATGCGGATCGTCTGATCACCGTTCCTGCCGCGCCTTCTCTGCTGCAGCCTTTGCTTGCCACCGTGCCGCTGCAGATTTTCGCGTGTGCACTTGCTGAGGCGAAAGGACTGGACGTTGACCAGCCCCGTAACCTCGCCAAGTCGGTGACCGTGGAGTAATCCTCATCCCGCATATGCGTTCGCGTGGGCGGTGTCGTTACCCTTCAGGGGACGGCACCGCCCACACCTCGTTAACCCGCACCACAGTGCGAGACCGAGGAAGTTTCATGATGCGTTAACATTGTTCGCCGTGCTGTCTTCCCTGCATCAACCTCGCTAAACTTAAAACAAAACTCGCATTTTGGCAGGAAAGGCGAAAAATGATTATCGGAATCGGCGTAGATACCGTCAACATTGAGCGCTTTGAACGAATCGTCACCGAAACACCCGCTTTTGTGCGCAGGGTATTCACACCGAATGAGCGCACTCGTAATATCCGTTCTCAAGCCGTACGTTTTGCCGCCAAAGAAGCGGTCGCCAAAGTCTTAGGGGCACCCGATGGGCTCAACTGGCAAGATTGCGAAGTCGCCAGCAGCGAGAGTGGGCAGCCATACCTGATTCTTACGGGAACGATCGCCGAACGTGCCCGTACCCTCGGCATCAATCGTCTGCACCTGAGCCTAACCCATGATGAACCCGTAGCCGTTGCCATCGCCACGGCGGAATATCTGAGCGCTACAGAGCTTGCCCATCTGAAAAGGTTCGATCCTGAAAGCTACAGTATGACGGTTCTCGCCGAAGACCCCACCGACTAGCCCCTGCCGCATCGACGCGAGCATTTGATCAGGAGGAGTTATGAAGCTCGTCTACACGGGTACACAAATTCGCAACGCTGAACGTCCTTACCTTGAGGCACCGGACTACGACGGGTATTTGATGCAGCGCGCGGCGGATGCGCTCGCCGCCGAAGCTCACGATATGCTCGCTGATGCGGGGCAGCACAGCCAGTACACGCGCATCCTCTTATTGGTTGGGCCGGGGAATAACGGTGCGGATACAGTGTATGCAGGCACCCGGCTGCATCAGCAGGGGTACCGCATTGAGGCCGTTCTCTTCGACCCAACCGGTAATAACCTGGAGCTGCTCGCCCGCGAAAGCGGTGAAGGAACCCGCGTGCTTGACACCGCCCAAAGTCTGCGCGATATTGCCTCCTACTCCCTGATTATCGATGGTATTTTGGGAACCGGCGCGAAGGGAGCAGCACGTGGGGAAGCGGGGGAGTACCTGGCTAAACTCCGTGCCGTGCAGATGGACGGTAAATTACCCCCAGTGCTCGCTTGTGATGCCCCGACCGGGCTCGATAGTGAACGCGGCACCCTGCACGAACCCTCACTCGCGGCTGCGCGAACGGTCACGTTTATTGGGCGTAAACTACCGGCAGGAACCCATATTGCGGAGCACTGCGGAACTATTAAACTCTACGATTTAGGGGTTCCCGAAGCTCTCAAGGGGTATAAGCCGATGCTGCGCGTTATGGAACGTGAGGACTATCGGGATCTGCTCGAAAAGCCTTCGGTATTCTCACATAAGTACAATCGCGGTGTGCTTGGTATGCTCACGGGAAGTCGCGATTATCCCGGTGCTGCCCTGATGAGTGTGCGTGCTGCCCTCAATACCGGGGTGGGGATGGTGCGTTTCAATGGGAAAGACGATACCCTGCGCACTCTCATGCTTGGGCAAAACCCGGAAACGGTGTGTTTCACAGGACCCCCCGCCCACGAGCATGTGCACGCCTGGGCTGGCGGCAGCGGCACCGGTCCCGAAACTCTGGACCATAACAGGTACCTGCTCAATGCCCCTGAACCCGCAATTCTGGATGCTGGTGCGGTAGACCTTGCCGCAGACTATATGATGGCGGGGCACAGCCTAGGCGAACATAAAATTCTGACTCCGCATGCGGGAGAATTGGAACGTTTTCTGCGGCGCATTCATGAGCATTCGCCGCAGCGTTGGGAAGAAATGCTTGACGGCGCTCTCGTGCCCAGCCGGGAAGATATTAACGCCGAGCCGTTCCGGTGGGTTCGTGCCGCATGCGAGCTCAGCGGTGCAACTGTGATGCTTAAGGGCTCGACGACGCTTATCGCCGCCCCCGTGGGTGCCACCTATAGCGTGCACGGGGCTACCGGGTGGCTTGCTACCGCCGGAAGCGGCGATACCCTCACCGGTATTCTGGGTGCTCTCTTGGCACAATATATGGCGGCTGCGCAGGAACGTCATGAGCAGGTCGAGGGATGCACGTATGCAAGTCTTGCGGCACTGGCGGTTTACCTGCATAATCGTGCAGCGCTGGCATCGTTGGAGGGACGCAAAGGGCCGGTTCCTCCCAGCCGAGTGGCCGCGTATTTACCGCAGGCGATTGCGGGACTTCTTGATGAGAAAGCCGTTCTCGACGATTAAAACCTGAACGAGACACATAGTATGGTGGGGCGTGACATGATGTCACGCCCCACC
>NZ_KV815312.1:110580-178439 GCF_001814205.1 Rothia sp. HMSC036D11
TGGGGCGTGACATGATGTCACGCCCCACCGCTGTATTGGACTATACCGACCTTGGCATAGTCGGGCACGAAAATTAGTAGGCGCCTTCCTTGGCGAAGACTGCTCGTACCGTGCGCAGCAGGATAATAAAGTCGGTTGTCATAGACCAGTTTTCGACGTAGTACAGGTCAAGACGTACCGATTCATCCCAGGAGAGATCGCTTCTGCCAGAGACCTGCCAGAGCCCGGTAATCCCGGGTTTGACGAGCAGGCGGCGGTACATAATATCCTCATATAGGTCTACCTCTTCCGCCAGCGGGGGCCGAGGGCCCACCAGGGACATGTCGCCAATAAAAACATTCCAGAGCTGCGGTAGCTCATCAATGGAGAACTTGCGAATAAACCGGCCGATTGGGGTGATGCGTGGGTCATTCACCATCTTGAAGAGAACCCCGTTGCCTTCGTTCTGTTCCATAAGCTGTGCTTTTATCTCTTCGGCGTCGGTGCGCATCGACCGGAATTTGACCATGCGAAAAACATCGCCGTTCATTCCTACGCGCTCTTGGAAGAAGAATGCAGGTCCGCCGTCGCGTCTGATGAGGATACCCACCACCAAGAAAACAGGGGAAAGCACGAGAAGCCCCAGTCCAGAGGCGAGCACATCCAGGGCGCGTTTCGCCAGTGCAGCGATACCCGTAATATGCGGGGTAGAAACGTGCACGAGCGGTAGCCCGTTGAGCGGCTGAATATGCATGCGAGGCCCTGCAATATCGGTGGTTGCGGGAGCCATAATCAGGGCGATATGAGCATCCGCGAGACGCCAGCCGAGCATCCGCATCTGTTCCGGGGTCAGCTGATGCCCGTTCGAGATGGCGACCATCTGAATATTGTTTTCCTGCACGGCCTGCATAATATCGTCAGGGTTCGTGGAGTAACCCAGAATGGGCAGATCGACGTCTGCAATCGTGGTACCGGCGTAGATTCCCGGCAGGTAAAACGCAGCTGGTGAAAGCCCCGATGCGACGGCGCCGGAGAGGCTCTTATACAGATGTTTACCGGTGGGAACGTCGGAAATAATCATGACGCGGGTTAGCGAATACCCTTGCAAACGTTTCTGTACTAGTCTTTGGCGCAGTAGCCAGCGCTCTATCATGATGAGGCCTAAACCCAGCGGGTAGGCGATGAGCAGGTACATGCGGGTCAGGTCGATTTTGAGAAAGAACGCCACTATCACGAGTGTGCAGAAAAAGTAAGTGCTGCCGCGTGTGACCATACGGTATTCGTCGGTTCCCATTCCTAGAACGCGAATATTTCGTGAGCCGTTGACTTGCAGGGTCAGCCACCAGATTATGATCATGCCGATATCGAGGAAGATATAGTCGATAGGTGCGACGGAAGGATCGAGCAGGTTAAGCGGCCAGACATTCACCGGCGGTAAATCCGCGTTTACGAAGCCGAAGCGAATAAAGTGCGCAGCAAAAATAGAGATGGCAATGGCAATCAAGTCGCCCAGGTAAAGAGATTTCAAAACCTGTGGATGCCACTCACGTTTGGCGACATATGTGGTGCCCCAAACTTTTTTGAGTCTTTCTTTTGCTTTCAATGAAGTTATCTTCCCCGGTCGTGGTGAGCGCGCATATCGGCGTATGCGCGGAATGCTCGAGTTTGAGACCCGCAGCCCGGTGGTCAGTCGGAATACAGATGAATGATGTGTGCAGTGTGTGAGCGAGAAGTAGAGAGAACGAGAACCAGATTTGAGGCCCCGAGGTAGTCCGGAAGAGAAACCTGGCCTTTAACTGATTCTCACGATAGTTCTTCAAAACTACTCAGTCCTTATATTTTACGGTTAAACCAGGAGTTCAGTCCTCCTGAATGGTGGTCTAAACTTCAAGGATAAAGAGTGAATTCAATCACCTTAATGTGCTATAAAGGTGCTGAAGGCACGATTATTAAAGGTTATTGTGGATGTTTACTTTTGTAAATAGCTTTAATAAATATCCTAGTCAGAGAGTTTTAATACCCGTAAACTAATAAAATACCTTGAAAGAATAAAAAACTATAGCCTAAAAGTTTTACCGAAATTGTTTCAATGAGGCGCGATTCACCAAAAAATCAATCAGCGGTTCGTAACGATTCGGCGGAACATTATCATCCATCGGAACACACACCGGTAAATCACCCTGCTCTGCGGCAATAAACAATCCCGGGTCGTTACAGTCGGCAATACCGAGCGTCAGCAGCTTCTGCTGCGATGCCGCATACCCCGCCATCCCGTGATCGGAAACCACAAGATCGGGCAGCTCACCGCGCTCACGAAGCTGGGCGAGGGCGATGCGCATCGGCCCCGGGAAATGCGTATGCTGCAGATTCCCGTACTGCTCAAACATCACCACACCCATGATCTGGCGAATATCGCCGTCCAAAAAACGCTCGCCCTGCTCAATGCGCAGCACCGTGGCCCCGGCGCGTTCGGCGATGCGCGCCAGCTCAGCATAAATGGGGAAAAGTCCGGCAGGATGACCGGTGGCGAACAGGATCTTTTGGCGGGCGCGTACCGCATCGCCAAAAATACGGGCATACTCTTCAAGAGCATCAATGCACTGGGCGGAACCAATCGTATCTTGCCCCTGGACATGCGAGCGGTCAGGGTTCAGTCCAACACGGCGTACCATGACCTCAAAAACTTCGTCATAGGTCCAATCCTTCGACCATGTAACTCCGAACTCGAGGTGCTCATTGTGATCGAGAAACCCTTGAATATGCGAAAGGTTATTCTCGCGCGGTGTAGCAACATCGCCCGTGATGCGGGCAGAATCAAGATAAGCGGCAAACTCGTCGCGCGTCATTGCAAAACTCATACGTCAAGTGTAGCCGCTTGAACAACTTTCGAGACCGTGCTGTGGTGCGTTCTACAGGTTTTTGGGGAAGAGCAGAGTAATTCGGCAATAAACTATGCGGAACCCTCGGCCCGCTCTTGTGCTAAATGACGACCGGTTATCGCCTCAGAATAGACGCACAAGGTTTTTCGGGCGGTCGCTTCCCAACTGAAAGAACGTGCACGAGCTGCCGCATTCGCCCCCAGTGTTAAGCGCAGACGCGGGGCACGCACCAGCCGCTCGATCGCAACCGCCCAACGCTGCGGGGTACGCGGCGCCACAAGCAACCCCGTTTTATGGTTCTCGATAGCGAAACGCAACCCATCCGCATCGGTAGCAAGTACCGCAGCCCCCGAAGCCTGCGCCTCCAAAGCCACTAGCCCAAAAGATTCAGACGAGGAAGGAGAAGCCACAATATCGGCGCGGCGAAAAATATCGGCAAGAATATCGGCAGGAACCGGGCTGTGCAGATGCACCCGATCGGCGATGCCTAAATCGCGGGCACGGGCAAGAAGATCTAATTCGTATCTGGAAGAAGACTTGCCGATAATATCCAGTTCAACATGCAGATCCGCGGGAAGAAGCGCAAGGGCCTCTACCAAAATATGAGGTCCCTTTAACGGCTGAGGACGCCCAGCAAAAACCACCCGAGCGTGCGTATCCGAACCCTCATGTTCGGCGTGCACCCCCGGCAGTGGGTGAAAAATACCGGTATCAACCCCCGGCGCAATCACACGCATGCGTGCGGAATCTGCCCCATAGTAGTCCTGCAGCTGCTGCCCTTCAAGAGAAGTATTGACGATCGTCAAAGCGGCATGTTCAAGAACTCGATGCTCACTTTCATAACGTGTGTGTGGTTCTTCGGGCTCGTCGGGGGAGCGGCGCGCATCCTTCGCTGCGGCGGTCGTATGAGGGGTAAATACTACGGGAATAACTGTTCCTTCGGCAGCGTAGGTTTGGGCAGCCCCCAGCGCAGCGACGCCCGAAAGCCAATAGTGTGCGTGAATAACCTGCGGATGCCAGCACGCCAATGAGACGCATTGCGCCGCAAATCCGGCCGTAAACTCGGCGAGCTGATTTTTACGAGCACCTAAAGCCTGCGGAATCAACACCTGGTGTACCCGCACCCGATCACGATATGAGTTGAGAAGAAGCGGAACCTGCACGCCGGGCTTTGCATGCTCACAATCGGGATCGGTAAGAAGCGTGAAAACCTCGACGCGTAGAGTATCGTCTGCCGCCAGCATAGCTGCAATCGAACGCGCAATATAAACGTTCATGCCCCCGGCATCGCCGCGACCGGGCTGCGCAAAAGGATCGGTATGTAGAGAATAGACATGCACAACAGGCTGGGGCAGGGGCAAGCGGGACTGCGAGCTCTCGGGAATCTTCACCATCCTAGTCTAACGCGCGGTTTTATGAGACAGTGCGTTCTGCAAGCCGAGTGCACCTAAGGGTGAACGTGTAAGCTTCGACGGTATCGAAGAGGCGCATTCGCACAGTAAGAACATGAACTGTTGATGAACGCTCCCTAACTCGGGATAAGAAGAGCGAAAATACATGAAAAGACGGGCTAGAATGAGTGTAACTAGACGCTCCCCGCGTTCACCGAGTACCGGAGGTATATAGAAATGACTGTTCCCACACGTCCCCTCTACACCCCGAACCTGCAGCCCGGTGAGGCGGAGCGAACCGCTATCATCGACCTTAATGCTCTTGAGCACAATACGCGCGTGCTCAAAGATATGATCGGCGAACGTAAACTCATTGCCGTGGTGAAGGCGGATGCCTACGGTCACGGCGCCTACCCCGTGGCACGGTCAGTACTCGAAGCCGGTGCCGATATTCTGGGCGTTGTGCATGTGACCGAAGCCCTGGAATTGCGCTCAGAGGGTATTACCGCCCCGATTATAGCTTGGCTGCACACCCCGCAGACGGACTTCGACGAAGCACTCGAAGCAGATATTATCCTGGGTGCCTCCGGCTGGGACTTAGAAGCAATAGCAGAAGCTGCCAATCGCACCAAGAAGCGTGCTCGTGTACATCTGAAAGTAGACACGGGGCTTGGGCGTAACGGCTCCACCTTTGAGGACTGGCCCGCGCTAGTGGCGCGCGCCCTTGAACTTGAAGCCGCAGGGCTGGTGCGCATTGAGGGCATTTTCTCGCATCTGGCGGTTGCCGATGAACCCGAACGCCCCGAGACCGCACGGCAGATCACCCGACTCAACGAATTCGTAACCGTCGCCCGCAGCGCGGGTCTCACCCCCGAGCTTGTTCACCTGGCGAACTCCCCGGGAACGATCACCGGCGCGAGCCCCCTATATAACACGAACGAGGCGGTCCTCGCCGATGCGGTACGCTGCGGAATCGCCCTTTACGGTCTGTCCCCGCTCGCGGGTGTGATCTCCAAAGATCTTAATCTGCGACCCGTTATGACCCTGGGAACCCATGTGTGCAATGTCAAAGAGGTACCCGCCGGGCAGGGGGTCTCATACGGGTTGCGGTACAGCACCGATAAGCCCACCACGCTGGCCCTCATTCCGCTCGGATACGCCGATGGCGTGCCGCGCATCGCTGATGGGGCTCCGGTGCGTATTTACCCGCGAGCTGATGCCGCGAACCCCGTGGAACCGCGCACGTACCGTGCCGTGGGTAGGATTGCTATGGACCAGTTTGTAGTTGATCTGGAAGAGCCCGGACTCGCCGATCCTGCGCGCGGTGTTCTCGGTGGTTCTGCCGTGCTTTTCGGCTCGGGAGATAACCCTCCCGTTGAAGAATGGGCCGCTGCAGCGCAGACCATTAACTACGAGATTGTGACTCGTATTTCCCCGCGCGTGATACGCATCTACCGCGGTGGCGCCTGGGTGGAACGCGAAGTAGATGGTCTGCACGCTCTGGGATCCCTCTTCGGTCTCGACGAGGAACAGACACCGGAAACCGTCTAATCGATATATGAGGTCGAGTCTTCGCATCCCTGTTTAACCCGTACCGTTCCCCGGAAAGAAGCCCATGCACGCACATCCCGTTTTAGAAGTTGATCTTGCCGATCTTGCGCATACACGCGCGGCGGCGCATGCGCTTGCACCGTTGCTCACCGCCGGGGACCTGCTCTTACTTTCGGGAGAGCTTGGTGCCGGGAAGACCACTTTCACTCGTGCCCTAGGCGAGGGGCTTGGAGTACGTGAGGGCGTTATTTCACCAACTTTTGTGCTCTCGCGGGTGCATCCCAACCTGTCGGACGGCACCCGCCCGGGCGGACCCGATCTCGTGCACGTGGACGCATACCGGCTCTCTAGCGCCGAAGAATTAGACGACCTCGATCTAGAATTCTCGCTGGAAAAATCCGTGACCGTCATCGAATGGGGACGCGGTAAAGCCGAGCATCTGAGCGATTCCCGCCTGGAACTAGACTTCACGCGACTCACCGGCGCGGACGCCTCCATCGCCTACGCCGCCGAGAATTACTCGCCCACAGGGGAGGGGGAATTCGACTGGGATGCGCTTGACGATCGTGAGGAGGAGAGCGCTGATGCCTCAGAACCGCGGCTGCTGCGCATTACCGCTTACGGCCCACGATGGGAAGGCGAAGCGTATCGCAGTCTCGAAGCCGCCATGCTCAAACTCGGCGTCGAGTAACCTGTTTAAGAGTTGCCGGGAGCGAACGGAAGCGCACCTCATGAGCCCGCCTTAGGGCATTTATGAAGCGAGAACCCGTCGCAATAGCGGGTACACGGCAGCACGTTAGAATGATAGGGTGCTCATACTTGCTCTAGATTCATCAGCCACCGCATCCGTGGCTTTGGCGCGCCTCGACGGCGAAAATCCCGGTTCGACCGCAACTATTCTCGCTGCCCGCGAAAGCGCCGATACACGTTCACACGCCGAAGTGATGTCGCCCTTCGTATCCCAGGTACTCGACGAAGCACAGGTAAATGGGCGGAACGTGGATGCGATTCTCACCGGAACCGGGCCGGGCCCTTTCACCGGGCTGCGCGCCGGAATCGTCACCGCCCGAACTCTTGGATTTGCCTGGAACAAACCTGTCTATGGACTTATGAGTCTAACAGCCTTGGCAGAACGAGCATTCGTTCAGGATTTCCAGGGCAAAGCCGCGCAGAAGACCGATATTCTGGTAGCCTCCGATGCGCGCCGCCGCGAAATCTACTCCGCGATCTTCACCGTCACCGAGAACGGATACACGATAAAAACCGGTCCGCAGGTGGCACCCGCAAGCGAAAGTACGCCTGCACCCGGCAGCGTTTCTGGACAGAATACCGCAGGTTACCGTGCCTACGGTTACGGTGCCGAGCTTTACCGCGAACAGCTGGAACAATCGGGGGCGCAAATTTCTTCCGAATTATCGCAGCTGCACCCCAACGCAAGCGACCTCGTGCGCGCCGCCGCGCGCTTGGGCGTAAAAAATCTTAGCACCGACACCCGCGCCCTCTACCTGCGTGACTCGGACGCGAAGGTTCCAGCCGCTATGCTTGCGCGGCAGAGCCAGAGCGCTCCGAGCGATCCCGCATCGTCTAAGGGATAGGGGGGGCGTAAATATGCACTCGAAACTTCAGCATCCAGAACTTCCCGGTGCGCTCGCCCACGGCGCTCGCCTGCGCCGTGCCGATATCAACGATGTACCGCATCTGTTCACTCTCGAACAAGAGCTTTTCCCCCTCGACGCCTGGAACCTTGACATGTTCCTCGCCGAAATAACCCACCCCACCCGTACCTATTACATACTTGAGCGGGCGCATTCCGGTGAAAATTCCTGGGAAAACCTCGATGAAAAGAACGCCCCGAATATTATCGGATACTGCGGGGTTATGACGGTAGCAGACACCGCCGACGTGCAGACCATCGCCGTGCTGCCCGAGCACGAAGGCAATGGATACGGAAGAGCCATGCTCGCCACAATGCACCGCCGGGCACAGGATTTAGGGGCGCAGCGCATCCTTTTGGAGGTGCGGGCCGATAATCCCCGAGCCCAGAACCTCTACCTGCGCACCGGATACACGCATATTCACACACGGCCTGGCTATTATGACGACGGCACGGATGCGCTGATCATGCTCAAGGACTTCGCCGCCGATGCCTCCACAACAACGGAAACTACCTGAGAAATGATGACTGAACAAACACTTTCTGCCGCGGCTGAACCGCTTGTATTAGGTATCGAATCATCCTGCGATGAGACCGGGATCGGCATTGTACGCGGCACCCGTCTGCTCACCAACACGGTTTCATCCTCTATGGAAGAGCACGTGCGGTTCGGTGGGGTGATCCCCGAAATTGCTTCGCGGGCGCATCTTGATGCCATGATTCCGGCTCTCGAAGCCGCACTCGCTGATGCTCACGTGACCCTCGACGATATAGATGCGATTGCCGTCACCGCCGGCCCTGGGCTCGCCGGTGCACTCATGGTCGGTGTTTCTGCCGCGAAGGCGCTGGCTATCGCTACCGGAAAGCCGCTCTACGGCATTAACCACCTGGTGGCGCATGTGGGCGTGGGGCTACTCGACGATAACGGTACCGAGGATGGGGCGCAGCTGCTTGAGCACGCGCGAGATGGCGGGCTTGGGGCACTGCTGGTTTCTGGCGGACACACCGAAATTCTGCAGGTGCGCGATATTACTCAGGATGTGCGTCTGCTCGGAGCCACCCTTGATGATGCTGCCGGTGAGGCCTACGATAAAGTTGCCCGCTTACTGGGGCTCGATTACCCGGGAGGCCATGCTATTGACCGCGCCGCGCATGCGGGGAATGCTAAGGCGTTTGTTTTCCCGCGCGGGTTGTCAAACCGTAAGTTCATGGGTACCGCCGAAGCTCCGGGGGCACACCGGTATAATTTCTCGTTTTCAGGGCTCAAGACCGCCGTAGCGCGTGTGATTGAAGGCTTTGAGGCACGCGGTGAAGAGGTTCCGGTCGCCGATATTGCGGCATCTTTCCAGGAAGCGGTTGTCGATGTTATAACGAAGAAAGCCGTGCTGGCCTGCCGGGAACAGGGACTGCACACCCTCTTACTCGGCGGCGGCGTTGCGGCAAATTCGCGGCTGCGTGAGCTGCTTTCGGCACGATGCACTTCAGCTGGGGTGCGCCTCATTATCCCGAAATTTACGCTGTGTACCGATAATGGTGCAATGGTGGCGGCGCTTGGGGCACGCCTTGTCGAGGCCGGGTATGAACCTTCGGGAATCGATTTTACGACCGATTCTTCGCTGCCGGTCACGACGGTGTGTTTCTAGAGCATTTGCTTAGACTAGAAGGATCCGTCAGCCTGCCTCCTGAGAAAATTCGGGAGAGCGGGCTGGAACTTTATCGGCCCCTAGCGGATGGGACGCGCCCGTGACTGGAGCGCGACATCTCGAATAACCTCGTGGAAAGAGCCAGTTTTCTCGTAGATAGCGCGCTGCCGGTCGGCGCCAGTGCCCTCCGCCAGCATATTCCTTACATGCTGCAGCTCCGGCAAACAATCCAAATCCCGGGCAACATCCTCTAGCTGAGTAACAAGAAGCTCAATATCCTCGCGCAGCGGGCGCACCTGCGGCTCGTTAGACACAATAATCTCGGTGTCTAAACCATAGCGGGCGGCACGCCATTTATTCTCCTGCGCATGCCAGGGGTTTAACACCTCAATTTTCTCGCCGGTCTCAATTTTGCGCGAGAAAAACTCCACTAAACACTGGGTGAGCGCCGTAACCGCCGCAACATCCCGAATCGACGGAAGGCCGTCGCAGTACCGCATCTCTAAAGTGCCGTAGCGGGGGACCGGGCGCACATCCCAACGGTCCTCGCTGACCTCTAAAATAGCGCCCGTCTTCACCAAAGCATGCAAATAGTCACTGTACTCCTGCCAGTTTTCAAAATGAAAAGGCAGACCATTTGAAGGCAGCTGCTGATACAGCATCGTGCGGTGCGAACCATAACCGGTATCCACGCTGTCCCAGTAGGGCGAAGACACCGAAAGCCCCAGCAGATGCGCGCAATAGTTGGTGAGCGCATCCACAAGCGGTAATGCCTTATCGCGTGAATCGACGCCCACATGCACATGCACGCCAAAAATAACCATGTGCCTGCCCCAGTACTGGCCGCGACCCACCACACGCTGGTACCGCTTCTTTGCGGAAACCTGCTGTTCCTGCCAATGCGCCGTGGGGTGCGTGCCCGCCGCATAGAAATCAAGCCCCAGCTCATCAGTAACCTCACGGATCTTATCGGTCACCGAGATCAACTGCTGGCATGCCTGCGGAACCGTAGTACACACGCCGGTAATAATCTCAAGCGTATTTTCCAAAAATTCGCCCGTCACATGAGCATGATCCAGGGAAGGTTCCAAAAGTTCAGGATAACGTTCGCCCACACGGGTAAGTACCTCTTGAGCGCGCGCTACCAGCTCTCCGGTATGCTGGTCAATCAGCGCGATCTCCCACTCTACGCCTAGAGTGGATTGCGCCGAGGAAGCGAACGGAATCAAAACTCTCTCCTTCTTGGGGTGACTGCATTTATTTTACGGTGTTGGTGACCACAACAACGCTTTTTCGAGTGCGTATGAACTAAATACGACACGAACATGAAGTATCTGACATAAAACGTCACACACCGTCATCGCAATTTTGCAGATGCGTCACCCTCATAAACCCGCTAGACCGCAGAATTCTTAGTATCCGAGCTGGAGACGTGCGCTGCATCAGAAAAGTCTACAGGCCGCACATGCCACCCGATGCGCCGTGCCTGCTGCCCAGACCCCACTCGCGTAAACACTAAAGTCGCCGGGTTATAGCCCTGATTCTTCGCGGCCTTCTTACCTGATTTCTTGCCCGCACCGCCTGCCAGCAGGGTCGCACGCAATTTCTCGGGCACCAGATCAACGCCGCGTTTCTTGATCGTCAAAGCCGTAAAACCGCGCTCGCGCACCCACTTTTTGAGCTGTTTCTCATGCACCGGGATTTCCTCAAGAACCTCATAACACTGTGCCAGCGGACTCTGAACAGCTTCTACCGCCGTGAGGTACGCCAGGTGCGGATCAATCAGGTTCGCCCCAAGCTCTTGGGCTAACTCCTGCACCAGATGCGCCCGCACTACCGCGCCGGAAGGCTCATAGAGGTACTCACCGGGGGAGGGGAACCGGGTTTGCTTTTCATCAACAGGGGTTACTTGCTCCGCAGAATAGGGACTACTCAGCGTGGTTTTGTGAATGCGCAGGCCCTTGTCTTCAGCCTGTCCCGTCGCCTCCTGCCGCAGCACCGTGACCGTGCGTGCAACACCCTCCTGAGCCAAAGCGTTAAACCAAAGCACCAACTCCACGAGAGAGTCCTCATGCTCAACCCACTGCGCCGTGACACGCGGATGCGGGTTCGCCTCACTACGAATATCCTCAGGGCGCGCAATAGCCTCATGCGGCATCCCCGGACCAAGTTTGACACCCATTGGCATACCGGTTTTGGCCAGATCCACCACGAACGAAAGCGGTGGAGAATAGGCTTCGGGATCAAAAATACGTTCTGTACGGGATTTTATAACTCCGGTCAGATCACGTCTGGCCGGATCAAGCCATATGCCTTGTACCGCCTCGCCGGTGCCATCACGAAAACTCTCCGGATCAAAATTCGTCACATCACCGACCACAACCCGCGAACCCGAAAAATCCGCCAGATTTGCGGCAGCAAAAGATGCCGTCAACGGGTCAAGCTCCACAGAAACAGTCGCTAAGGATGCGCGCGCGAACTCCAACGAATCCGCGCCAATACCGCATCCCAGATCGGCAACCGAGCGAACCCCGGCACGGGCAAACACGGCCGCGTGCTCGGCAGCAACAACCGGTCGAGTCGCCTGCTGCGCGCCGTGCTCGGTCAAAAACATAGTGCGCGCCCTATCGCCGAACTTTGACAGCGCCCGAGTGCGCGCCTTAACAAGGCCGAGAATATTGGCGGTTTCATCGGGCGTGAACCCCTGCGCCCGCAGCCGCGTAACCTGTTCGAGCGAGTGCTCTTGACTATAGGGGAAAAGCGCATCCGCGGCATCTAACGCCTGCCGGGTAAAAGGCAGCTCGGGCGGCAATGCAAACGGCGGCGGGGGCACAAAATCAACCATAGGCTTAAGTGTAGTGGCATGAGCATATGCAGAAGGTTTGGAGGCTGCAGCAGGTTCACGGGGCGCTCGCGTATTATCCTGTGCGCGAAACGCCGCCCTCGAAACGGCGCGCATTCTTGACCGGGTGCCGCCGGGATTCTAAAGTTGAATTTAGCACTCGAAGCGGTGCAGTGCTAAACGCCCAGGCACTAGGGCTAAACCGCTTCACAAATTCTTAAAAAGCTGACTAACAAGGAGCATACCTATGGCTATTAAGCCCCTCGAAGACCGAGTAGTTGTCAAACTAGAGCAGGCTGAGCAGACCACCGCATCCGGTCTGGTTATTCCCGAAACTGCAAAGGAGAAGCCGCAGGAGGCTCGCGTAGTAGCCGTGGGTCCCGGTCGTGTGGACGATAAGGGCAACCGCGTTCCCGTCGATATCGCCGAAGGTGACGTAGTCGTGTTCTCCCGCTATGGCGGTACCGAGGTCAAGTACCAGGGCGAGGAATACCTGATTCTCTCCGCTCGTGACGTTCTGGCGATCGTCGACTAACTTCGCATATATGCAGGATGCGCCGCCGGTTTCTCGCGCGGCGCATCCGCTATACCTGACCTGGATTTGGCGCATGTGCGCCTTCTACGATATCGAACGCTCACAACCCTCAAGGAGTAGCGAATATTCATGGCTAAACAGCTTGAATTCAACGATGCCGCCCGTAAGTCCCTGCAGGCCGGCGTCGATAAACTCGCCGATGCGGTCAAGGTTACCCTCGGCCCACGCGGGCGCAATGTTGTGCTCGATAAACAGTGGGGTGCACCGGTTATCACGAATGATGGTGTCTCGATCGCCCGCGAAGTTGAGCTTGAAGACCCCTATGAAAACTTGGGCGCGCAGCTCGCTAAAGAGGTAGCCACCAAGACTAACGACGTTGCCGGTGACGGTACGACTACCGCAACCGTGCTGGCGCAGGCACTCGTGAATGAGGGGCTGCGCAACGTAACAAGCGGTGCGGCACCTGCGGAGGTGAAACGTGGCATTGAGGCCGCCGTTGAGAAGGTCTCCGAGCGTCTGCTTCAGGACGCCCGCGAGGTACAGGGTCCGGAAGTTGCGCATGTTGCCGCTATTTCGGCTCAGTCCGACCAGATCGGCGAGCTTTTGGCATCTGCTTTTGAGAAGGTCGGTCAGGACGGCGTCATTACTATCGAGGACGGCTCCTCCACTGAGATTGAGCTTGACATTACCGAGGGTATGCAGTTCGACAAGGGCTACCTTTCGCCTTCGTTCGTGACCGATGCCGAGCGTGGCGAAGCGGTTCTTGAAGATAGCCTCATTCTGCTCTACCAGGGTAAGATCTCCACTGTTGCCGAGATTATGCCTCTGCTGGAGAAGGTCGTACAGGCGAAGAAACCGCTGACTATTATCGCCGAAGACGTTGATGGTGAAGCACTGTCCACCCTCGTGGTAAATAAGCTCCGCGGAACTCTCGACGTTGTGGCGCTTAAGGCTCCCGGGTTCGGCGATCGCCGCAAGGCTATTATGCAGGATCTCGCCATTCTGACCGGCAGCATCGTGATTACCCCCGAACTGGGTATCGACCTGGCCCAGGCAACTCTCGAAGAAACCGGTTCGGCGCGCCGCGTGACCGTCACCAAGAACACCACCACGATTGTGGACGGCGGTGGCAGCAAGGAAGCGGTTGAAGACCGTGTGCAGCAGCTGCGCCGAGAGATCGAGGCCGTCGATTCCGAGTGGGATCGCGAAAAGCTCAAGGAACGCCTGGCGAAGCTCGCCGGTGGCGTGGGCGTGATCAAGGTGGGTGCGGCAACCGAGGTTGAGGCTAAGGAACGTAAGCACCGCATCGAAGACGCTGTGTCTTCTACCCGCGCGGCTCTTGAAGAAGGCATCGTATCCGGTGGCGGTTCGGCACTGATCCACGCCAGCAAGGCGCTCGACGGTTTTGAACTCGATAGCCACGACGCAAACGTAGGTGTGCAGATTGTACGCCGCGCCCTGGTACAGCCGCTGCGCTGGATTGCCGAAAACGCTGGCGACGACGGCTATGTGGTGGCGGCAAAGGTTGCCGAACAGCCTGTTGGTCACGGTTACAACGCCAAAACCGGTGAGTATGTTGATCTGTTTGAGGCGGGCGTAATTGACCCCGTGAAGGTCACCCGCTCTGCGCTGCAGAATGCATCATCTATCGCGGCTTTGGTGCTCACGACCGAGACTCTGGTGGTCACCAAGCCCGAAGAAGAGGACGAAGACGAATAATTGATGGGTTGCCCGGTTCGAGGAGAGAAAATCTCGTTGAACCGGGCAACAACTATCTATAGGTGCTTGACGCAGACTGGCCTGAAATAACCGCAAGCGCAGCCTTGAACCGGATACTGCTTACAGGAAAGGCGCGCATCCAAACCACTCCGTGTACCCCGAAGCAGACGTAAGCGTTTACCATAGAGATACGACGTTTTACACCCGGTGGCACCACTCGCTACACAACATCTATACATCCGGTACAGCATTTGAAAGGCTAAACATGACTGTCCCCACCGCCCTGACCGACGATCCCTTCGGTTTCACCGGTCTGACCTATGATGACGTGTTGCTTCTACCCGGCAACACCGATGTTATTCCCTCCGATGCCGATACCAGCACTCGACTTTCCAAGCGTATTACCCTGGGCACCCCCATTATCTCCGCGGCGATGGATACCGTCACCGACTCTCAAATGGCGATCGCAATGGCGCGTCTAGGCGGTATGGGTGTGATTCACCGCAACCTTTCGATCGAGGACCAGGCGGCGCATGTTGATCGCGTGAAACGCTCCGAATCGGGTATGATTATCAATCCCGTCACTATCGGGGCTGGTGCGACTATCAGCGAATATGATAATCTGTGCGGCTACTACAAGGTTTCGGGTCTGCCGGTGGTCACCGAAGACGGCAAACTTGAAGGTATTATTACCAACCGCGATATTCGCTACCTCTCGCGCTCGGACTACGAAAGCACTCTCGTGCGCGATGTTATGACCCCGATGCCGCTCATTACCGGTTCGCCGAACCTCTCAAAGGATGAAGCCTTCGCCCTGCTCTCGAAGAACAAAATCGAGCGTTTGCCCCTTATTGACGAGGCCGGTAAACTTGCCGGGCTGATTACCCTCAAAGACTTTGTGAAGACCGAACAGTACCCGCGCGCTACCAAGGATGACGATGGTCGCCTGCGCGTTGGTGCTGCTATTGGCTTCTTCGGTGACGGCTACGAACGTGCAATGGCTCTGGTCGAGGCCGGGGTGGATGCGCTCTTCGTCGATACCGCCAACGGACATTCCCAAGGCGTGCTCGATATGATTTCCCGCCTGAAGAAAGATCCCGCAGCCGCACATGTCGATGTGATCGGCGGTCAGGCGGCAACCCGTGAAGGTGCTCAGGCCATTATTGATGCGGGCGCAGATGCCGTGAAAGTCGGCGTGGGTCCCGGATCAATTTGCACCACTCGTATTATCGCGGGTGTGGGCGTACCCCAGGTAACCGCAATTAACGAATCCGCGAAGGCAGCTATTCCCGCCGGTGTTCCGCTTATCGCCGACGGCGGCATGCAGCACTCCGGTGAGATCGGTAAGGCCCTGGTTGCTGGCGCCGATTCCGTGATGCTTGGCTCGCTTCTGGCGGGAACCGCCGAGGCCCCCGGCGATCTGATTTTCATGAACGGTAAGCAGTTCAAAGCCTACCGCGGCATGGGTTCGTTGGGCGCTATGCAGACCCGCGGTCGTCACAAGTCCTACTCGAAAGACCGTTATTTCCAGGCAGACGTTTCCAGCGAAGAGAAGCTGATTCCCGAGGGAATTGAGGGGCAGGTTCCGTTCCGCGGACCGCTTTCTGCCGTGCTGCATCAGCTTGAGGGTGGTCTGCGCCAGACCATGTTCTACGTGGGTTCACGCACCATTGAGGAGCTTAAGACCAAGGGTAAGTTTGTGCGCATCACTCCGGCGGGCTTGAAAGAATCTCACCCGCACGATATTACGATGACTGTCGAGGCACCTAACTACCGCCGTTAACCATTGCTGACCGGCTCAATGGTGTGTATGGCTCGAACATTAGGGAATCTATTCCGTCGTGCATTTTGTGATATTTCTGAATAATCTGCGGCGGAACGGGTTATACGCCGAGTAGAGTAGATACTGCATCAGGCGCGTAGTCTTGCGGGGCAGCCGTGCGCCAGGAAACACCGGTCAGAGACCTTCCGAAAGGGAAACACACATGTCCGATATCCAGATTGGGCTCTCTAAGAGCGCCCGCCGCACCTATGCGCTTGACGATGTGGCGCTGGCACCGACGCGCCGCACCCGTGACCGTCGCGATGTCGATACGTCATGGCAGATTGACGCCTTCAAATTTGACACCCCAATTGTGGGCGCACCGATGGACTCTGTGATGTCTCCAGCGACCGCGATTGCGCTTGGAAAGCTCGGTGGTTTAGGCGTGCTCAACCTAGAGGGTCTGTGGACTCGCTATGAGGACCCGCAGCCGCTTCTTGACGAAATTACTGAGCTTCCCGAAGCTGATCCTGCCTCTGCTACTACGCGCATGCAGCAGATTTACGCTGAGCCGATTAAGCCCGAGCTGATTACCGCGCGCCTGGAAGAAATTCGTGATTCGGGTGTTATTGTGGCGGGCTCGCTTACCCCGCAGAACACCCAAGAACATTACGAGACCGTGGTGCAGGCCGGGGCCGATCTTTTCGTGATTCGCGGCGCGTCGGTCTCTGCGGAGCATATCTCAACTTCGCATGAACCGCTGAACCTCAAGAAATTCATTTACGAGCTGGATGTACCTGTTATGGTCGGCGGCGTGGCAGGGTATACCCAGGCGAAGCACTTGATGCGCACCGGTGCCGCCGGTGTTCTGGTGGGCTTCGGCGGCGGTTCCGCGATGACCACCCGTAAGGGGCTGGGCATTTCTGCGCCGATGGCAACCGCTATTGCCGATGTTGCTGCGGCTCGTTCGGACTACCTGGACGAATCCGGTGGACGGTATGTTCATGTGATTGCCGACGGCGGACTTAGCCGCTCCGGTGACCTGGTGAAGGCACTGGCTCTGGGTGCGGATGCGGTGATGATCGGTGCGCCCCTAGCGCGTGCATCCGAGGCGCCGGGTCAGGGCTGGTACTGGGGTAATGAAGCGCATTCGGTGGATTTCCCGCGCGGCGTGCGTACCCCGCTGGGCGTTGTTGGAACCCTCGAAGAAGTGCTGTATGGACCTTCGCACCATGTGGACGGCACACGCAATATTGTGGGTGCACTCAAGCGTGCTATGGCTACCTGCGGTTACCTGGACTTGAAGAAGTTCCAGAAGGCAGAGATGACGCTCGTGCCTGAATATCGGGGATAATCTCGCTCAGTCTCGCGTTCCGTTGAGCGCACAGGAACCGAACGAACATTCTCTTTGCTAAAACGTATTGCGCCCTCACCGGTGAAAATATCCGGTGGGGGCGCATTGTGCTATTCCGAGTCAGGCGCGGAAGCTGGGTACATGACCATACGCGGGGCACAAGCGAGCAGAATCCCGTAGCATGAATAGGGCAGGCGGGTAGCGTGCAGTGGTTTACGGTATTTCGCAGGTAAGGCGAGAGGAAAAAATTGTGGGCGTTAATTACCTATATCCCGTTCTCAGTTCAGAGGATACCCTCATTGATGTCGAAGCTTTCTTACGCGAAGGGCAGCGAAAATGGCCCGGGTGTAAGACGGCGCAGTGGAGCGTTGAGGAAGACCGCTTGACGGATGCTCGCCTTATTACTATCCCTGATGGGGCATCGACGATTATCAGTCATTTCACTGATGGTCGGCTCATATCTGTTGATGGGGCAGATTTTGAGGAGGCCGTAGAGATTGCCGCATGGGTGCGGTCTTTGAACCCAGACCCTGACGTGGTGCTATGGTTTACATCCAGTGCTTTCGATGGTCACACAGTCTTGACTCCGGGAATTACACCCCAGCAGGTGCTTGAGCAATGGGTAGATCACCGTGAACACGACCCTTATGTGGAGTACCCTCAGTACTTCTCGTGAATGATGTAGTCATAGTGAAAGGGGGCGAGGCTGATATGGGCGCGGTAAACCATGGGAGTATGGCGATACCGGCAAGCTAGTAGTGATTGGTTGCTGCGGCAGCAGAGCTGGTTCTTAGAGCCGGATAGGAGATAGGAAGAGGCTAATGCACATGACAGATGAGGCTATGGGTGTACCCAGCGGGACAAATCGGGCTATGTCGGAATGGACGTGGCAGGACTACCTGAACTGGGGGCAGGAGATTAACCAAGAGCGAATGGAGGCCGACTGGAAGGGCCTGTGGGACTACGCGCCACCCAATGCAGGAGCCTCTGAAGAAACACTGGCACGTACTGAGGCTCAGCTGGGTTTTCGTTTGCCAAAGTCCTATCGTGATTTTCTCAAGGTAGCCGACGGCTGGCCCTGTTTCTACCAGGACATGACGATCTTCTCCACTAGTGACCTTCTTGGCGGCGAACTGCGTAGGCTGGGCGGGGTTCAGCTGGAGCTGGAGGAGTGCATTGAGGCTATGGCTTCAGACGGTGTTATCGCTGCTGACCATTTCATGGTTGCCGCCGCAAAGGGGTCGATTGACATCGTTCTGATGGGGCGGCCCGGTACCCCGGCGGAGGGGACTGCCTCGTGGGTGCGTGGTGAAGTACTAGGACGCTACGACGATCTTCTGGACTATTACCTGTCTATGATGGAGTACAACAAGCTCGAAACCGCCGATCTCAGAAAGGACTTCGGCCCCAAGCCCGACGGCGTCCCTCACGCTGTCCTCGATACCCGCCTCAATGAAGGGGAAGACTGACGTAGTTCGCATAGCTAGGTGGGCTATGGGGTTCTCACGCCCGAGGCTGCTCAGCATCTTAAGAATCTATCGACAAGCTCTAAAAATCCCAGAAGAGAGACCGAATTCTCATATGTTAAATGAAGCAAACTCCACACCGTCAGGTTTTCGCACGTATCCGGTCGAGCAAGCGGTGGCCATCATCCGAGCAATAGCCGAGCATCGGTGGCCCATGACTGTTGAAGAGGCATTCTCGTTGCGAGATCAGTTCGACTGGATACCCGCTCCTGACGATGGGAGATTTTTCGTTACACCCGTCAGTAACGGAGAGGAAGATGGCCACATAAGCCTAGACGTCAGTAACAACCAATTCGTATCCGGGATTTCTTTCCGCTTGACCAGCCTCGCATCCCCGAACCCAACCCCAGAAATTAAGGCATTGATACAGTCGGCACGTTCAGACTATATCGCCGGACTCACATCACTGTACGGGACTGCAACCCCTGGCCCTAGCAGCGAAGTAGAAACTTTGTCTTGGTATTTGCCGTCGCGCGCGAGTGTCGGTTTAGGAGTCGCTACAAGACTTGTGTCCGCAACAATTGAATCGCCAGCGATGACTGATCTCACCGAAGCTGAAGAGAAGTATTTTGCGGAGGGTGGGGAGCTTTAACGCTGTGCGCCGCTGGTTTGCTGCCAGCTAGTTTTTGGTTCTGGGTCCTTACCGTACCGGCTAGACTGCGTTCTACACTGGGAAACGACGCATCTCTGCAAACTATTCGCCGGGATTTTTCCCCGCGTAAGTTACCAACGGCGTTAGGGGCACATCACGCAGACGCGCTACCCTAGATATGTGTGGAAATTGGCGTTTACTCCCCGCTGGCTGGGCGGGCTTTTGCTGGCTCTCGTCTTTGTGACGGGGTTTGTCGCGCTCTCCAGCTGGCAGTTCAATGCCTCCACCTCACAGCAGGTACATTCTGATCCTGCGAAAGATCGAGTGCGACCCTATACCGAGATTCTGCAGGCGCATCAGCCCGTGACGAACTTGACGGTTGATACCGTAGTGCAGGCGAAGGGGGAGTACGTTCCAGGATCCTCCATGCTGGTGGCGGGCCGCCTGAATGAGGGGCAGCATGGATACTGGGTTCTGAGCGAATTCATTCCCGAAGGAACCGATAAAGCCGCTGCTTTGGGGAGTACCAAGCCCCGTGCCATCACGGTGGCACGTGCCTGGATAGCGGGCGAGGATGATCATGCGCCGAGCATACCCGCCGAACCGACAGGGACAGTTGAGATCGCCGGTCGTGTAGTAAATGCCCAGGGCGCCGCCCCGTACACGCGCACGGCTGAGAAGGTGCTGGAAAGCGCATCCCCGGCGCAGCTGACGAATCTGTGGGATTCACCCCTCTATGACGGCGTGCTCACGCTTTCTGCCGAAGTACCTGAGAACCAAAAAATACCCCTCACCGAACAGCACACAATCGCAGAAAATGCCACTATTATTGGACAGTCCGAGAATCTGCGCCCTATTCGCGCAGCCCAGGCGACCAATGATGCCAACATCAACTGGCTCAACATCTTCTACTCGCTCGAATGGTTGATTTTCGCGGCGTTCGCCCTCTACCTGTGGGGACGCATGCTTAAGGATGCGGCACATCGTGCCGCCGAACCAGCCGAATACACCCAGTATTTTGAGTACGAGGGCGAATACTTTGTGGACGAAGCCACCGGACGCCCCTACTATTGGGACCCTGCCGACGAACAGTACTATTTCTTTGATGAAGCTCCCGAAGAAGCATCCGTGCGTATGGAAGATACACCGCGCAACGCACCGGAGAGTGGTAATCCTCAGAAACCTGCAGATATAAAAGACTAACGCCAGCTAAACTCATCAGCACACACGAGAGGCACAGCATGTCAGAGAATCCCGAGAAGAACACAAAAATCACCCCGGTAGAACGTACCGACGGGCGCAAAGTTACCCTATCGCAGAATGCCTCAAAAGCATCAGCAGACGGGGCAGAACACGCGCCCCAGGGCGGATTTACGGTGCGCAAAAAATTTGGCGGTACCGAAACGCAGATTCGTTCCGCACTCACCTTCTATAAATGGTGCGCCTGGATATCCGGTACCTTTCTACTGCTGCTGGTGGTTGAGATGATTACCCACCACGGGATGGGCTATGACCTGGTGGCGGGTGCAAAAGACGTCGCAACCGGTTCCGATGTATCGCTCGGCGTCCTTAACCGCAAAACCGAAAACCTTACCGGCGGAGTAAACATCTCCACATGGGTGCTTATCATTCACGGCTGGTTCTACATTATTTATCTGTTCTCCTGCATTCGTATTTGGCTGCTCATGCGCTGGGGCATTGCCCAGCTTATCGTCATGGCGCTCGGCGGCGTGGTGCCGTTCCTCTCATTCATTGTTGAGAAGCGCATTCACGCAGAAACCCTGGCACAGCTTGAGGCAAACCCGCAGGCAACCAAACGATACTAGCCCCCAGCATCGGTGAAAGCCCAACGGCGAGTACCCGTGAATGGGCGCCACATAAAACCTTTATCTCTCCCGTAGAATAGAAATACAAGACTTCGCGCGCTCGCGCGGAATTTCGACCTGACACGTGAGGAAAATCCGTGACCGACTCTGTACACCCGGATCAGCTCGAAGAGCGTCCGGTTCTGGTGGTAGATTACGGTGCCCAGTATGCGCAGCTTATTGCTCGTCGCGTGCGTGAGGCGGGTATCTACTCTGAAATCGTTCCCCACTCTATGAGCACCGAAAAGATGCTCGCTAAAAACCCCGCCGCGATTGTGCTTTCGGGCGGGCCTTCATCGGTGTATGCCGATGGCGCCCCCCGCGGCGATAGGGCACTATTTGAGGCTGGCGTGCCGGTCTTCGGCATCTGCTACGGTTTTCAGGTGATGGCGCAAACCTTGGGCGGTACCGTGGCGCAGACCGGTTCCCGCGAATACGGCGCAACCGATGCGACCCTGTGTGCAGTTGAGTCTTCGTTCCTCACTGGAACCCCGCAGACGCAAAACGTGTGGATGTCGCACGGCGATTCCGTGACCGAAGCCCCCGCCGGGTTTGAGGTTCTGGCGCAGACCCCGGGTGCGTCCGTGGCGGCGTTCGTGGATGAGCACCGCAAACTGGGCGGCGTGCAGTGGCACCCCGAGGTGAAGCACTCCGACTACGGTCAGGTTGCGCTTGAG
The DNA here is from genome assembly GCF_001814205.1 of Rothia sp. HMSC036D11. Lineage (NCBI taxonomy): Bacteria > Bacillati > Actinomycetota > Actinomycetes > Micrococcales > Micrococcaceae > Rothia > Rothia sp. HMSC036D11. The sequence continues at coordinate 132,550 of NZ_KV815312.1, forward strand.
AACTTCCTGTATAACATTGCTGGGCTTAAACCCACCTGGTCAACTGACAATATCATTGAGGAACAGGTTGCGAAGATTCGTGAGCAGGTTGGCGAAGACCGCGTGATTTGTGCGCTTTCTGGTGGCGTGGATTCTTCTGTTGCTGCGGCTCTCGTGCATAAGGCCGTGGGCGATCAGCTGACCTGCTTCTTTATCGACCACGGGCTGCTGCGCGCGGGTGAGCGTGAACAGGTTGAGCAGGATTACGCCGCGTCAATGGGTATCCGCGTGATTACCATTGATGAGTCAGAGCGTTTCCTCACCGCATTGGCTGGCGTGAGTGATCCCGAGCAGAAGCGTAAGATTATTGGCCGCGAGTTTATCCGCTCCTTTGAGCAGGCCGAGCGCAAGCTCATTGAGGAAGCGGGCGAAGAGGGCGCACAGATCAAGTTCCTGGTGCAGGGCACCCTGTACCCGGATGTGGTCGAATCCGGCGGCGGCGAGGGCGCAGCGAATATTAAATCGCACCACAATGTGGGCGGTTTGCCTGAGGATCTGGCGTTTGAGCTAGTCGAGCCGTTGCGTACCCTGTTTAAGGATGAGGTTCGCGCTATCGGTCGTCAGCTGGGTGTTCCCGAGAAGATCGTGGCGCGTCAGCCGTTCCCCGGCCCGGGTCTGGGTATTCGTATTGTGGGTGAGGTGACCCGCGAGAACCTTGAGACCCTGCGCGCGGCGGATGCGATTGTGCGTGAAGAGCTGACCGCCGCCGGTCAGGACGAGCATATTTGGCAGTGCCCAGTGGTTCTTCTCTCCGGTGTGCGTTCTGTGGGCGTGCAGGGCGATGGCCGCACTTACGGGCATCCGATTGTGCTGCGCCCGGTTTCTTCGGAGGATGCGATGACCGCCGACTGGTCGCGCCTGCCTTATGATCTGCTGGCAAAAATCTCGAACCGGATTACGAACGAAGTCAAAGACGTGAACCGTGTGGTGCTGGATGTCACCTCCAAACCCCCGGGAACCATTGAGTGGGAGTAGCCAGGCGGGGGAGTAGCCGTCTAGGAATCAACCCAGTTCTGAGTAGATAAGCCGCCCGGTGTGTTCTGAGCTGTCAGGATACGCCGGGCGGCTTTGCTGTGGTCATAAAGATATAGAAGCTACGCCATGACCTTCTCGAAACGGAACATTTCATCAAGTCCTTCTGCAACAGAGCACAGCTTCGGATGCCCATGACGGGAATATGAAAGTCTGGAGCGTACTCGGTTTAGGGGCGCCCCTAATGAATGCCCCTCAGTGTTTTTGTCCTGAAAGCTGGGTGGTCTTCTTAATACTATTTGTCGTGACAACAATCATTAAGATGCCCAAAATAACCTCGTAGAGGGCTACTATAACCCCCACTATTGTAAAAGAGCTCTCGGTAGATGAAGATGGATCAAGAATCTGCACTAGCATAAACGGCACATAGGTAACCTCGGAGACTGGGGCAACAATAAGGCCGTAAATATTGGCGCCTCGTATCCACCGAAACTTGACTGATCTCCTAAACCGCATAAACGCGACAACCTGCAAGATAACGTGAATCATGTAAGGAAGTGCAATAACGGCAATAATAAACATACCCGCCAAGATAAGATCATCATATCCACTGGGCGCAGATACCAAAACGTTAATGAATACACAGACAAAAACAACCAGCATGATGAGCACAGGAATAATAATTAGAACATTCCTGATGGCCTGTGCTATGAGAAGAGGCTCACGGGTGTTGGGACCTATATCAAACTGTTGTGATATGCGTTTATGAGGCTCTTCCTTTCCCTCAGCGCCCTGAGACCCCCGGGACGCCTGGGGATCCAAGGACATCTTACCGTCTGCGCCTTCTACACCATACAGCTGTGTATATTTAGGCTCTTGATGGGCATTCTCCGGATTATTACCCAATGTACTTTGCTTTTCCACGGGAGGCTGCGGGTCATTATTATCAGCGGTTGAAAAATTCTTATCGGTGCTCATTGCTGTTCACCCTGATTTTGCTTTTGCGACCTAACGTTAACGTGCTGCCAAGGAATTTCTACAATCGGATCTTCATGGTGCTTCTTCAGGGTTTTTAAATCATCCGTTTCGTATATTGCATTCTTGAAACCAGATAAAGTATTATCTGGCGTTGGGCGTTTATCAGTATCCATATTTTTATTATGAGAGGATAGTTTTTTCTTTTTCCAGTTATATATACTCACTACAATAATCGTGAAGATACTCATGATCGCTTCAAGGACGCAGGCACCTAGCATCCACTGTAATGGTCGGATATCGACATTTGAAGCCGTCACCTCTATAACGAACGATGTATAAAAAGCAGCAAGGGGCGCAACGATGAGCAGACTATAGATGTTTGTCCCCAAAACCCATGCGGTTTTGGTTCCCCGAATCATCTTTATACATGCCACAGTTTGCAGCAGAATATAAACGATAAAGGGCGAAAAAAGGATGAGCGTAAGAAGAAGTACTCGAAAATCAACATAACCAGAATCATTGGGAAGGGCGGAAATCATCACGCCCTGGAGAAGCGTGGTTTCGAGCATTAGCCTAATAATCTGCACAGTTATAAAGATAGAAAGAAACAAGTTCCGCTTCTCAGTCGAATCTGCCTCAGATTCTTTCTCTATTTCATGAACGTTTTGAGCCCGGCCTATAGCAAACTCATCATTAACTATCGGAAAATTCTTATCGGTGCTCATAGTGCTCACCCTAATCTTTCTTCTGCGACCTAACGTTAACGTGCTGCCGGGGATTTTCAACGCTTAAATCTTTACGATGTTCCTTCAAAGGTGTTGAATCATCAACCAACTCGTACACCCTTCCCTGAGAACCGTGTAGAGTATCGGCATATATTCGAGGTTTAGCGACAGTAATCCTTTTGCCTTGAAAATCACGAAGATCATTCCTCTTGATTACATTCATCACGACGATCATGACGATGCTGATAACAGCTTCAAGAACGCAGGCACCTAGAAACCACCATAATAGTCCAATATCAACACCTGTTATGTCTGGAGCTGCCACCTGCAGCTTCATCATGAACCACGTATAGAAAGCACCAATAGGCGCAACAATCATCAGGCTATAAATGTTGATTCCTACAATCCAAGCGATCCGAGTTTCTTTCTTTGCCCGTGACCATGCCACAGCTTGCAAAATAAAATGCAAACCAAAAGGCAGGAAGAGAAGGAAACCTCCAAGACCAATAGTGAGCAAAGGGAGTAATGGCATTACTAACATGAACTCAAGAGCAGTCCTTATGGTCTGCACAGCTATAAGAGCAGGAGGAAACGAATTCTGCTTCTCAGCCGAATCCGTTTCAGATTCTTTCTCTATCTCATGAACATCTTGAGCCTGGATCGTTCCATGCTCAGGTTTTGGAAAGTTCTCATCAATAGTCATGGATTCACCCTAAGCTTATAGCCTGGGTATTCTGTGGAAGCTCCCTGAATATTCTCAAAAAACATTTTTGAATTTATCTAACAAGAAAAATAATCTTTATCTAAAAGCATTAGGATTCTAACGCCTTGTTGAGGGTTATTCATTAGGGGTGCCTCTTTAGGTGATAGTAAATCAGGAGCGCAGATTTTCTTTGGGAGAGGGGTCCATACTCCTGCTGTAAGTTTTTACTCCTGCTCTGTATGTTTGTCCTTTATGGTGTTCTGTCTTAATGAGCCCTCGCGTCAGTCATTGACAACCAGTTGTCATATGTGTAAACTGGTTGTCATAATTGCCGCTGGAGGAAAAATGGATGCTTCATTACTGAGTGAACTCGTGGTGCAGATCTTCCGTGTGAACGGAACACTCACCGCATGGGGAGACCGGTTCGCCGCCGAAAGCGGTCTCACAACTGCACGCTGGCAAGTATTAGGTGCAATCTCGATGGCGAAAGAACCGAGTACTTCTCCTCAAATCGCCGAACGTATGGGAATAACCCGGCAGGGTGTGCAAAAGCAGCTCAACCTCCTGCGGGATGAGGGGCTGGTTATGTCCGTCGAAAATCCCGCGCATAAACGTTCCCCGCGGTATTCCTTGACCGAACACGGCGAGCAGAAATTAGCGGAAATCCGAAAACGTTGGCGCCAACAGGTTCAGCAATGGAGCGGGGTACATCAGTATGAATCTGTTATTGCCGCTCTTGAAGTTCTCGATGTTTTATCTGAACAAATTAAGGAATAAAACAAATACGAAAAGCTACCGACGGAGACTTAGATATGAATCCCGTTTTGCTAACTATAAATACTATTTCTGCACTCGTAACAATCGCCAGTGCGGTATTGGCTCTGTGCCGCCCCGGGCTTATGGTTCACGCTTCTTCCGTTGACGCTAATACTCGTTTCTACGTATACATGTATGCTGTGCGCGCCATACCGGCTGGAATAGCCGTTCTTATTGCACCCTTCTATTTTCGAGGCGGTGCCGTCGCCCTGCTTCTTGTGACTTTTGCGGTCGTACAGGCGGGTGATGCATTTATCGGCTGGACCCGCAAAGAATGGGGCATGGTGTTCTTCCCCTCGCTCAGCGCGGCAGTCCATACGGTCGTCGCATTTTCGGTTCCGGGCGTATAGGGATAGCCCTCAATGAAGGGAAGGATTGCCCGCAGGATATGCGCCCCCATGTGCACCGGCTCAGCCAGCGGTACTGGGACGCGGAGCTGTGCATCACAGAGGAAACCTGCTCCGAATGTACTCTGACCACTCGGTCCTTCTAAGTAAAAACTCTAGGTATTTCTGTCCTCAATCTGTAGTGTTAAAAAGAGCGTTGTACTCCCAAATACTTCGTGAATCTAGTCATCGAGTGAACATAAAAACGAGGAGGAAACCCATGAAACGCTTTGAAAACAAGACCATTCTGATTACCGGCGCGAGCAGCGGTATTGGTTTGGCGGGCGCAAAACGTCTGATCGAAGAGGGTGCACACGTTATTTTTACGGGCCGCACCGAAAGCCATGTGCAGGCTGCAGCAGCCGAGCTGGGCGATCACGCTACCGCCGTTCTGGATGATGTTTCAGATGGCAACACTTTGGAGCGCATCGTGCCTGTGGTGGAGCGAGCCGGTGCGTTGGATGGTTTGTGGCTCAACGCCGCATACGCAGCCGGAGGTCCTTTGGAAGAGATGGATCAGGCGACTCTCGACCAGATATTTAAGGTGAACGTGGTGGCACCGATGATCCAAATGGGCGCGCTTTCTCCATATGTGAAGGAAGGTGGTTCGGTGCTAGTGACGTCTTCGACGGCGGCCTATGAGGGAGCGCCTATAGTCTCTGCCTATGCCGCAACAAAAGCTGCTATTCTGGCGGCGGCGCGTGGATGGGCCTCCGAGCTTGCACCGCGCAATATTCGGGTGAATAGCCTGGTTCCCGGGCCGATTACGAGCAACCTGCGGTCGGTTCTTCCCGATGAGATGCGCGCCCAATTCGAGGAACGGCTTGCCGAGGCCGTTCTCCTCAAACGTGTGGGCGATGCGCGTGAAGCCGCCGCGGTCGCGCTATTCCTGCTCTCTGATGAGGCCAGCTACGTGACCGGCAGCTCGTATACGGTAGACGGCGGTCTGATCATGCAGTAGTGTTTTGCTGCTAGGCGGTGCGTGAATACGTGCATAGCTGTTTAGCCCTCGGTAAGCGCTAAAAAGTGCCTTTATGTGAATAAAACATTTTCTAACGCATTATTCACATAAAGGCATTTTTTGATCGAAAAGTGTGACGAAGATTTTTAGCTATATGAATATCTATATTTTTACTCAATTATGCGTGATGTACAAGGTTTCACAATACCTTGATGCCTAGAGTCGTATTCCCATCCCCAATCACACATGAGTTGTAGCACCGGTAGAAATGTTTGCCCTTCCGCGCTTAGTGTGTATTCCACTCTTGGTGGTACTTCCGCATATACAGTGCGTTCGATGAGCCCATCTTCTTCGAGCTGACGGAGCTGCTCAGTTAGCACTTTTGAACTGATCCCTTCAAGTAGCAGAAGTAGATCGCGGGTGCGTTTTGCCCCACCGCTCAAGTGGTAGAGAATGAGGCACTTATATTTGCCTCCCACCAGATTCATTGCCATCTCTATTGCAGAAATTTTTTTCATTAAAAACCTACCGTAAATACTTAAAACTTACCTAAAAGTATGTATAGAACCTATAAGTAAGTTATGTTTTAATGCATTTTTTGTACATTATACTGAATTTTGTAATCACCCGAAGAGAAAATGTTACCCATGACTTTGCAAGACCTTATACGTGACCGTCGCTCTACTCGATATTTTGACCCGGCCTGCCTGATAAGCCACGAGGAAATATACCGTCTTATTGATCTTGCTAACCAGGCTCCCAGCAGTAATAATTCGCAGCCGTGGCGGGTTGTGATCGTAACCGAGCAGCATTCACGCGAAAAGCTGTTGCCTATTGCGTATAACCAGCAGCAGATTATGACTGCATCGGCCGTGTTGATTCTGCTGGGTGATCGACAAGCATACTGCGCGGATAATTTGAGTCGAATACATCACGAAGAATATATTGCTGGATGCTTCTCCCAAGAAATCTGTGAGAGGCTGACCCGCGCCGCTATTGAATTTTATGAGCCGCGTAGCGAGCAGGAAATACAGAAATTTTTAGGTTTAGACTGCGGGCTCTGGGCGATGACTTTTATGTTGGCGGCGCAGGAAGCCGGGTGGAATACGGTACCTATGACGGGGTATCAGCGTGCAGAATTGCGTGAGATGCTGCGCCTGCCAAGCCGATATCTTGACATTATGATGATTGCTGTAGGCTCCGGAACACGAGAAGGACATCGTACTTTACGGCATGAGGCGGAGCGCGTAACGGTGTGGAATGCCCCTCCCTCAGAGCAACCTTAAGATCTCCGATTTGCCGCCCCGTATATGGTGGGATGCCGCTTTTCTATTCAGAAGTATCTTGCACATTCTATATGCATTTTGAATGCAAAACCTTCTCTATAGACGGGGTTACAGGGCTCACCCTACAATGAGGAATACCCGCCAGAAGACACAAAAGGAGCGTGCACCGTGAAAACTCTAGGCATTATCGGCGGCATGAGCCCTGAGAGCACCACCCTGTACTATCGGATCATTAACCGTGAAGTCAACCGCCGCCTCGGAGGCAACCACAGCGCCGACATCGTGATGCACAGTGTAGATTTTGAGGAAGTCGTGCGCCTGCAAAAAAGCGGTGACTGGGAAGCCGCTGGGGCTTTGCTGGTGGCAAGCGCCACAAAACTTGAGGGTGCGGGTGCGCAGCTGCTGCTGGTGGCCACGAACACCATGCACAAGGGTGCCCCCGCGATAGAGCGTGCCACCACCGTACCGCTACTGCACGTAGTTGACACCACCGCCACCGCCATCCGAGAGCAAGGGCTGCAGAGGGTGGGGCTGCTGGGCACAACCTTCACCATGAGCGACCGGTTCTACACTGAGCGCATGGCGGTGCAAGGAATCCAGACGATCGTGCCGGCCGAACCGGAACAGGCAGAGATTAACCGCATCATCTTTGAGCAGCTGTGTTTGGGATGCGTCGAGCCTGAAGCCGTGCAGTATCTTCAGCAGGTCATTACAGGGCTGAAGGAGCAGGGCGCCCAAGGCGTGATCCTGGGGTGCACCGAACTTTGCTTGGCAGTAGAAGCGGACAAGACCCCGCTGCCGGTCTTTGACAGCACCACCATTCACGCGCTCGCGGCGGTAGAGGCAGTGTTAGCGCCGCCGCTTCCCGCATAAACCCCGCTTCTTGACCGAAATAAATAACTTGCTCCTCATGAAAAGACTAGCTGCAGCCCTTGAATATAAAGTTCCACCGCCACTTATTGGGGCACTGTGCGCCTCACTGATGTGGCTCATCTGCGGGATGCCGCCGCTGACAGGAAGACCACCGCTGCTGCTGGTTCCTGCCCTTGCACTGGTTGTACTCGGCCTAACGGTGGACGCGGTGGGGGTGCTGTCATTTAGACGTGCCCGCACCACAGTGAACCCGTTCGCCCCCGAACGCACCGTAAACATTGTCTCCTCCGGAATATACCGTTTAAGCCGCAACCCCATGTACTTGGGTATGGCCTGCATACTTACCGGGTGGGCGGTGTGGCTGTGGCAGGTGCAGGCTGTGCTCGGGGTGGTGCTTTTCGTCGCCTGGATAACGCGTTTCCAGATTATTCCCGAAGAGCGGGTTCTCACCCAGAAGTTCGGTACAGAATACCGGCAGTACCGCCAGCGGGTGCGGCGCTGGGTATAGCCCAGCACCTGCCAAAACTTGTGTATGGCTAGCTTACGTACATACATCCTGCCAACCGAAACCCTGAATGGTTCGGGGACTCACTATCGTATGTGTGTCTTTTCAGGACCCCGGCGTCAAAGTCGGGGATGTGAAGCAGGCAGCCGCTTCTATGCCGAATACACGGGTCGAAATTTTTGAGCATCATAAGCATTGGGTTCAGAAAGAGAGCCCCGAACGGTTTGTGGATATAGTGCGCGACTTCGTCGAATCGTAACTCTTGTCATACTGAACGAACATTATAAAAATGAACCCCGAGAAGCGCTTTGAGAACAATACTTTCCGGTAATCGGCGGGAGTAGCAGTATCGGCTGGACATGCGCAAAACGTCTTTGAACTCTGAATAATGCAGCTTTGGGCGTATTACGAGACCCTAGAGGGTGGGTAATACGCCCAAAGCTGCGTTATTCGAGTTGGGAACAGAGGATAACCTACTTCACGATACGGTAGACCTTCGCTTCGTAGGGGCGTAGGGTGGTGCCCGCATCGGTCAGGGCGCCGGTGTCATCCCGGTAGTTGGAGTGCACCAGTTCGACGGACGCTCCGGCTGCACGCGCATCATCCAGCAGCGAGAAGGTGCGCTCCACCGAATCAGACGTAAAGTTAGAAACCACGAGCAGGGACTGGTTCGCGTCGGTGCCGTCCGGGCCGCCGGTACGGGTGTAGGCGTACACTGCCTCATCCTCGGAGTGCGGAACCTCAACCGAATCTACGGGTGCGAACGAACCGTACACCATCAAATCTTTGAGCTCACCGCGGCGCAGCTTCGCTAATTCCTGATAGTGGTAGAACACCGAATCCTGATCGTCTAGGGCAGCCTGCGCATTAATTTGCGGGTAGTTCGGGTTCACCTTCAGCCACGGCTCGACTCCCGTGTTCGTGAACCCACCGTTCGCCGAGTCGTCCCATTGCATGGGGGTGCGGGCGTTATCGCGACCCTTAATGTAGATGGCGCGCATCGCATCCTCATGGCTGAGTCGTTGATGATCCACATGCATATCCTCGTAGAAACGAATCGAATCGCCGTCGCGGTAGTCGTCGATCGACTCGAACCGCACATTGGTCATCCCAAGTTCCTCACCCTGATAAATATAGGGGGTTCCCTGCATAAAATGTAAGGTGGTTCCCAACTGCTTCGCTGAAAGTACCCGAAATTCGGGGGAATCGTTGCCGAATCGCGAGACCACGCGTGGCTGATCGTGGTTATTCCAGTACAGCGAACCCCACGCCTTGCCCTCAAGTTTCGTCTGCCACTCGTTCAGAATGCGCTTAAGCTCGGTCAGCTTGTACGGCGCATACGACCACTTGCCGCCCAGCGAACCTTCGGGGTCGTTATCGACGCCCATGTGGTCGAAGTGGAAGAGCATCTGCAGTTCGCCCGCATCGTAGCCCGCCCACAGCTTCGCGTCCTCGGGGCTGGTCGCGCTCGTTTCGCCCACGGTCATCACATCGTACTTCGAGAACGCCTCACGGTTGAGCTCTTTCATCCACGGATGCACCATCGTGCCGTTCGCAATCACAAACGGGATCGACGACGTATGCTTCTCAAAATCGGTGGAAGGATCATCCGGGAAACCTTCGGGCTTAGAAATAATGTTGATGGCGTCCAGCCGGAAACCATCCACGCCCTTATCGAGCCACCAGCGCACCATCGCATACAGGTCTTCGCGCACCTTCGGGTTCGCCCAGTTCAGATCGGGCTGTTCCTTGAAGAAAATGTGCAGGTAGAACTGTTGCGTGGCTTCATCCCACTCCCAGGCGGAGCCACCGAATTCGGAAGCCCAGTTATTCGGAGGAATCGGGGCGCCATTCTCATCAAACCCGTTGGGGTCTTTCCAAATGTAGTAGTCGCGGTACGGGTTATCCTTTGAGGAACGAGACTGCACAAACCACGGATGCTGATCCGAAGTATGGTTCGCCACCAAATCCATCAGAATTTTAATGCCGTGCTCATGTGCGGTCGCCAGCAGCTCATCGAAATCTTCCATTGTTCCGAAATCGCTCATAATGTCGAAGTAGTCGGAAATATCGTAACCGTTATCAACGTTCGGCGAATCAAACACGGGGGAGAGCCAGATAACATTAATGCCCAGTTTCGCCAGGTACGGGATTTTTTCGGTAATACCGGGCAGGTCGCCGATACCGTCGCCATTAGAGTCGTTGAAGGAACGCGGGTACACCTGGTAGACCACCGCTTCCTTCCACCACTGCCGCCCGGCGTAGGAAGGAACCGCACGCTCTTCAGTCGTGGTTTCACTACTCATCAGAAGCCTTTCGTTAAGGGTTGCGTCGTGTGGCTTAGTGGGGAACCCCGTAAGCCGCATTGCCGCAGGTATGTCTGTAAAATTTTTAGTCAGGATGCGCCAGCGCGCCACTCGCCGCGCACTCTACGCCCTACCGGTACAGATACACTTTTGCCTCATAGGGTCGCAGAGTGGTGCCTTCGTCCGTGAACTCGCCGTGCTCATTTCGGTAGTTTGAGCTGATCAGTTCGGGCGCTTCTCCCATGGCCGCAAGCTCCTCAATTTTCAGCACACCCGGGTTCTTGAGCGCCAAGGAAGCGAGCTGACCGTCTGCATAGGGCAAAGACAGTGTTTCTTGGGTGAAATTAGCAACCACCAGCAGGGCGCGCTCGCCGGATACGGCGGCATCCTCCGCTGAATTCACACGCAGGTAAGCGTACACCTGCTCATCCTCGAGGTTGAGCACACGGTATTCGCCAGTGAGCACGATGGGGTGCTCTTTGCGCAGGTGAATGAGGTCGCTGTAGTGATAGAAAATAGAATCATCGTTCGCCAATTCTTCGGCGGCGTTAATGTCGGTATACCGCGGGTTCACCTTCAGCCACGGGGTGCCGGTCGTAAAGCCCGCGTTTTCGCTCGCATCCCACTGCATGGGTGTTCGCGCGTTATCTCGACCCGAAGCACTGATGTACCGCAGCATATCCTCGGGGCTAACCCGCTGGGACTCCACCACGTATTTACGCCAGGAATCATGGATTTCAAGGTCGTTGTAGTCGTCTACCGAGTCGAAGAAAACATTGGTCATACCCAGCTCTTCACCCTGATAGATGTAGGGGGTTCCCTGCATCATATGCAGAACCGTGCCGAGCATCTTACCGCTGACCTCACGGAACTCGGGGGAGTCATTGCCGAAACGTGAAACCGTGCGCGGCTGGTCATGGTTATTCCAGTACAGCGAATTCCATCCGCGACCGTGCAGCCCCGTCTGCCAGTGGGTAAGAACCTTCTTCAAATCCACCAGGTTAAAACGAGTATCCGACCATTTGCCGGTGGCGCCGCCTGCGCTGGCATCCACATCCATATGCTCAAACTGGAACACCATCTGCAGTTCGTGGCGGTCAAAACCTGTGTACAGGGCGGCATCTTCCACGCTCACGCAGGGAGTCTCACCCACGGTCATCACCGGGTACTTGCTGAGCACCTCGCGGTTCATCTCGCGCAGGAACTCGTGCACGCGCGGACCGTTCGCGGCCACCGCCAGAGAATTATCTAGCCCTCCAGCGGTGACGGCGGGGTCATCCGGGAAGGAAAGATCCTTAGAGATCAGGTTGATAACATCCATGCGGAAACCGTCGACACCCTTATCAAGCCAGAACCGCATAATGTCGTAGACCTCTTCACGTACTTTCGGGTTTTCCCAGTTGAGGTCGGGCTGCTTCACCGAAAAATAGTGCAGATAGAACTGCTGAGTGCCCTCGTCCCATTCCCAGACCGATGGTGAGAAACAGGAAATCCAGTTATTCGGCGGAATCGGGGTGCCGTCTTCGGAAAACCCGGCAGGGTCACGCCACACATAGTAGTCGCGGTACGGGTTATCCTTCGCAGAACGTGCCTGACGGAACCATTCGTGCTCATCCGAGGTGTGGTTCACCACCAAATCCATCATAAGCTTGATGCCGTGCTCATGTGCGGTCGCCAGCAGCTCGTCGAAGTCAGCCATTGTGCCGAACTCGGTCATAATCGCCCGATAGTCCGAAATATCGTAGCCATTATCGTCGTTCGGCGAGGCGTAAATCGGGGAAAGCCAGATAACATCTATACCCAGCTTCGCCAGGTACGGGATTTTCTCGGTGATACCGGGCAGATCGCCGATGCCGTCGCCATTGGAGTCGTTGAAGGAACGCGGGTAAATCTGATACACAACGGGCTGTTGCCACCACTGAATTTCGGTTTTCATGAGCTGTCCTTCCACGGAATACATGTCACATAAAAGTTTGGAGGCGGGAACGCGCTAAGCTGCGGCACCCTGGAGACGCCTTACTATCCGGGCTGTACCTGCGACGGCAGCTGCACGGGGTGCATCCGGGCAGTGGGCTCGAAACTCAACTCGTCAAGCTCCACCAGCACGCCACTGTGATCGGAAATCGCCTCAGGAGAATTATCGCGGAATACCACCGCATGCGAAAGTACCTTCACCGCGCGGTCGGCAAATACGAAGTCAATGCGCTTGGCTTCCTCCTGCCCTTCCCACCCGGCAATACCACGATGCACGGTGAACTCACCATCGGTACGTTCGGCGATCTCACGGGTATCCACCAGGCCGGAAGAAAGCACAAGATCGTACCCTTCGCCACGCGCCTGCGCCGCCGTGTTGAAATCGCCGCCCAGCAGAACGGGCGCACCCTGACCGCACTCGGTGAGAGCCTGCGAAAGCCGCGCAAACTCCTGTGCGAAAAGTGGTTCGCCCTGAAAATCCCACCACGACATATGGGTGCTTGCACACCACACGGAACCCGCATCAGTACCAACCCGAACCGCGAGAGAAGACCTACGCTCAACCCGATCGTAGTCATACTGCGGGCTCATCACAATAGGTTCGATGCGTTCGATAGGCATACGAGAAAGTACAGCTACGCATTCGTCATACCGTTCCCATCCAATATGGGTTTCGGTCAGCGCCCATTCGTACTGAACCCCTAAATCGGCCAGGAATCGCACGAGCAGAAGTGCATAATTATCCTCGCGGATAGGAATACCGGCCCCGCCTTGGTACCCCAGTGGCGTATCCACAATAGGGGAGTGCAGGTACTGATTCACCTCCTGCAACGCAATAACATCAACCCGATGGTGGGCGATGAAACGGGCAAGCTCGTGAATTTTAACGATCTGGTGAGGCTCACACCAGCTGTGAGTGTTAAGAGTAAGAAAACGCATCGTCTCTAGAAATATAAAGGCGAGGGGGAACACGTGGCTATCGCCCTCTGCACTTCGTGAAAATGTCGGTGGAAAACTACTTTTATATGCTAACCATTTGCATGGTCAATAACACAGCAAAATACCCACCGGAAACACCAATACTTTTACCCGGTACTGGGACATGTTTCGGGTTCTGAAAAACTATGCCAAAAACCCCGCTCAAGGAGGTTTTAGGTCGTAAAAGATGACATGATATTGCTATTAAATAAAACATTACACAACACGCGCGGGCGCATCGCGCGGTAACTCCTAGCCAACACACGGCAGACACCTAGGCGCCCGCTCACTCTCAACCAGAAAGGGCGTCAGCCTTATGATGGAAAAAATTCAGAGGTTCGGGTCCGCCATGTTGGCGCCCGTGCTTCTTTTCGCCTTCGCTGGCCTAGCGGTCGGTATCGGCACCGTTGCCACCCTCCCAAATATTGTTGGCGATCTCGCGAACGAAGATACCTTCTGGTACCAAGCGTGGACTGTTTGGCTTGACGGCGCATGGACCGTTTTCCGGCAAATAGAGCTCCTTTTCGTGCTGGGCCTGCCGATTGCGCTCGCAAAGACCGCAAACGCTCGTGCCGTCCTCGAAGCCGGTATGGTGTATCTGACCTTCAACTATTTGGTGGCCGGTATGCTGAATTTCTGGGGCCAAGGCGGTTCGGGATTCTTCCAGCTGGATTACAACACCTCTATTTCTCTGGATAACTCGGATTCTTACGGTACCGGCCTGAAAATTATCGCCGGTATTAAGACAATCGATACCGGTATTTTCGGCGCTATCATCATTTCCGCGATCGTGGTGTGGGTCCATAACCGATACTTCGATAAGAAGCTGCCCGACTTCCTCGGTATTTTCCAGGGCACCCAGTTCGTCTACGCGATCTGCTTCTTCCTGATGATGCCCATCGCCTTTATCTTCGCTTGGCTGTGGCCTTACGCTCAGCATGGTATCGCAAGCATGCAGGGCTTCTTCATCGCCTCCGGCGCGTTAGGCGTGTGGATCTACACCTTCTTGGAGCGCATCCTGATTCCAACCGGCCTGCACCACTTCATCTACTCGCCGTTCATGTTCGGTAACGCTGTGACCCCGAACGGTATCGTGAAGGATTGGCCGACCCACATCAGTGAATTTGCCAAGAGCGATAAGCCTCTGCGCGAGCTCTTCCCCGGCGGCGGTTTCGCACTGCACGGTAACTCGAAGATCTTCGCGCCCCTCGGTATCTCGGCCGCCTTCTACACCACGGCACGCCGTGAGAAGCGTAAAGAAGTTCTCGCCCTGCTGATCCCGGTGACCCTCACCGCAATGCTGATCGGTATTACCGAGCCGCTGGAGTTTACCTTCTTGTTCGTGGCACCCCCGCTGTTTGCTGTTCACGCGGTGCTGGCAGCTTCGATGGCGTCGATCATGTACATGCTTGGCCTCTCAGGCAACATGGGCGGTGGTTTGCTTGATAACTTCCTCTTCCTCAACTGGGTTCCGTTGTGGCAGAACCACTGGCCTACCTACCTTATGCAGATCGGCGTGGGTCTGTCCTTCACCGTCATCTACTTCCTGCTCTTCCGATTCCTCATTCTGAAGTTCGATTTCAAGACCCCGGGTCGCGAGGCTGAGGGCGGCGAAACGAAGCTGTACTCGAAGGCCGAATACAAGGCCGCGAAGGCAGCCGAGAAGAAGGGGGCCGCATCCGCAGATGACGCTGGCGATGCAGATCTGTATGCCCCGCGTGCGGCAGGATTCCTCGAACTGCTTGGCGGTGCCGATAACATCACCACGGTGAACAACTGTGCTACTCGCCTGCGTGTCTCGGTGGCGGATGAATCCCTGGTTGATACTTCGGATGCCGCCTTCAAGGATGCCGGAGCCCTCGGTATTGTGCGCAAGGGCAAGGCATTCCAGGTGATTGTGGGTATGGACGTTCCGCAGGTTCGCGAGCGTTTTGAAACCATGGTGAACACCAAAGAGTAAGGTTATATTCACCTTCTAGGGAAACCTACTGAGCTCCTGAATCGAAGACGTTGTAATATTTATGTATTGCGCGTTTTCGATTCAGGAGCTTTTGAGTGGATTTACAAGATGTGGTGAACGCGAACCAACACAGGTTCAGCGATACCGAACGCGATATTTTGGCGTTCATGCTTGAAAACGAAGAATTTGTTGCGGAGGCGACTATCAACTCCCTCGCGCACAAGACCTACACTTCAACCAGCTCCATTATCAGGCTCACCAAGAAGCTCAATTTTTCGGGTTTTGCCGAGCTGAAATACTTCATTAAATCTTCCCTGACGAAGTCGGAACCCTATAACCCGCGTTTTATCGAAAGCGGCCGCGAAGATATTTTGCGCACCTATGATTACCTGGAACATATGGAGCTTTCCGGTCTTTTGAGGAAACTTCATACGGCGCGCACAATCTACTGTTTCGGAACCGGGTACGCGCAACGAAACGCGGTACAAGAATTTGCTAAGTCTATGCAGGTCTGCGGCAAATTCTGCCATGTGATTCCTGCACGCAATGAATTTGAAAGCACCATGAGCGCTATGAATCAGGACGATGTCGTGATTCTTGTCTCCTTCTCAGGACAGACTGAAAATATGCGCGAACACGTCAAAATGCTAGCACTGCGGAAAATCCCCATGATCGCAATTACCGCTATTGGCGTGAACTTTATGTCCTCCTACGCCGAGTACTCACTGCACTACCAAACCACCCCCACCCAGTTGAGTACCCAGCGCAAGCCTTACCACTCGTTCGTGGCGCTCTCAGTGCTTTTGGACTATATTGTGCGCCGGTATATAGACCATGTTGAAACCCAACAGCGCGGCAACTCCACCAAAACAGCGCAGGTTCTTGAAAGTTCTGAATTTAGCGCCGAAACCGGGGCACTCGACGTCGCCGGTATACGTGCCCAAGCTGGTGCAGCAGCTATCGATCGGCAGCACACAGACCCATCGGAGACCTAGCCCGTGATCGCAATCCTCGAACTTATCAATAATCCGCAGAAAATGCGTCGATACCTTTTCTGGTATCTCATTATCATGCCCCTGGCGCTCTTTGCGTGGATTCTGTTAGGCGCCGCCAACTCCGGCTTGGATTTCAAAGCTGCGATCAATATTCCGTTTTATGCTGTAGCATTTTTGAACGGGTGCCTATCGATTCTATTCGCGGGACTACTCAAGTTTGCTGCGAGCGAGAATGAACACACCGAACGCATGATTGCCTTCTACACCCTGGTGATGCTGGTGTTTGCAGGGAACCTGCCCGGTGCCCTGCTTGCGTTCTTCCTTTGGTGGGCACTGCGCGAGGCTCCTGAGGAACCCTTCGCCCCCAATTATCGATGGGTTTTTATCGCCTCGATGATTTTCCTCGGGCTGGTAACCCTTCTCGTACTTTTCGCAAATATACGCCTCTGGTCGGCATGATAACGGTACGCGAGAAACGCCCGTTCCCTGGCCTAACCCATGGAAAAGTACACCGGCTACACGGGAATTAGCTAGAGCCTCCGTATGATGTTATGTAAGATTATCCCCACACTCACCACGAATCATCCAAGGACGAGCACACTGTGAACGAAACCCCGGATACACTGGAGAACACCGCTGCCAAGGAACCCCGCGGCGCCGAATTCCAGCCGGAATACCTGGATCCCAGCTCACCCGCTTTCGACCCCTCGGCGGGTCTTGAACGCTGGGCGCAGCAGATGGACGTGTATACCGGGCCGGATGCGATGCTCGACTTCAACCAGGTCGATTATGTACACATCAATCTCAGTGACGCTAACCCTTCCGGGCTTGCGCAGCTGTTGGCCGGACGCAAAACACGTCTTTCCACCCTGATTCGCGATAAGTCTCTGCTGGGACATGAGATGCGTGCCGCGCGTACCCTGCGCACCAAAATTTATGAGCTCTCGACCGGGCACGGGCTCGATGCCGGGTATTTTGTGGCGGGCACCGCATCATGGTTATCGCATGCGATGCGCGATGATGCCAAAGCCTCTGAAAAGCGGTTTATCGCGCCAATTCTGATGGCACCGCTGAACCTGACGCCGCATCCGAGGAGCGATGATTTTGAGCTGCAGCTAGCTGGTTCTGCACGCCTGAACCCCGCGATGGTGCGCCAAATCAAACAGGAATATGAGATCGACCTGGGCACTATGGATGTTGCGCAGCTCGCCAACTCAATGTCACGCCTGGATCCTGAACCCGTGATCGAGCGGATGCGTGCTTCCGCCGGGCGTATTCCAGGGATGACCATAGAATCAAAGTATTTTATCTCAACCTTTGCAGACCTGAAGGAAAGCATGGGGGAGCTTCCGCACACCGCGCTTACCCCGCTCGTGCGTGATCTTGCGGCGCTCAAAGTTCCCGGTGCGCAGCCGCGCGAGATGAACGCGCACAACCTGCTGCAGCCCCTCAACCAGCGCGATCCTGCCCAAGAAACGCTGCTGTTCGATGCAGACCCCGTAGCGCAGAATATTATTGATACCGCCGCCAGCGGATTTTCGATGACCGTGACCGCAGCGCCCGGAACAGAACCGTTACGCACCGCCGTAAATATTGCCTCAACCCTGATGGGGCGCGGAAAATCGGTTCTGGTCGTGGGAGAAAAACGTTCGACCCTCGCATCCTTTAGCGAGCTTCTGGGACGCACCGGGCTTAACGATCTGCGCTACGATCTGCTGGCAGAACACACTGCCGAAGATCAGCGAACCGAGTTTATTCGCGCTATCGTGCGTAACGAGAATACCGCAGAGCCTAATTCCACAAACCTTAATCGTGAGCTGATCGAAACCCGCACGGCGCTCACAGATCACACTCATGCACTGACGGCGCGCGACCCGCTGTGGCATATTTCTATCAGTGAAGCCTTGCAGCGAGTGGCCCAACTCGCCTCTGAGGAGAGCGCGCCGCAGACCCAGGTGCGTTTTAGCCGTCAGCTACTTGATACCCTGCAAGACCGCGAAGCCATTACCGCCGATATTGTGCGTTTTGCGGAGCTGAACGGGTTCACACGCGCGACTCGCACCTCGCCCTGGCATCGTGCCCGTTTGCTCAACGAAGACGAGGCGGCGGACGCCTACGCCCTCGTCATTACCCTGCGTTCCTCACTTCTTTCCCTGCGCGAGGCGATGAACGCCATGAACGCGGATCTGCATCTGCGCCGGGCACGTACTATAGCCGATTGGGATGCGCAGCTTGCTATTCTGATTCGCATTCGGGAAACCCTCAAACGCTTCCGGGCAGAGGTGTACGACCGCCCGGTGACCGACCTGATTGCGGCTACCGCATCCGGCTCATGGCGACGGGAAAACCGTATCGACATGAGCAGTATGCAGCGTTCGCGCCTGCGTCGAGCGGCAAAAGAGTATATTTTGCCGGGAGTGCATATTGGCGATCTGCATGAACACCTCAAAGTTGTGCAGACCGAGCGCGCCGAGTGGATTCGGCTTCTTGATTCGCCCAGCACCCCGAAGATTCCCGAGAACCTGGATGCTTTGGCGAACGCCCTGCACTCGCTGGGCTCGGAGCTTTCGGGGCTTGAGATCATACTCCCCGATACCGCCGAAGGCGTCGACTTTGTGCATACGGATCTTGACCAGCTCGAAGCCCGCCTGGATGCTCTGCTCACCGACCGCGAAGTGCTCATGAGCCTGCCCGAACGTGACGTACTCTTAGGGCGGCTCACGAATGCGGGTCTGAGCGATTTTCTGGACGAGCTGGGTGAGCGTGAGGCAAACGCATCCGAGGTGACACCGGAACTCGAACTTGCGTGGTGGCAGTCTGCGCTTGAAGAGCTTCTGGAGCAGCACGCCGAAAAAATTCTTGACGGCGACGAGCTGCGCGATATTGAGGCTCGTTTCCGCCGTGCGGACTACGCCCATATGTCGAGCGCCCAGGCGCGTTTGCTGGCGCATACGGCACGGTTGTGGACGGAACGTATCGAAGAATTCCCCGAGCAGGCTTCGTATCTGAAGAGTCAACTGCGCGGCCGTGAGTTTGATCTCGAATCGCTTCTGGTGAATGCCCCGGTCATGGCGCGTACTTTGCTGCCGTTATGGACGGCCAGCCCGTTTTCGCTGGCGCGCCGGGTTCCCATGTCGATGCGTTTTGATACGGTTATCCTGCTGGATGCTGAGTCCACCCCGCTGGCGGCTAACCTTCCAGCGATTACGCGCGCGGATCAGGTAATTGCTGTGGGCGATCCTCATGCCGGGTTCCCTGCGCCGTTTATTGTTTCGGCGCCAACCTCGGGTGCACCAGCATCGGATTCTCACCGGTTGGAGAGCACTTTTGGGGCGCTTTCACGTCTGCTTCCGAACCGCACGCTCTCGCTCATGCACCGTCCCTTTGACCGCGTGCTTTTCGACTACCTGAATCGGGAATTTTATGGGTCTCACTTGCGCGAAATTCCGGTGAGCCCGGCATCCCGCAAGCCCGTGAGCACGCTGAGTATTGAGTATATTGATACGCGCGGGAAGGTGAGCGATAACGCGAACCTGGAATCCCCGAGCGTTGAAGTGGACCGTGTAACCCGTTTGGTGCTTGAGCACGCCTACCGCCGCCCCGAACGTTCTTTGGCGGTGGTGACGGCGAGCCCGAAGCACGCCCAGCGGATTGCCGGGGCGGTGCGCCAAGCCTTGAATACGTACCCGCAGCTTGCTGAGTTTTTCAAGCCCGGTACCGAGTCTTTCCGGGTGGTGGATGTGAACCGCGCGGGGTCGCTGGAACGCGATACCGTTATTTTTTCGCTGGGTGTGGGGCGTGCCCGGCTGGGGCAGAGCTCCCATAATCTGGGGCTGCTGTCGGGCCCGCACGGTCGTGAAGGGTTCGTAGTGGGGCTCACTCGCGCACGGCGCGCCACGCATATTGTCAGCTGCGTGAGCCCAGCCGATATGAACGCGCAGAAACTCCACGAGGGTGCGCTGGATCTGTACCGGTTGATGCTCGCCTATGAGGAGAACCAGCAGCAGATTGCGGCACAGACTCCACGTGAGGACGTTCTTGCGTCTAACGCCTGGTTAGAGACTGAGGATGAGCCAACCGACCCGGTAACTCAGGACTGGCTGCTTAACGATGCAGTAGCACGCCTGCGCGAACGCGGCGTTCGGGTGCGGCCCGGCGAAGACGAGATCGCCTTTATCGCGCTGGCACCGCAACAGCTCATTCACACCAAATCTGAACAGGAGAGCGCACAGCGGATGCCGCTCATGGTGGGGTCGGATGTGCTGTTTGATTACACGACCGAGAGCGTGCGTGAGCATACTCGCCTGGTTCCTGAAAGGTTGAGCCGCACGGGCTGGAACTACGTAACCCTCAACACCTTGGAGGTTTTCGCCGATCCCGAGGCAGTGGTGGCGCGCATCCTACGGTATTTGGGCATATATGCAGACTAGAAGCTTCTGCACCCTCCCAGCAGCGCAGAGTTGAAAGGACGACTCTATGGGTGAGTATTCTCCAACACCGAAACCGCGCAGAGGCCATCGACGCGCCAGCGGGGGAGGCGCATTAGCAGGGGACGAGCCGCGCATCGCGGGCGTGAACGCACCGCTTCACGCACATACGCCAACGCCTGCACGCAAAGAGACCTCCGGGAAGTCAGCCGCGAATCGAGGAAACCTACGGCATGCCCGCGGCTCGGCGCAGGAGCATTTGACCCCCGAAGAACGCGCCCGCCTAGAGTGGATGCGCGAACAAAAACCCCCGCACTGGGGCTAATGCCGCAGTACGGGGCGGGAACGATTCTTCGGGTGACTACTCTGCTTGAGACGAGCTTGAGCTGGAACCTTTATCGGTGCTGTAGAACCCGGATCCTTTGAAGACGACGCCCACGGTGTTGAAGCGTTTGCGAAGTGTGTCTTCACCGCATTGCGGGCAGGTGCGCAGGGCGTCCTCGCTGAACGACTGGCGTTTCTCGAAAGCGTGCCCACAGTTTTTGCACTGGTAAACGTAGACCGGCATGGTTCTCCTGAATGACAGATCCTAGGGCAGCCGCGAGCGCGGCGGCTGCCGTGTGTTGCGTATAGAGTGTACCGCGAACCTCACCCGGTTTCGACTTGGGTGGCGTGCCGCGCGGGGCTTAGCGCAGGCAAAATGTTCTTGAGTTCTCGGTCTAGAGCGCGGAATTACCGAGGGGTTCTATACCGGTCTCGGTCAGCACGCGGGGGAGCACGGCATCCCATTCATCGTAGGGAATGCTTTCGAGCACTTCATGGGAAAACACCACGCCTACGGTGCTCTCACGCAGTTTATCTGCCGAAAGGGCAGGGATGATGCGGTCATAGTAGCCTCCGCCCTGCCCCAGACGGCGGCCGTTGCGTGCATAGGCGAGTGCCGGAACTAACCGTAGATCGGCGGCAACAAAAGCTTGGGTGTCATACTCTTCGCCTTCGGGCTCGGCAATGCCCAAGCCATTGAGCGGATGCTCCACGTGCGGATCCCAAATAACCCAAGCGAGAGTGCGTGCCGGGCGTACTACGGGCACCAGGATGCGGTGCCCGCGCGCGTGCAGGTCGTGAAGCGCTGCGGTGATGGGAGGTTCGGAGGCGGTGGGCAGGTACGCCGCGATAGTTTGCGCCTGCGCGTCCTTGGGGATCAGCGAAAGAATATGGTCGCGGTACTGCTGTGTCATCTGCTCGTGTTCCGCCGCTGTGCGGGCGTTTTTGGCGATTAGGCGCTGCGGGCGAATTTGGGAGCGCAGTATCTGCTTGTTGAGGGCGATATCTTCGGAAGTTTTGCTGTGGGGTGCATCATTGCTCTCGTGCGGGGCGGATACGGTGCTGGGCTCGGGTTTCATGGTTCTCCTGGGTGAGTACTTTCACCATTGCGATAATGCTGTGTGGCTAGTGTGATGCTCGGCGGGTTCTTATAGTGCCTAACCTGCAAAGGTGCAGCGGGGTATTTTTAAATTCTTGCACGAAGGTACGTGTCAAATTGTAGTATTACAGGCTGTGAAAGAGGGTGCATGAGTTATGCTTATTGGTATGACTAAAGTATCTAAGTCTGTCACTAAGGCTGTTATTCCGGCGGCTGGTCTGGGGACCAGGTTCTTGCCCGCAACGAAGGCGACTCCTAAGGAAATGCTTCCGGTCGTTGATCGCCCCGCAATTCAGTACGTGGTAGAAGAGGCAATCCGCGCCGGCCTGAACGATGTTCTTATGATTACCGGCCGTAACAAGCGTGCGCTTGAAGACCATTTTGACCGTGTTCCGGTTCTAGAAAGTCAGCTGGCCGAGCAGGGTAAAGACGCCCTTCTGAAGGCTGTTGAAGCAACGAATGAGTTGGGCGAACTGCACTATGTACGCCAGGGCGACCCTAAAGGTCTGG
This sequence comes from Rothia sp. HMSC036D11, assembly GCF_001814205.1. Classification (NCBI taxonomy): domain Bacteria; kingdom Bacillati; phylum Actinomycetota; class Actinomycetes; order Micrococcales; family Micrococcaceae; genus Rothia; species Rothia sp. HMSC036D11. The sequence goes on from NZ_KV815312.1 coordinate 155,367, forward strand.
GCCATGCAGTTTTGCGCGGCAAGGTACATGTAGGGGATGAACCTTTCGCGGTTCTGCTGGGTGATGATCTGATTGACGAAAAAGAGGATTTGCTCTCGCGAATGGTCGAGGTTCAGCAGGCTACCGGCGGTTCCGTGATCGCTCTTATGGAGGTTCCCCGCGAGTCTATCTCAGCCTACGGTGCTGCCGCTATTGAGGCGGTTGAAGGTCAGGACGGCTACGTGAAGGTCACCGGTCTTGTTGAGAAGCCCGCCCCCGAGGAAGCACCCTCCAACTATGCGGTGATTGGTCGCTACGTGCTCAGCTCGAAGGTATTCGAGGTGCTGGAAAACACGGCTCCGGGTCGCGGCAACGAAATTCAGCTGACCGATGCACTGCAGACTTTGGCAGTCGGCACCGGCGAAGGTGAGGGCGTATACGGTGTGGTCTTCAAGGGGCGTCGCTTCGATACGGGGGATAAGCTCTCGTATCTGAAGGCAAACGTTATTCTTGCTTCCGAACGCGAAGATCTCGGCCCTGAACTTCGTGAATGGCTGAAAGAATTTGCCGATAAGAACTGCTAATCACTCTTTGCATAATCTCTAGTCCTATCAGGGGCGATAGTTCGGTTTTATGACCTGCTGTCGCCCCTGATTCATTTACGTAATGTTCGACTGTGTTCGATAGTATTTATACATGCACGGGAAATGTGCTGAGCGCATATTTTCTAGAAGAGCCCTGAATAATCCAGGTTTCTTTGGTATATTTTCGCACGGTATACGTAGATGAATGCGAACACTGTCCTGTACTAGGTAAGATGAAAAGTCCTAGGTTTTATAAATGTTAGCTTGAAGGGATAGATACACATGACGATTTTGAGCACGTCGGGTGTTCTCGTAGTTTTAGCGGTCGTCATGCTGTTGTGGTTTATACCGCGGAATATGCGTCGTGCATCCGCCGCAGACACCCCCGAACAGACGGTTGTAAACCCGCATTCCATGACTGATGATGTTCTGACTTCGCATTCCATTCTTTTTTCTGAGGAGTCCGCAGTGCCCGGTTCTGACCCCAAGAAATCCAACGCCGCGAGCGGAAACGTGCCCCCGCTCAGTGAAGAAGAGACGAGCGCCGCGCTCTCCGATCTGCGCGAAGCCTCGCCGGTCGAACCTTTTACCAGCCCTGTGCCCGTTTTAGAACAGAAACCCTGGCTGCCGGAACGCCTGCATCGCCTAGGAACCCTGCGTCTGACTCTGCTCGGTATCGGCGCGCTGGTGGCACTTATTCTGATTTTCTCGCTGATTCTCTCCCTCATGGGGTGGCTGCCGTGGAGCGCACCCACAGTTTCCTTCGTGGCGCTCGCGGGGATCGGTGGTGCCCTCTACTACCTGGGGCAGCCCAAGGATGGGCACGAAGAACCTGATGCGGCGTATCCCGAAACCTCCGGGCATAATGCGCTGCCCATCGAGGGTGAGGCTGCCGAAGAGGAATTCGCGCAGGATGAGGCACACGAGTTAGACGCCGAGGAACCAGAAGAAACCTCACCGAGTCGTTCTTCCAAGGCCAGCAGGTGGGGCTCGCTGCGCTGGAACTCGGGGCGTGCCCGCAAATCTACGCTGGAGGAAGAGTCTTCAGAACAGGGTGTTCCCGCAGACCATGCGCCACAGATCGGTGCCGATGAATTCGCACCAGAGCCTCATGAACTGAGCGAAGAGCCGGTGCATGAGGAATACGTCGAATACGCTGAATCGTACTCAGCTGAGGACGCGCAGCAGCACTTTTCCGGTACTTCGCACGCCCGCAGGCTTCCGGCGCAGCTGCACCCTAAGTACCCTCCGCAGCAGGCCCCCGAACCCGTCCTGTACGACGATGACCAGGATGCAGGTCACGAAGCTTCATACGAATCAGCTCCTTCCGCGCACACGTTTTCAGTATCGGCAGAGGAGGCTCCCGCACAGGATGTTTTTGTGCAGCCGAAGAACCTGCACCGCGCGCCCGCACCTCAGCCCGAGGCGCAGCGGCACGAAACCCGTTTTGTCGGGTCTGCATCTGCTCAGGGGCAGACCCCGCGCCGTCCGGCACGCATTCCGGGAACGCATCTGCGCCCGCTGGAACGCACGAGCGAACTTTTCGACCAGGAAGTTCAGACCACTCCAACCGGGCAAATTCCGGTGACTCCCGCACCCGGAAATACTGCGGATGCTCCACAACGCGAAGGTGCTGTGCCTAGGAACGGATTCTTAGAATCGGCTCCTGCGAATACAAACCAGACTCAGGGTCATTCCGCACCCTCCGGTATGAGCAATACTTCTGCTCAGGATGCGGCGTTCGGCCCCGGCATGCAGGATCGCGCGGATGACTCTGCACGTTCCGCACCGTATCGTGGTGCAGCGCATAATCCATACCTTGCGCAACCGCAGAATACCGCGCAAAATCCGTATGCTGCGCCAGCTCAGGGCTACGGTACGCACCAGGGCCAGGGTGTGGGGCAGCATCAGGGTATGCAGCAAAACCAAAACGCAGGCCAGAACCGGCAGGCGGCTCAGACAGGCTTAGGACAGCAGAGTCTCGGCGAGCAGCAGGGATACGGTCAGCGCAACTTTGCACCGCAAAACCAGAAGCACCAGACCTCCACGGCTCAGCATACGAGCGCTCAGAATTCCGGGCCTGGATTTGCGCCTTCGCGCTCTGTAGCGGAGGAGAAGAATCTTCCTCCTGCAGGGTTCACCCCGCAGGGAGCTATCCGCCCCATGAACCAGGAACCTCCGCGGTCGCAGCGTCCGATGGGAACCACCACAGGCTCAGGTGCGCAGAATACACGCTTCCAGCAGGGGCCGGCGACCGGTTCTGTTCCGGTAGGAGGCGGGTCTGGGTTTACGAATACGAGCCAATTCGATGTTCCGGTTCCGCTTGATCTCGATGATTCTGAGTTCGAGCCTCTTGATATTATTCCGGTCGTGGATGAATCCGGCGAGCGTTCGGGCTCCTCCTCGAACGCATCCGCGTCCTATAAGCGGGGGAACATGCCGGGGACGGGAGCATCTTTCACCGGGGTATCACAGAAAACATGGACCCCCACGCAGCTTCCGAAGCCGCTGAGCTCTTTGCATCAGAAGAAGCCCAATGGAAGCGATGGCGGCCCGAAGAACGGCGAGCAGAAGTAACGGGTCGTTGGATCTCTAGATTATTTCTGCACCAGAGTAAAAAGGCTCCCCAGATATATGGGGAGCCTTTTTACGTGCCTTGGGAAAAGAATGAAGTGAGTAATTCAGTAAGGATGCGCGCATAGGGAAAGGAGGAGGTCCCAGATGGAACCTCCTCCTTCGCATCACACACAGGAAGAAAAGTCTTCAAAACCGTATCTAGGAGGCCTTCCCACAAGGCGTATCCTATTTGGTAATAAAAATATAACCTAATTTCTAGGTGTCTGCCAACTGCAAATCCCGGAAAAATAACGACACTCCGTCAGTATATTTAGGGTTACCTAACCGAAAACCCCGTGTTTACGGGGATAGACCTCAAATAATAGGGTGCAGAAAAAAATTTAAATTTTTTTGATGGCGGGACCATGTGCACTACGCAGAACCTCAAAGCAACATATGTACACCCTCAGCTGATGAGTACCATACCCAAAACATGAGAGAATGAGGGGGTGAAAGAATGGTTTGCGGCTCTGCCTCTCGAACTTGCTGTCGTCATCATGTGGGGCATCGGTATTTTGCGCACCAGCATCGTCTACGCCCTAGGCTACCTTGCCGCCACGGGAAGCGCGCGCCTAGAGCGCATCCGTAACGCCATGCAGACCCCGCTCTACACACGAGCCACCGCCATGATCAACCGGTGGGGAGCCTACGCCGTGCCGCTCTGTTTCCTGACGGTCGGATTGCAGACCGCCGTCATCATTACCACGGGGTTCACGAAAATGCCGATGCGCCGCTGGCTGCCCGGCATGCTTCTGGGCACCCTGATATGGGCGATTATCTACGTCACTATCGGGTTTACCCTCCTTGCCGCCTTCGGATTTGAGCCGTGGATGGTGCCGCTCATCTTTGTCGCGCTTATTCTGATCAGCCTGACAGCCTCAAAGATTCGCACCTATATCGCTGATAAGCGGCAGTCTTAGCCCGTTTTTACCCTATATTCCACGGATACACCCCGCGTACCCGCCAGCTGTGCTAGCGTGGTGGCATGAGTGAAAACAGCACCACCGCACGGGCAGAGGAAGAAGCAAGAACCAACGAGCTTCCGCACCATATCGCAAATCTTCTCTACACTCCGCAGGCCCTACCCGCCCAGGTGCTTGAACGCTCTGAGCTGCGCATTGCCTATGTGCCGGGAATTATGCCCGGAAAATGGTTCACCCGCTGGCATGAGCGCTACGGCGACCGCGCGCCCCTAGCTGAAATTCCGGTGGGGGAGGGCCTGGGAATTCAGGCCCTTACCACAGAGCTTTCCACCTCCCAAAGTGCAGAACCGCTTGCACACATGGCGATTGTGCGCCCCAACCACGAACCGCGCAGCAGAGACACAGACGAGTACCACAGCATCAGACTGTACGAGGAAGTACCCGTGCTGATCATGCCCAGCGACCACGTGCTCACAGTGCTTGATGAGGTGAGTTTTGCAGACCTTGCCGAAGAATTTCTGCTTCACGACCCCGCCGATTACCCCGCCTGGGCTGAAGCCTCCAGCACATGGCGGGCCGAAAACCCAAGGTTCCTGCCCGAATTTACCGGCGATCGTGAGGCTATCGAGCTCGTTGCCGCAGGAATTGGCCTGTACATTGCCCCCATGTCCGTGGCGCGGTTCTACCATCGCAAAGATCTCACCTATCGCCCGATGCGCGGCCTTGAACCCTACCCTGTGACCCTCACTTGGAGGCGCGCACCGGGGGCGCATCCGCGCCCCGAAAGAGAAGAAACCCTGATCCAGGACTTTATCGGTATTGTGCGCGGGCGAACCGCATCCAGTGAGCGAGGAAGTGAGACGAAACAGAGCCGCGCTAAGCGCATTGCTGATGAGAAAGCAAAGACGAAAGCGAAAAACCGTGCCGCCAATGCCCGCCGTGAGGCTCGTGATCGGAAGAAATCGAACGCCAAAAAGAGCGGAAATCTCCGAGAATATGCCCGTCACAACGCTCAAGCCGCCCGTGCGCGGCGTGCCGGAAAGAAACGCTAAAGCGGTAAACTTAACATCATGGCATTGGTAATGGAAACCCGTCCCGCAGCCTACGCGGTCATTATCGAGCAGGGCAAACTGCTCATGACCCGCTGGGTGCCCGAGGACCGCGCCCAAAGCCCGCTCTGGTCGCTGCCCGGCGGAGGCATGGAACCGGGCGAGCAGGCCGATGAAACCGCCCTGCGAGAAACCCTCGAAGAAACCGGGTACAGCGTTGCCATCGAAGATATTTTGGGAGTGCACGCCGGGCATTTTCCCGCACGTAACGGGCTCTCCGACAGCACGCTGCCGTTCTGCGCCCTGCGCATCGTCTACCGCGCCCACGTGGTCACCGGCGAGCTGCGCGCCGAAGAGAACGGTTCTTCCGACAGCGCCTGCTGGGTGCCTATCGCCGAACTCGATACCCTGCGCTACGGCACCCTCATCGATGAGGTCGCATCCATGATGGGCTTTCAAAATGCCGCCGCTTGGTCGCGTGAATACCAAGAATTTCTTGCCGATGAGAACGCGAGGAAAATCTAGTGCATTACCCAAACCGCCCCGCACCTACCCGCCGCACCATGATAAGCGCCTTAGCCCTAGCTCCGCTTCTTGCCGCCTGCTCGTCAGAGGACGATAAACCGAAAGTTGATCCTTCAGCATCAAGCTACGGAACCCTGCGCGTGGGCATCGGTGCCCTGCGCGAGATGCGGGCGGTCGCATACCTGTACGCTCAGGCGCTTCGCAACGTGGGATATAACGTTGAGGTTGTCACCAACGAAGACAGCCGCAGCAAATTTCTGGATGCGCTCAAACAGACCGAAGCGAACACCCCCGAACCAGACACGCTGGACCTTGTCATCGATTACAGCGGCGATTTGCTTCTGCATCTTACGAACGACGGCAAACTTAGCCCCGCACAAATTCAGGCGGAACGCCAGGCCGCCAGTGCCAGCGCATCCGCGGCGAGTGCCGGGGTCACACTACCGCCAACCCCCACCAACACGCCTTCGCATGATGCGTCTGCCTCCGAAGGCGCAACCGCAAGCCCCAGTGGAGCCATTAACGCGCGCGCACTGAATATTACCGATACCGTTGCCGCTATTAACCGTGTGCTTCCCGAACACCTGGAACTTCTAGACGTTGCTAATGCCCAAAACCGCGATGTTCTCGTAACCACTCGCCAAAATGAAGTGCAGCATAAACTTCGCAGTCTCGCCAACCTTGCGGATGTAAAAGCTACCCTGAGTTTTGCTCTTACCAGCGGATACACCAGCAGCAACTACGGCGTTGCAAGCCTCAAAACTGTCTACAAATACACGGTCGAAAACCCTATTCTCAACGAAAATTCGGCAGAACGCGTGAGTATGCTCAGCAAAGACACCGCGCAGGTGGTCCTTTTGCACAGCGCAGACCCGGCGATTGAGGATAACCGCTTCACAACTCTCGAAGACCCACAGACTACGCAGCTGAACCAGCAACTTCTTCCGATTGCACGTCGTAACCTGCCAGATAGTGCACGCGAAGCTATAAACCGCGTATCATCTACATTAGATACGGGAAACCTATCGTTCTTGCTTCGTCTTACGAGCGGTACTAACCCCATCGCTGACGACGAGGCCGCGAAATTCTTATTAGAGCATCCAAGGAAGTAATGTAACTATGACGAAGTACCGTCAGTCCTCAAAGCTGAACAACGTCCTCTACGATATTCGCGGACCTATTCTCGAAGAAGCCAACCGCATGGAAGCGCTTGGCCACCGCATCCTCAAACTCAATATTGGTAACCCTGCCCCCTTCGGATTTGAAGCGCCGGATGCGATCATGATGGATATCATCCGCCACCTGCCCGTAACACAGGGGTACTCTGATTCCCACGGCCTGTACTCGGCGCGTACCGCTATTGTGCAGTACTACCAGAATCGCGGGATTCTTGACCTTGACACCAACGACATATATCTGGGCAACGGCGTTTCGGAACTGATTCCTATGACCTTGCAGGCGCTATGCGAACCGGGCGATGAAATTCTGGTTCCAATGCCCGACTACCCGCTGTGGACCGCCTCCACCACGCTCGCAGGCGGCAACCCCGTGCATTACCTGTGCGACGAAGAGAACAACTGGTACCCGGATATTGAAGACATCAAGTCGAAGATTACCGAGCGCACCAGGGGCATTGTGATTATTAACCCCAACAATCCCACCGGTGCCGTGTACTCCCGCGAGATTCTGCAGCAGATTGCTGATGTGGCGCGCGAACATGAGCTCGTGGTCTTTGCCGACGAAATCTATGAGAAGATCACCTACGAAGGCGCCGAGGCTATCAACATGGCCACCATCACCGGTGATGATGTGCTTTGCATGACCTTCTCGGGGCTTTCCAAAGCATACCGCGTATGCGGCTACCGCGCCGGATGGCTCGCCATTACCGGGCCGAAAGAGGATGCTAAAAACTATATCGAGGGCATTACCCTGCTTGCGTCGATGCGCTTGTGTTCCAACGTGCCCGCCCAGCATGCAATTCAGACCGCACTCGGCGGCTACCAGTCCATTGACGAGCTTGTTGCTCCCGGCGGGCGTCTCTACGAGCAGCGCACCCTGGCGTATCGTATGCTCAACGAAATCGACGGTATTACCTGTGAACAGGCCGATGGCGCGCTCTACCTGTTCCCCAAAATTGATACCGAAAAGTTCAACATTAAGAGCGACGAACAGTTCATGCTTGACCTGCTCAAAGATCAGAAGATTCTCTTCAGCCACGGCAGCGCCTTTAACTGGCATAAGCCCGACCACTTCCGCCTGGTTTTCCTGCCGGATGTGCAGACCCTCAAGAGCGCACTTGAGCGGCTGGGTAACTTCATGGCGGATTATAAACAAAAGAATTAGCGGGGTTTGCTAGGCGGTTTCCCTCGCTAGTTCACGCCCACTCCTACTGCTCTTGATGTGTTATCAAACGGATTTTTTCACGTCTGGTAACACATCAAGAGCTTTTTACGCCTTAGTCTTCGGACCCGGAACCCTCAGACTCAGCTTCTTCATCCGTTGTATCTTGAGTGTTACGCACCGCGTGCAGGCGTTCTCGGGCGCCCTCAAGCCAGGCTTCGCACCGGGAAGCTAACGCCTCACCGCGTTCCCACAGGGCTATCGAAGACTCCAAATTTGAGGTGCCAGATTCCAGCTGCCGCACCACATTCTCAAGCTCGGAGCGCGCCTGTTCATAGCTTAGGGTCTCGACGGGAGCGCCCAGCTCTTCCGTATGAAAACTAATATTCTCAGACAATGATGTACCTTCCACCAGAGAGTTATAGATCAAGATTTGAGTCGTATGTTTTGACCACGCTGACCTCGGCGCCGCCCACCGCCGCGCGCATTGTCAGCTTGTCATGGGCCGATAGAGTCGTGGCATCGCGTACCAGTTCACCATCGGCACGCTGCACAATCGTGTACCCCCGCTTGAGCGTTTCCATAGGCGAGAGTGCCCGCACCCGAGCAATCGTATGCGAAATCGCGTCCCGTTCGCGCGCCACACGGTACTCCACCGAACGGGCGGCTCGCTCCCGCAGCCGAAAAATATCCTCACTGCGCCACCCTAAATCCGTTTCCGGCTGGGTCAGCACCGGGCGCTCATGCAGCTGCCGAATATACTGCTCCTGATAGTTCAGGTAACCCAAAACCGCGCGGTCGGCACGCGCTCGCGCCTCACGAATAACCGCTAGTTCCTCGGCGACATCGGGCACAATACGCTTACCCGCATCGGTGGGGGTAGAGGCGCGAACATCCGCGACGGCATCCAGAATCGGACTGTCTGCCTCATGCCCAATTGCCGAAACGACCGGAGTCTGCGCCGCCGCCACGGCACGTACTAGAGCCTCATCCGAGAACGAGAGCAAATCCTCAAACGAACCGCCGCCGCGGGCAATCACAATCACATCAACCTCAGGATGCGCATCCAACTCACTCAGCGCCGCCATCACCTCGCTCGCCGAGCCTTCGCCCTGCACTTTCACGTTCCGTACCTCAAACTGCACTCCGGGCCAACGCAGCGAAGCATTGCGAATCACGTCTTTTTCGGCATCGGAATCACGCCCGGTAATCAGTCCCACACGATGCGGCAGCAACGGGAGCGGCTTCTTGCGAGCATCCGCAAACAACCCTTCGGCGGCCAGCTTTTCACGCAGTATTTGCAGCTGTTCGTGCAGGTTACCCGTGCCCACCGCATAGATACGCCGCCCAATCAGGGAGAGCCGACCGTTCTTCCACAGGCTGGGCTTCGCTAAGGTCACCACCCGCGCGCCAACCTTCACATCCGAACCCAGGCCGCGCCCCGCCTGACCGAACAGGGCGAGCGTAAACGAAAAATCTTCCTGTAGATCCTTCAGCTCGATAAAAACGTTCCCGCCGCGCCCGTTGAGGGAAGCAACCTGCGCCTCAACCCACAGCTGCGGAACCTTATCGATATAGTTCTTCATATTCTGAGCCAAAAGTGCCAGAGGCCAAGGATTCTGCGGTGTGGTCTCCTGCGACTTTGCAGGAAGCTGCCGCTCAGCCGCAGGCGGCACAATCGGGGGAGCCGAGTGCGGGTATTCATGGTGCGCTGCCGAAAAATCAGTCATAACCCCATTCTCTCCCACAGCCTGCGATTTTGCCCATCTTTCGGTCATGCGCGTACTCTTCACGTCACAGTTTCCGCTGAGGGCACACTCATTCAACCTTTTCTGCCGAACCCGGTAATCTGTAACCTATGGGTGCACATGACGACCCCCAACCCCACGAACCCAAGCGTACGATTAAACTTGAGGTTCCAGAGGACTCACCAGACACCACCCGCGTATTGCCCGAACCTCCGCGCGATGACTACCGGGTTATCTCCAGCGAACCGCATGATCTTGAGGGCGCGGATGAAACCACCACGCTCTTATCTGCCCCCGAGATAAACCAGCAGACGCGAGTGCTCAACGAGTCCTCGGACGTGCCGCGCCCGCACAGCGAAACCCCGGAACCGACGGGTGCCCCCGTGGCGAACCTGACGAATCAGAAACCGCAGCGGCACGTACTGGAGCCCACCAGCGTCTCAAAGCTGCGGTACGCTCTGGCGATTCTTGCTGCATCCTTGAGTATTCTGTGCGCGCTAGCGGGTTCGGTTGCCAGCTGGGTCAATCAAAACCTCATCAGCCAATCCGGGTTCAACCAGCTCAGCACCCAGCTGGTGGAAGACCAAGACTTTCAAAAACGAATTGCCGATGCCGCCGTCATCGATGTTATGAACTCTGATGCGGTCAAACGAGTCTTCCCCGAATCCGGCAATAACTTTCTCACACAGATTCTGAGCACAAGCCGCGGCGAGGTGAAAAAACGCCTGAGCGAGAATGCACAGAGGCTCACTGGAACCTCCGAATACCGCACCATGTGGCGGCAGGTTGCGGCGGATACGCACACCTACAACCTGGCGCATCCTGACGACCCCGCAGCACTCGACATCAGCGCCTTCTACCGTGAGCTTGATGCGCGTGTGGGCAGCATCGGCATATACGACCCCGATATTTCATCCTGGGGAAAACACCTGATACCTATTGACCGTGACGGAAACCCCGTGCAGCATGCGGTGCAGCGGGCGCAGTGGGTTGGAAGTATGTCCGGAGCACTGATCGCAGCAAGTATTATCGGTCTAGTGATCGCCCTGATTCTGCTTCCGCGCGGACGCTTTGTACTTCTGACCTGTACGTTCTTGATTCTTGCGGCGGGCTTGTGGATTCTGAGTGCGGTCATGGCGCAGCAAACCCCGCAGACACTTGGGCTCAGTACCGACAGCACGGTGGGAACTGTTTTCTTGGACGGCCTAGTCAATACGGCGCGCCCCATGCTGACAGGTCATCTCAATTCGCTCGCAAGTTACAGTGCATGGGCAGCCGTGGTCTCGCTTTTGGGCGGTATTCTTGCCAAACTCATTGCGCTCACTGCGAGCGGCACCACAGTACGCACACACTAGAGGAACAAACAACGTAGGATAGTAGTCATGTCCACTGAAACCATTTCCCTCGGTCTGCCGCCGCTGCCGCGCACCCGCCGAAGCCGCGCCGATATTGAGGCTGCAACCCCCGTCACGAGTGCCAAAAAGGTACTGCTGGCCACCCCACGCGGGTACTGCGCTGGCGTTGATCGTGCCGTGATCGCCGTTGAAAAGGCTCTCGAACACTACGGTGCCCCGGTGTACGTGCGCAAACAGATTGTGCACAACCGTCATGTGGTGGAAACCCTCGAACAGCAGGGTGCTATTTTTGTGGATGAAGTGGACGAAGTGCCCGAAGGGTCCGTGACCGTATTTTCGGCGCATGGAGTTTCTCCAGCGGTTGTATCTGCCGCAGGGGACAGGCAGCTGAACACGATTGATGCGACCTGCCCGCTGGTGAATAAAGTGCACCGTGAGGCTGTTCGTTTCGCAAAACAGGACTACGATATTCTGCTCATCGGGCATACCGGGCATGAAGAAGTAGAAGGTACCGCCGGTGAAGCACCCGAACATATTCAGATTGTGAATTCGCCTGACGAAGTGGATTCGGTTACCGTGCGCGACCCAGAGAAGGTCGTGTGGATTTCACAGACTACCCTCTCCGTGGACGAAACCCTAGAAACCGTGGCGCGGCTGCGCGAACGGTTCCCCTCCCTTCAAGACCCGCCCTCAGACGATATTTGCTACGCAACCTCAAACCGTCAGGGCGCTATCAAGGAGATCGCCCCGCAGTCAGATTTGGTGATCGTGGTCGGGTCTGCGAACTCTTCAAACTCTGTGCGGCTCAAAGAAGTCGCGCTTGAGTACGGTGCCAAGCGTGCCGAACGTGTGGACTTCGCGCATCAGGTGGACGAATCCTGGTTTGAAGGTGTGGCGACCGTAGGGCTAACTTCTGGTGCATCGGTGCCCGAGGTGCTGGTGCAAGAGGTGCTGACGCTACTGGCTGAATACGGGTACGAGAACATCGAAGAGGTAGAAACCGCGAAGGAAGACATTCTCTTCTCCCTGCCCAAAGAGCTGCGTGCCGCCCTGAAAAATGACGAAAACACGGGCCGCCAGCTGGGAGGCCGCGGGGCAAAACCCACGCGATAGTTCGCGCCTTACACGAACTTACGATTCCGGGAGCGTTTTCTTCATTCGGGAGCAGTTAAACTGCTCCCGAATGAAGAAAACGCTCCCGGATTAGCGGTACAACCGCAGGAAGCCCTAAAGCCAACCGTTATCGGCGGCTATACGTATCGCCTCCTGCCGGTTCGAGGCGTTAAGCTTCGCCATCGCAGAAGACAGATGGTTGCGCACCGTACCGGGGGAGAGGAACAGCTGCTCACCAATAGCGCGCGCCGTAGCGCCATGACCGGCAACCCGCAGAATCTCGGTTTCGCGCTCGGTCAGTGGAGACTCCCCATACGCCAAAGACTCTGCCGCAAGCGCCGGATCCACCACATGCATACCCGCATGAACACGCCGAATGCCTTCCGCAAGCTGGGATGCGCTCGTATCCTTCACCATAAACCCGCTCGCCCCGGCGGCGAGAGCACGCCGCAAGTACCCCGGTCTGCCGAAGGTCGTCACAATGAGTGAACGCACCGGCTCGCCGGTAAGCGTCACCAGTTTCGCATCCCGAATCGCGGCCGCCACATCAATACCGCTGGAAAGCTCAGAACCGGGCATTTCGATATCGAGAAGCACCACATCCGGGTGATACCGGTTGATCGCCGGAATAACCTCATCGCCGCCACCAACCTGCGCGACCACCTCAATATCGTGCTCAAGCCCCAACAGCGCGGCCAGCGCCTCACGCACAAGCTGCTGGTCATCGGCGAGCATAATCTTAATCATCTGTATCTCCCGAAGGCTCAATCTCGGCGGTATTACCGTCCATACTAACCCGAACCCGCGTACCCCGAACGTCCACCGCCCCAGAACCGGCAGGATGCGCCCGCAGCCAGTGCACCGGAGCATCCTCAATAACGAGGGTTCCGCCCGCAGACTCCACGCGGCTCTTCATGCCCTTAGTGCCGCTTCCAGCAGCGTACTCGGCAGGAATACCCACCCCATTATCAAGAATTTCAAGCCCGGTATTACTCAACCGCACCTCACAGAAACCGGCATGTGAGTGTCGCACAATATTTGTCACAGCCTCACGCAGCACCCACGAAAAAAGCGAAGAATTCACCCCAACCACTGAGAGAGCATGTTTCGCATCGGGCAATTTAGCGGTGATCGACGCCGTCTGCAAGGCACGCGCCGACGCCTGAATTTCGCCCGAAAAGTCCGGGATGCGCAGCCGCGTGACCGTCGAACGAACCTCCGCCAGCGAAGACCGAGAAAGCTGGGCGATAGCTTCAAGCTCCGCATCGGCACGATCAGGGTCAGCATGCAGAAGTCTACGCGCCAAATCGGCCTTAAGCGTGATCACGGTCAGAGAATGCCCGAGCACGTCATGTACATCGCGGGCGATGCGCTCGCGCTCGCTGACCATATCAAGCTTGGCCTGGGTTTTGTCGGCGTTTTTACTCAGCTGGATCAGATAGGAGAACGCCATAATCCCGATCATGGGGGCGCCCAGTGACAAGGTGAGGCGGGATTTATCCGCGAAATTGATAGGGATTCCGTCAGAGAACATGTAAATTATCCAGAAAACTGCCGCAATGACGAAGGCACCGCGAATTCGCGCGCTGTAGGGAATGTCCTCGGCGAAAGTCCACAGTGCCACAAAGTAGATGGTGAACCCGATGAGTACATCTGCTGGTGGAATAGCGGCTATCAGCATTACGCCACATACGGGCACGAGGAGAAGGACCGTCCAAAGAAGCAGCCGCCTGAAATATGATGACACTGGAAGAAGCCAAGGAACCGTATACGCGGCAATATCTGTGATCGAAAAAAGAACCAGGCAGATAATGACGTACACGTGCTTCCACACCGGAGCGTTAGGCTCTAGAAGGCCGTCATAGATATACGCCAAAAATACGAGCCAGGGTGCGGAGAACCCCAGGCTAATCCAGTCGATAGTGCGGTTTTCAGGTGTTTTATTGCGGGGTTTTAGCGGTGTCATATGCTCCTCCTGGACTCTAGTATAAAGACGACTTCGTGTAGCGCAGAGGGCGCATCCGGCGGTGTGAATACCGGATGCGCCCAAAACCTAGCAGCCGTTGTCGCGAAAGACCTAGCGCCGCGTGGTTCGCCGCATAAGGAGCATGGTTGCCAGAATGAACAGAGCGCCCCAGGCTGCGAAGCTAACAACGCCGTACCAGAGCGGTTCGGTCACATTCCACTCAGCGCCGCTGCCGTTGATAATCGTGAGCCCTTGGGTGAAGGGATAGCGAGAGATCTCGGCGGCGCCGTACAGCGGAGTGAAACGGGCGTAGGGCATAAGGTCTTTGGTGAGCGGGGCGAAGAGCGTGCCGAAGAACGAGAACACCACCAGAACGCCGTTGGCAATACCTACTGCGCTTTCGCTGGGTACCAGAAGCCCGATGGCTAGCCCGAAGAACCCGAAGACCATAGCGCATAGTATGCTGAGCGCGGCGCAGGCGATCTGCTGATTCAGCGGCATATCGATTCCGGTAAGGCGGGCAGCAATGTTCACTGCTATGACGGGTACCGCCGCCATAACGAACGCCACACAGCATTTGGAGAACAGGTATTTACCGGTATTCATAGGGGTGAGGGCTAGCTGCCTGCCCCATCCGGCCACGTTTTCGACCACGGTCAGGCCGCTGACCGATACGGTGCTGCTGATAGCGCCGTAGAGTGCCATGCCAATCATGACATAGGCGGAGGCGTTACCGTCTGCGACTTTGACCTTTGCGTAGTCCTGCAGGGCCCCGAAGAGCATGTAGAGCCCCACAGGCAGGATGATCGTGTAAAACACGGAAGACGGCGACAATACCGACCGGCGAATTTCGTAGAGCGTGTAACGTAGCATGTCTAGGACTCCTTTGTGGCGCTAGATGCGGCTGATTCGGTGTCTGAGGTGAGGAGCATGAAGGATTCGTCCATGGAGGGCTTCACGATTTCAAGGTCACTCACAACCTGTGTGTTGAGCAGAAGCCGCACGAAATCTTCGGCATCCGAGACGTTCAGCCGGTGGCGGTATTTGCCGTTTTCCTGGGTAATTTCGACCTGCTGATGCGGTAGATCGTCAAAGGTGAGGGGCGCATCCGCCAGGAAGCTCACGTGCCGGTATCCGGTAAGGTCACGGATTTCTTCGGACGTACCATCGGCAATAATGGCGCCGTCGCGCATGAGCACAATGCGCTGTGCGAAGTTCTGAGCCTCTTCCAGGTAGTGGGTTGCGAAGATAATGGTTTTACCGGTTTCGGCGAGCTTATCCATGCGTTCCCAGAAGGTGCGGCGGGCGGTAACATCCATGCCGGTGGTGGGCTCATCCAGAATGAGGATATTAGGGTCATGCATGGTGGCGATAGCAAACCGGATGCGCTGCTGCTGCCCGCCGGAGCATTTGCCGACCTTACGATGCGCCAGCTCGGTCAGGTCTGCGCTGGCAAGCACCTTATCAATGTCGATGCGGGCGGGATAGAGCGTGGCGAGCATTTCGAGGGTTTGCCGCACGGTCAGGTCTTTGAGGAGTCCACCGGTTTGCAGAACGGCCCCAATATCGCCGCGCTGCACCGCCTTTTTAGGGGATATACCTTGTACGGTGAGGGTTCCTCGCGCCGGCTCGGTCAGCCCCAGAATCATATCAATGAGAGTGGTTTTGCCCGCCCCGTTGGGGCCGAGCAGGGCTATGATTTCGCCCTTGCTGATGGTGAGGTCGAGATTATCGACGGCAGTGAGGGTGCCGCCTGGAACCCGGAAAACCTGGGTCAGATTCTCTGCCTGAATAACTGTTGTCGTGTTCATACCTCTAGTACACCAGCTTGTACCGGGTGCTATAAGTGCGTGCTGTCATGACATACCCATGACAGGTGTCATGGTTTTTTTGGATGCGCCGCCTCGGCGGTGTTCTATTTTGCGAGTTATTGTGTATTTTGCGGTTATTTAAGTCGCCCAATACAACATAAACCCCAAAATAGCGGGGGAGGGCGGGTGTGTATTCGGCGGGGAAGGAACCCGAACCTCACCCTTCGGCGCAGAGTAACCGCCTGCGCGGTAGAATGTTAATTGTCTGTGCCTGCGCCTGGTATCACTCGGGGTTGTGGGCGAATTATCGTCGTCATTATGAAGGATTTTCTGTGGCTCTGACTATCGGCATTGTCGGTCTTCCTAACGTGGGCAAGTCCACCCTGTTCAACGCGCTCACCCGCAACACGGTGTTGGCGGCTAACTACCCGTTCGCTACGATTGAGCCGAATATTGGTGTGGTGAACCTGCCGGATGCCCGCCTGAACCGGCTCGCCGAGATTTTCGGGTCTGAGCGTATTCTGCCCGCAACCGTCTCGTTCGTTGATATTGCGGGTATTGTGAAGGGCGCCTCTGAGGGTGAGGGGTTGGGGAATAAGTTCCTGGCTAATATTCGTGAGGCGCACGCGATCGCGCAGGTGGTGCGCGCGTTTGATGACCCGGACGTGATTCATGTGGACGGTAAGGTTGACCCTGCCTCTGATATGGAGACCATTAATACCGAGCTGATTCTGGCGGATTTGCAGACTTTGGAGAACGCGATTCCGCGCCTTGAGAAGGCCGTGAAGATTAAGAAGGGCGACGCCGCCCAGCTGGAGACTTACAAGCAGGCGCAGCAGATTCTTGAGGACGGGAACACGATTTTCTCGCGTGCGGCTGCTGAGAAGCTTGAGATGGCGCATTTGAAGGAGCTAAACCTACTGACTGCTAAGCCTTTCATCTATGTGTTTAATGCGGATGAGGGTGTGCTCGCTTCTGAGGAGAAGCAGGCGGAACTGCGTGAGCTGGTGGCCCCGGCGGAGGCTGTTTTCTTGGACGCGAAACTTGAGGCTGACATGGTGGAGCTTTCCGAGGAGGAAGCTCGCGAGATGCTGGAGATGAGCGGTCAGGACGAATCTGGGCTGGATAAGTTGGCTCGCGTGGGCTTCTCAACCCTGGGTCTGCAGACTTATTTGACGGCTGGCCCGAAGGAATCGCGAGCCTGGACGATCTATAAGGGCGACACCGCACCACAGGCGGCGGGCGTGATCCACTCCGATTTTGAGCGCGGCTTCATCAAAGCTGAGGTTGTTTCCTTCGATGACCTGGATGCGGCAGGCTCCATGAACGAAGCAAAAGCCCGCGGCAAAGTCCGCATGGAAGGCAAAGACTACATCATGGCTGATGGTGATGTGGTTGAGTTTAGGTTTAATGTGTAGGGATGGAATATATTGCAAGAAGAAAATATAGATTCTAGCAATAACCCATATTTATTGGCTCAAGTACGGGAAGCCTACGGGCGTGTAGTTTATAGTCATAAGACACATGAGAAGCAAGCAGATATATCTTTTGTGAAACATCGTCGGTTGCAATGGGCATTTATCGTGCTCACAGCAGTCAGTTCTGGGACCTTTTTGATTACACTAATGGGATTGATGTTTGACAATAAGGCAACAAGTCTTGCAACATCCTTCATTGCGCTTTTAGTTACAGTAATGAGTTTGGTTACTAAGAATCTCAACTTCGGAGAAGAATTTAAGGTACATCGAGATATTGCTTCCAAACTTTGGGATGTTCGGGAATCATATTTATCATTGATAAGCGATATTATGTCTGGAGAGATAGATTATTCGCAAGCTCAAGAATGTCGTAATAGTTTACAGAAAGCTGCTCAAGATATATATCATGAAGCCCCTAGAACAAGTCGAAAAGCATTTTTGAGGGCGCAGAAAGGCTTGAAATATAATGAAGAGATGACATTTACTGATAATGAAATAGACCTTTTCCTTCCTAGAAAACTAAGAATTACTGAAAGTGATGTGTGATCGTGGATAACTATAATATTTTTAATAGTCTGCTAGAAAATCTTAAAGTTGGTGAAACAGCGGATATGATTTCCTTTCGCCGTGATGAAATAACAAAGGCTTTAAATAAAAAATTTCGTAACAAAGATGACTGCGTTGATTATAAACTGATGGTGGGGTCTTTTGGTAGACATACAGCAATTAAAGGGGTATCTGACCTTGATATGGTATATATCCTTCCTCCTAAAATCCGGTCTAAATACAGTGACGTACAAGGACCTCGTAGGATTCTGTCGCAAGTCAGAGATATCTTAAAATCTCGGTACCCTAATACTGATATCCATGTTGATCAGTGCGTCGTATGTGTAAAATTTATTAAGAATAAATTTAAATTTGAAATTCAACCGGTCTTCGAGAATAAAGATGGCAGCTTCGAATACCCAGATACAAAATCAGAAAAATGGAAAATTACTAAGCCACGGGAGGAGATTGAAGCGACAAAAGAGTGTAATGATAGAACGTCAAACAATATGCGTTATCTTGCGAGGATGGTGCGTGCATGGAAAAATACCTATGGTGTAAATATGGGAGGGTTGGTTATAGATACTTTGGTCTATAACTTTCTCTCTCAAACTAATGATTATAGTTCTGCGGGTATAGAATATTTCCCTGAAATGGTACGCGATTTTTTTAAATTTCTTAAAGATGAGCCTAATAAAGATTTTTACCTTGCGTTAGGAAGTAAACAGCACGTGTATGTAAAAGGCGACTTCCACATCAAGGCTGAAAAAGCATATAATATATGCCTCCAAGCTATAGAGGATAAAAATATTTCTGTTACTTGCAAAAAATGGCGTAAGATATTTGGAACATATGTCTCATTAGGTGATGTTGAAGAATCTAAGCAGTATAACAATACTGAACAGTTTATTGAAAATATACATCCTATGAATATTTCCGGGTCAATAAAAATTGACTGTTAGGTTACTCAGAAAGGATGGCGACCCTCTCGTCTCCGAGATATGCTATTGAATCGTATACCTCTAAAAGCAAACAAAAAGTTGGAATTTCATGTTATTGAATGTACTGTAAATTCTCCATACACTTTAAAGTGGAAGATTTTAAATCGTGGCGAAGAAGCAGAGCGGCGAGATATGGTTCGTGGTCAGATTATTGAATCTAGTAGAGAAAACTTGCATGTGGAATATTCTAATTTTAGGGGCAATCATATTGTGGAATGCTACGTTATTAAAGACGGATTTGTTGTTGCCCGTGATTATATAGATGTTCCTATTGATAATACGGTTTCTGGATAATATATAGGGAATAATATTTCGTTTCGATATGTAAGTGGAAACCTAGAGGGTTGTTATCTGGGTTGCTCCTAGAGTCAGAAATTCACCCCCCCGTGTATCACCGAAAATACTCTGAGGTAGGAGCTGAGGAGTCTGCGGTATGTGTGGGAGAATATTTACTAATACTTGAATTGGGGATTACATGCTCAATGACAACCCGGTGGTGGTTGAGATATTTATCTTAGTTCCTTGCCCTTGGTGATAAAATTGAATGGTCAGGTTTAACGTAATAGAGTTGTTTGCGTGATCCATCATTTAATCGCTGTAGGTGGACGGCATACTGTTGGTTTACAGGCTGATGGTACGGTGGTCGCCGTTGGCGCGAGTACCGCTGGCGAATGTAGAACGTCGACATGGCAAAACATTGTCGACGTTGCTGCCGGGAGCGTTCATGTGGCCCGCAATACAGGAAAATCACACACCTTAGGACTCGCTAATGATGGAACTGTTCAAGCCTGCGGATGGAACAACCATGGACAATGTGACGTGCAAAAGTGGCGGAATATAGTTGGGGTCGCCGCGGGATGGCGTTTTAGCGTAGGTTTGCGTAGAAATGGAACTGTCGTTACAGCTGGTCGGCTTGCGTATGGTGAGCTATCTACTTGGCATAACATAACTGAAATTACATGTGGTGATTGGCATGTTGTAGCCCGGCTCTCAGATGGAACTGCCCGCGCTGCGGGAAATAACACATATGATCAATGCGAAGTCCACAATTGGAGTGGAATTACGTCTGTTGCGGCTGGATATCTGCACACCATTGGTCTTACAGAGGACGGTACGGTCTGTGCGACCGGGCATCCGGAATTCTGGAGTGGCAGCGAGCGGTGGACAGAGATCACTGCCGTGGCTGCTGGCAGTTACCACTGCGTTGGTCTCACAGCGAATGGCTCCGTTGTTGCAGCAGGAAGTTCTGAATTTGGACAGTGCAATGTCTATGACTGGAAAGATATTGTGGCTGTGGCGGCAGGTGGTGCATTCACTGTGGGACTGCGTGCTGATGGTTCGGTTGTTGCTGTTGGCGATAATAGTAATGGTCAACTTAATACCGCGGGCTGGTGTCTTTTTTAAAGGTTGTTGACCCGTCGGCCCACGATATACATGCGCACACCCCAGCTAATATAGGCTTATGGCTAAAAGAATCTTGCACATCGTGACGAACGTGGGGCAGTACGATAATGGTGACCCGACGGGGCTGTGGCTTTCTGGGCTGACAACCGCTTGGGATAGGTTTGAGCAGAAGGGGTTCGAGCAGGACATCGCCAGTCCACGCGGGGGAGACGTCCCCTTAGACCCTCGATCGCTGAAATTCCCTTTTCGCAATGAAAGCGCAAAATCCTGGCTGAATAACCCGGAATGCATTGCGCTCCTGAAAAACACTCCTCCCATCCGGTCCATAGACCCGAACACTTACGATGCTATATGCCTGGCCGGTGGGCACGGCGCCATGTTTGACTTCACACATAACTCCGAACTGCACAACCTCATCGCCAACACATACGAGCGGGGCGCGATTGTCGCATCCGTGGGGCACGGGTACTGTGGGCTTCTCAACGTGCGCCTGAGCGACGGAAGCTATCTGGTGAACGGTAAAATACTGACCGGTCCCTCCTGGTGGGAAGAGAAGCTCGCTTTAGTGTCTCAGAAGGTGCCCTTCAATGCTGAAGAACTAGCCAAAGAACGCGGGGCAGAGTATATTCGCTGGAAGAGGCCTTACAGGGGCTCAGCGGCAGCGACTAATGGACTGGTTACGGGGCATAACAATTCCTCATCAGGTAATCTTGTTGCTTCTTCTGTGTGTGAAGAACTCGATCGGCTCGACTCTCTGAAGGCTAAAGGCTCGGAGCCTCTGTAACTAGTTTTAACGTGCTCGATCCCGGTACGGTTATCGCAAACCACACCGGGATCGAGCTTTGCTTCTTTCGTGTTGCCCGGTGCCGGAAGCGCCCGGGCGCCCAAGGAGAGGATTAGTCCTCAACACCAACCATGACGTTGGATGCCTTGATAATAGCGGTAGCGGGCTTGCCAACCTGCAGCCCAAGCTCCTCAATAGCGGCGTTGGTAATCGAGGAAGAAACAATCAGACCGGGAGCGATCTCAATCTTTACAATGCCGTTGGTAGCGCCTTCGGTAATCTCAACAATGGTGCCAGTGAGCTGGTTGCGGGCAGAAAGCTTCATGCTCGGTTCCTTCCATAGTAAACGAATATCCCCTACATGTTACATGTCTTAGTTTTTGCGAGCATCTTCCTATGCGGGTATTAACTCTCAAACCCCAGGGCTTACGCTAATTCCTGCGATGCGAAGCCAGGGTAATACCTAGATAGACCTGACTCAAGCATATATAGTTCATATATAAAATATTCAATATTTCTTATTGTAAGAAGTTTGGAGAAAGAGTTATTTTAATTTTATAATACATATCTATTCTTTATTATGTAATATATCCACTTATTTACACCCTGTTATAAAAAATATTTGCAAAATCTGGAAAATTCCTGACAATACACATGGGCTTATGCGACGGTTAAAACACCAGTTGATATTTATCAGGAGAAAGGATGCGAATTATGACTACCACGAAGGTACCTGTATATGTATCCCTGGCTGTTGCTGGCATTATGGCTTTGAGCGCCTGTGGTTCAAATAGCTCTAATGATGCTTCGAATTCTTCCCCATCGTCTTCATCATCAACAACAGCCTCCAAGACGGCTAGCGCCGGTGGAGCTGGCACGGTGAGCAACGGTGGTGGAAACTCCGGTTCAGGCGCTAACGGCGGCGCAGCAAATTCTGGTGCTGAAGGCGGCACTGGGGCGGATCAAAACTCCGGCACTGGCGCACAGAGTGGCAGTGTAACCGGCGCCGATGCCAACGGTGGAGCACAAGCGAACCAGGGCGCTGAAGCCCAAGGTGGTGCCCAGCAGCAACAGGCCGATCCTGGAGGGGCGAATGCTGCGAATGATGAACACAATGTCACGAAAAACCCCAACGCATTGACCCCTGGCGAATACGTAATCCACCGCGAAGCTTCCTGGGACTACGTTGATACCACGGGTTCTCGGTATCATGTCGACGGCGACGGTGGCTGGACGAGCGTTGGGGAAGACGGTACCAGTACCGTTGCGGCGGATGGTTCTTGGACTAAGAACTATGCCGACGGGCACACGGTAGCCCGGGTAGAGGCTGACGGAACCTACCGGGTTACCTATAACGGTCAGCTTTCCCCCGAGATGCCCAGCAATGCTGTCCCGGTGTCTCCGGGAAAACTCCCCGACCCGAAGGCGGTCCCGGCAGTAAATCCGGTACAGCCCACTAAGCCGGGCATGTAATAACCAGCAGGGACACTTTCGCAAAGTGATTCGCGCGAAACGGGTGCGCATCCTCAATACCTGAGGATGCGCATCCTATTGTGTGCACAGCGTACACACCCGCTGAATTTTTTTTGGGGAGGGGGGGCTAACGTCGTCGCGGGTTATGGGTTGGGGGAGAATGTTAAAAATTCTATACCGGTGGAAGCCACCGTCTTGGAAATATGTGAGACAGTATAAATTTATGATTTTTCAAAATATTAATAATCGTTAGTTGATTCGTTCATAAATAAAATTTAGTTTAGGTATATAAGCTAATTCAATTTCTTTAATGTGTAATACACGGGTGTAATGCATTTTGTGGTAAAAATATTTGCAAAATCTGGAAAATTCCTGACA